>JAPLFP010000193.1 GCA_026390585.1 Ignavibacteriales bacterium | reverse complement strand
GGAAACCCTCGCTGCAGTCGAGTTGTTACGGCAGCTTTTTCCCGAATTGAAGGTGCGTGTGATTAACGTGGTCGATCTGATGAAACTCCAGCCGCAGAGCGAACACCCGCACGGCTTGAGCGAAAAAGATTTCGACCTGCTCTTCACGACCGACAAACCGATCATCTTCGCGTTTCACGGCTATCCGACACTGATTCATCGGCTCACGTATCGCCGTACGGACCACAAGAACCTGCACGTCCGCGGCTACAAGGAGGAGGGGACGACCACAACGCCGTTCGACATGGTGGTGCTGAACGACCTCGACCGCTTTCATCTGACCGGGGACGCGATTGATCGTCTCCCGCAACTGGGTTCGCGGGCGTCCAGTGCCCGGCGGACACTTCACCAGAAGCTGCTCGACCACAAGGAATACATTGCCGCACATGGCGAGGACATGCCCGAAATCCGCAACTGGAAGTGGGGCTTGGGCGAAGCGGGCAAACCTATGTGAAATTGATCGGCCGGGAGAGAATCGTGACCAAACAGAAGAGAAGGCATCCGATGAGATCACATGTGGAGAAGAGCGATGCAGCCCAATACTATCCGATAATGGCAGCTCCCCAAATCGAGAGGTTCTTTAAGTGACTGGCACGACGGGTGCTAGCAACCCACCCAGTGTACGCCCGGGAAAAGGCATACTTCGCAACGGCTATACTGCCTGGCGGTGCCACTCATGACGCACGGTGAACAACGGGCTCTGCCAAAGTCGTTCCGGGGATGTGTTGGAAATATCATCTGTCGACTCAGCAAGCGGGTCTTTGCCGATCGCCTGATAGCACGTTCGAACATACGTGGCACATTGAATGGCGTAGTTCATGTCGAAGATGTTTTGCTTGTGAAGCCTTCCTGCCCACATCGCCCACAAAGTGCCGAATAACCCTTCGACAGGATAACGATACCGCTCGTCATGGGCAATCTCCGATGCTTTCGCCAGAACCTCCTGCTCCTCCTTCGATGTCAGGGGCATCCCCAACACACACGCGTATTCGATTGAATCCTTGCACCATTTCTGAAGCAAGCTCTCCCGGGGTCCGTTAATAAAGTGGATATTCCGGAAGCTGAAATGAAAATCACTTTCAAGTATGTAGGTTTGCTTCCACCAGAACCACCCCCGCTGTTCCCCCAACAAGAAGGCGTGATTCCATTTTGAGCGCTCGCGGTCGGGAGTGATTTGTGATTGCCCCATTCTGACAAGCGCATACAGCGGATCACTGAGCCCAACTAGACAAACTCGAGCCGGGGCATAATACTCGCGAATGAAATCAAGAGCTTCCGTATTCATAGGTCTTTCTTCCCGTCAACGTGATGGCTGTCTATGCGCCCTGGCGCGGTCGCGTTAGAATCGTAATTCAGTAGTGACATTCTCGAGCCTCTTCGTGACGTTGGCCTCGCGGGGTTTGCATTGCATTGGTCAATCTCTCTTTTTGACCTTATTTCGCCATCCCCTTAAGTCCATCCAGGTATTTCTTCTTCACCGATTCAATTTGGAAGTGAATTCTCAACCTTTCGATCCAACCGTTGCCTCCTTCTTTGAGCAGGGCCGCAACCGGGGAGAATTCCAAAATAAGACTACGGACCTCCTCATTCGAGGATTCTGATGCTTTAATAAGAGCGATGTCATAGAGAGCGCATGCGCAGAGAAGCTTCTTGTGTCGACCTCCAATACTGGCAGACTTGTTTGATAATGCAAGAATTTGCCTCTTCAGTTCAGTAATCTTTCGCTCAGTACTGGCTCGTTCGGTCAGCATGCCTGCAATGAAGCTGACGACACTATTGATTCCCATTGTGGCGAGGAAGATTCCGACGCTTATTGGTTCCATGGTTGATTCAACTTTGTAGGATTGTTATTCATTGTCGTTGTTCATTTTCTTCACAAACTCCGCCACCTGCTTTGTTCCGCTCCGCACTTTCATCATCTCGATATTATGTCGATAACGTTGGTATTGATCTTCGTCAGAAACAAGATCTCGTACGATCTGCGGGAGTTTTCCGATGTTGCGCTCGAAGATGCCGAGTTCATTGTCGCGGACGAATTCCATGTTTCCCAATTCCTGTTCCCAGATATAATCATTGATGATGGGGATCTTTTTCATCATCAATACTTCCATGATCGTCGAAGCGCCGCATTTGGTAATCACAATATCTGCAGCGTTCAGAAGTTCATACACAAAATCGACGAATGCAAACACCTTGAGTGATGGATAACGTTTCTGCAATTCGAGAGCAACGGCATAGAGTTCTTTGTTTTTGCCGCAGACGATGGCAATCTCGACATCCAGCGAAGCATGCAATAATCGCCGGAGAATGGGCTTTCCGTGCGGAATGCCGTCCCCTCCGCCAATGATGAGCACACATTTTTTATGAAGTCTGAACCCAAACTTTTGTTTCACACGGGCAATTTCGGAAGATGGAAGAGGTGCAGCAAATTTCTCGTCGATGATAAATGGAAAGACATGAAGTCGAGATTCGGGAATCTTACGGCTCTTCATACAATACGTTTTCAATCGTTCGCTAAAGACGATATACCGCTGTTGCGGCCGTTGAAACCACAGCGGATGTGCTGTAAATGGATCGGTGACTGCCGTGATGACCGGAATATCGTATCGCAGTTCCTTCAAAATATCGAACACAGGTGCGATGAGGAAAAAATGAAAAATGACAATTTTCGCGGGCCGTTCTTCTTCAATACGTTTCTTGAGATACGGTTTGATGAAATAGTTGGCAATTGCGACGTTCAAATACCCGATCGGCGGAAACTTGTTGGTGGCATAGAGGAATTCGTAGTACCATTTCGCGCGCGCTTGCAGGAGCCGATAGCCTTTTTCAATGAGAGAGCGCGGTAACGAGTTTGCATCCGTGAGGCCGTCTATGAGCACCGGTTCAATGCTGTTTCCGTGGATGGATGAAAGATACTGTGCAATCGAGCGGGCAGGAGCGAAATGCCCTTCGCCGGTCTTAAGATAGAGGAGAAAATATCGTTCTTTCTGACTTGTCATAGGTTCAATGTGTTCTTGCGGGCAAATCCGAAGAGCGTGCGACGCAACGACAGGTTTTACCGCTCCAGCGGCGAATTGCTGCGCGTCATTTTCCCTGTTTCAAAGACTTCCATGATTTTTACTGTGCCCAGTTTTCGCGCTTTCAAGAATCCAGACCACGCCATATCGGCGAGGCGTCCATCGTTCAACATTTCAAACAGCCATTGATGTGTATAGTCAGGATCTTTCTGTGCCACTGCCGCGTGGATTTCGTATAACCATTGCCGGTTAAAGCGTTCCTGCGCACCGATCGGCGGCGTCATGACAATCGGAATGCCAAGTCCCGCATAGAATGAAAGTTCGCTCGGTTTTGTCCACAACATATCGGTCTCGCGCATCGCCATGTTAAATTGCTGGAAGTATTGATCAATCGTTTCCGCGTACAGGACGCGGATGTTGTCGGACCCAATTTCAGTTTTGATATCGCGAAAATAGGAGAACACTTCCGGGCGGATCCCCGCGACAAGATTCAATCGAACCGTGCCGTTGCGGATTTTTTCTTTCAGGCTCACAGCAATCCGTCCGCCGATCTCCTTTTGCGCCCCCGCCCCGCCGACCGCAAAGGTGATTGTCAGCGTGCGCTTGTTCCGGAAGGTGCAATTGTTCTTGCCGAGAAAGTGCTCCGCGCTTTTCCGATGATTCGTCCAAAACCTGTTGTTCGGATCAAGGTAGCATAACCGCTGACCCACATCTGACTTCACTGTGGCAAGATTGTTTCCAATCAGATCGAGTGGAAGAGGAAATCCTGTCAGAAATATCCTTTCTTCCGGCACGCCGTAGGATCGTAACCGCTGAGCCGCTTTGCCGCACGGAGCGAAATAGTTAATGCGGCTTTCCCAAGGTTGTTTCGCTACCCACACCCGGTTAATATCTGCATCACAGATAATGCAATAGACCGGTTCATACCCGCGCATGTCCGCCGCGATTGACGGGGCAAAGTATGACGTGATCAACGGGAGTTGCTTTGTCGAAATCTTTTCCATCATCCCGTTGCATAATCCATTATTGATGCTGGTTTCCAACAAATCGACCTGGTACGTACTGCGCGAAAGATTCCGGATGGGATAGAACTCGGGTATGTGCATTAACGCGTCGAACATCGCAAAGATTGGCTTGCCGATCAATGGAATACCGCGAGAACGGGAGAGGGATTCATACGTATTCAGCAGCCGTTTCCATGATTTTTTCTCTTTCGTGTTCGATCCGTCATTCTTGCCAATGGTGATGAGCCCTTCTTTGGCGATATCCTTCAACGGAAACACGGCGCGCTGGTGTCCGTAGCCCATGTCGGCAGAGACAACCCACGCGGAAATAGTTTTCAATCGCTTGGTGCGTTGCTTTTTGG
>JAPLFP010000317.1 GCA_026390585.1 Ignavibacteriales bacterium | reverse complement strand
TGATGCCGAGGGTCATGACCATCGGACCGACCCCGGGGACAGTGCCAAAACTGACCCATGTGAAGGTCGCCTGGATGGTTTCGTTCTGGTAAGACCCCATCTTGAAAGCAAAAATCACACCCGAAAGGATCAGGCCGAGGAAAACAATTGCTGTCTCGATCAAGTCACCCTGTCGCGGGAGCCTCTTGTTGAAGAAAACGAGGATCACAAACCCGAGCAGAGGGAGGAGATAGGCAACAACGCTAAGCTGGAGTATCGTTTCTTGAGACATTGTCTGTTTTTAGCTCTTCTGTTCCCGAAGAAAAGTCGTCCGCATCAATCTCGGAGCTGATTGATCTCGTCGACGTTCACACTGTTGAAATTCTGATAGATGTTCAAGATGATGGCCAGGGCGATAGCCGCCTCGGCAGCTGCAAGAATGATGACAAAAATCGCGAACACGTGGCCGTCGAGTGTTCCGGTGGTGAAGCGGGAGAACGCAAGGAAGTTGATGTTCGCTGCGTTCAGCACCAACTCGATGCCCATCAGCACCATGATCGCATTCCGCCTTGTGAGGATCGCAAACACCCCCAGCGAGAACAGGATGCCGCTGACGAGCAGAAAATGGGTCAGACCTGGGGTCTGCAGCCATTGGAAAAAATCAGCAAGTACCATTCTTTTTACTCCATAGCGAAAGCAAATGCCTTCGCCTCGTCCGATTCAATCTAGAAGTTTACTGCGCTTTCTTTTCCCGACGCGCAATCATCGCCGCGCCAACCAGAGCCACCAGCAACACTACCGATGCAATTTCAAACGGAAGCAGATAGCTCGTGAGCAGCAGTTCTCCGATTCTGGGTGCGGTTTTCTCGAATCCGGAGGAAGCCGGCATGACCCTCCAGTCGGTTGTCCAGAACACTCCAACCAACATACCGGAGAGAGCAGCAACGATCAGCACCGCTGGCAAAGTCTGGATGGTCCCTGTTCTCATGTCCACATTGATGACCCTCGTGGTCAACATGACGCCGAACAACACGAGAACAAGGATGCCGCCGACGTAGATCATCAACTGAGTGACGGCGATGAAATCGGCCATCAGCAACACATACAGCCCAGCGACTCCGAAGAACGCAAAGAGCAGGGCAAACGCTGAATAGATAATGTTCTTGGAGAAAACCACAATCGACGCCGAGGTCAACGTGACGATGGCAAAGAGATAGAACGCAATTGTGTACAGATCCATGGCGATTACGACTTTCCAGGTTGGCCCGGAGAATCCGAAGCCGGAGTACTTGGTTGTTGTGATTGCGGCGCACCCGCAGGCTTGTCGGCTGGCGGTGCTGCCGGAGGAGCTGCTGCTTTTGCAGCTGCCGCGGCCGCCGCAGCTGCTGCCTTCTTTGCCGCCGCTTCCTCTTCTGCCTTTTTGAGTTTTGCCCTCGCCTGCTCTATGTCCTGCGGCGTCATGACGCTGAAATTGTAGATCAGATTTTTCCGATCGAATTCCGAGAACTCATACACGTCCGTCATTACGATGCATTCGGTCGGACACGGCGGAACGCAAAGCCCGCAGTAACAGCATTTCGCGATGTCAATATCAAACACGGGGACGTGAAGGCGCTTCTTCTGTCCGGTCGAGGTTGTTCCCAAATCCTGATCCGGAGTCGACTTGATCGTCTCAATGGTGATGCAATCCACAGGGCAGGCCATGGCACATTGGTCACAGCCAATACAATCGTCCATATTGACATAGAGGCGATTGCGGGCCCGCTCGGGCATCTTAAGTTTGACGTCAGGGTACTGGGTCGTCACATTCTTGACAAACAAGTGACTGATCGTAATTTTCATTCCAATCGCGATCGTGTAGAGCGTCAGCCAGATGTTGTTGAAGTATGTTCTAACAGCAGTCATGTCAATTCTACCGTGTATTGTTCAATCACAGCACCAAGATGAGTCCGATGGCGATGATACAAACGAACAAAAATGGCGTCAACACTTTCCAGGATGTATACATCAGCTGATCGACTCTCAGACGTGGCAGTGTCCAGCGGAGCCAGATCTGAAAGAAAACGAGCACCATCCCTTTGATGATGAACCAGAACATCCCCCAGATCGGGCCGGAGAGGAACGAACCGAAGGGGCTTTCCCAGCCGCCCAGGAAGAGAGCAACAGCTACACCAGCCACCAGGAACATATTGGCATATTCTGCCACATAGAACAATGCCCATCGCATTCCACTATACTCTGTAAAGAATCCCTGGACAAGCTCGGATTCAGCTTCGGGCAAGTCAAACGGTGTGCGATTGACTTCGGCGAGGGATGCAACAAAAAGAATCAGGAAGGTGATGACTGTAAACGGAGTGATCAGGATCTTCTGAAGCAACGGCAGCGGGCCGCCGAAGATGAGCCAGTTTTGAATTCCGCCTTCCTGGAATTTAGTCACCTCCTGCAGATTCAGGGAACCCGTGATCATCACCGCGATGAGGACTGCCAGAGCAGGTTGGCCCCGATGAAGATGCTGCTGAAAGGAATCGCAGCGTATGCACCATACGTTCCCATAAAGACGATATACGGCGCCAGGATGAAGAGCTTCCTGTCTGCCGCGACGCTGATGATATCTTCTTTCTGAATCAGCTTGATGAAATCTGCGATTGGCTGGAGCACACCGTGCCAACCCGTCCTCATATAAGCGAGGCGATCCTGCACGTGAGCCGCCACTTTCATCTCCAGATAAATGGTGACGAGGGCGTAAAGCAGGATGAACACCATGGGCAGAGCGCTGAGCACGAACGTGACCAACAGTGTTCCCCAGAATCCGAGATTTTGAAATGCTTCCATAGGTTCAGTCAAGATATTGAGAACACAACCGACTCTTTACATCTCGGGCAACTCTTATCGATCGACCTGACCGAGAACGATGTCGACGCTTCCAGCGATGAGGACGAGGTCGGCGATCATTGCGCCACGGGATATTTCAGGTAAGACACTCAGGTTGACGAATGCCGGCGAACGGCCTTTGACGCGATATGGAGTGGCGGAGCCGTCACTGATAATATAGAATCCCAGTTCACCGCGAGGCGTCTCGGTCCGTGCGTAGATCTCTCCGACATCAGGTCGAATCCTCTTGGGAATTGCGGCCTGAACATTTCCTGCCGGCAATGCCGCCAGAGCCTGCTCGATGATTTTGACGCTCTCCTCCATCTCGCGCATACGCACGATGTGACGATCCCACACATCACCGACCGTCCCCATCTCTCCCTTGCCGACTTTTGGCTCCCATTCAATCTTGTGGTACACAGAATACGGATCGTCGCGACGGAGATCCCAGTTGATGCCCGAACCGCGGAGCATCGGGCCACTGCAGGCATAGTTAATTGCGACATCTTTCGGAAGCACCCCAACGTTCGCCGTTCGCGTGACGAAGATCTCGTTGAAGGTCAACAGATCGTTGAACTCCTTGATCCGCGGTTTGAAGTGCGTGCAGAACTCCTTGGCTTTGTCGACAAACTGCGGTGGGAGGTCATGCGACAATCCTCCAATCCAGAAGTAATTGTAGAGCAGTCGTGCGCCGCAGGTCATCTCAAAAAGGCTGAGAATAAGTTCCCGATCATGGAATGCATAAAGGAACGGTGTAAAGGCGCCTGCGTCGATGCCAAATGTTCCGACGGCAATCAAGTGACTGGCGATACGCTGAAGCTCCGCCATGATGACCCGTATGTATTCCACCCGCTCAGGTAGCTCGATCTTCAGCATACGTTCGACTGCCAGGACGTAGGAGTGTTCCTCGTTGATCGCCGCACAGTAGTCCAGTCGGTCACAATATGGTATGACCTGCTGGTAGTTGGTCATGTGCTCCGCGTGCTTCTCGAAGCACCGATGGAGGTAGCCGATATGCGGTATGACATCAATGATAATCTCGCCGTCCACGACGATCTCGAGCCTCAACACGCCGTGAGTCGATGGGTGCTGCGGCCCCATATTGATGATCATCTCGTCTGTTCGGAGAGTCTGGCCTCTGGAAGACTTGATACCACCAGGATGGGTAACGTATTCAGTCGGAAGTGTTTTTGTCTCGTTCATGTGAATGGTTTGCTCGCCGTTAATACGGGACCTTCATTCCGTTGTAGAATTCAGGCACTTTGTAGTCTTTCCGAAGCGGATGCCCTTCCCAATCATCCGGCATAAGGAGCCGACGAGGATCCGGATGTTCATCGATGATGATGCCATACATGTCAAACACTTCACGCTCGTGCCAGTTCGCCGTGCCCCACACAGAACTCACGGTCTGGACGTGAGGGTTCTCCTTCGTGCAGAAGGCTTTGAGAACGATCTTATGCCTGTGAACCATCGAGAAGAGATGGTAGACGATGGCAAGGCGTCCGTCATTGTAGTCGACCCCACTCAGACACATCATATAGTCAAACTGCATCGACGGATCGTCGCGCAGAAAGAAGGCGACGTCCTTCATTCGATCCGGAGCGATGGAGATCCACGGTTGCATGACCTCGAATTTCGCGTCCAGGACTGCGCCACCGAACTTCGCCTTTAGACCATCGTGGATTTCTTGAGCCGTCATGTTCTTTACTTCTCCTCTGCTGACTTCTTGACGAGGCTTTCGTTACGCACCTTCTCCTGAAGCTTGATAATTCCTTCCAGCAACGCTTCGGGGCGCGGTGGGCAACCGGGGACATAGACATCGACCGGGATCACCCGGTCTACCCCCTTTAACACATGATAGCCGTGTTCCCAGTATGGTCCGCCGCAGTTGGCGCAGCTTCCCATGGAAATGATATATCGTGGTTCGGCCATCTGGTCATAGAGACGCTTGATGCGAGATGCCATTTTGATTGTCACTGTCCCGGCGACGAACATCACGTCTGCCTGTCGAGGCGTTGCACGTGGAATGATTCCAAAGCGCATGATGTCAAAATCCGATGCCGAGGCAGCCATCATCTCGATGGCACAGCATGCGAGGCCGAACTGCATCTGATAGAGCGAAGAGAGCCTTGCCCAGTTCAGCAGGTTTTCCAGTGAAGTAACGAAAACGTTGCCGTTTTCGAATCGTTGATCAAGTAAACCCATAGTGGTTGGCTAGTTCAAAGTGGTCTATTGCACGACTGGGATCTCTTCACTTGCCTTCTCATGCTCAGAGTACGACTGCGGAGACCGATTGACATGAGGGACTTCCGGACGAGGCTTGTCCCAATCAAGGTCTCCTTTCACCCACACATAGACAAATCCGATAATAAGAATCCCAAGGAAGACTGCCATCTCGAGGAAACCGAAGAGGCCGAAGCTGCGGTAGACGAGCGCCCAGGGAAAAAGGAAAACGACTTCGACGTCGAAGATCAAGAAGATAAGGGCGATGACGTAGAACCGCAGATTGAATCTCACCCATGCGTCACCCACTGGGTCTTCGCCGCATTCGTACGGGGCATTTTTACCCGGATATGGCCGATGCGGTCGCAGAATCCACGACACGAACATTCCGGCTGCGACGAAAAGGGCACCGATGATGAGGAAGATGAATACTTTGCCAAATTCTGTGAGCATATCAGTGCTCAATGGGGAAAAAAGCGGTGAAGGAAAGTGTCAAAATCGGTCGTAAATATATGGATGATTTGCTGTTTTGTCAAGAAAATGATAGGAATTATCGTTAAGGCAGGTCAATGATTGCCCGCCGCCGGAGAGAGTCTGTGAGGCTTCAAGAAGTCCAGGTTTGCACCCAACACTGTCGAGCCACGCGGGAGTAATTGGGGGGCTCGTCGTGAACCACGAAGGCCTTTTATGGCAACGGCTTGGTAAGGCAAAATTGTCAGCGGGAGTTGCGTCTCGCCAGCTTTGCTTTCAACCGACGCTGAACCGCGTCGCTACGAAGTTCCCTCAGCGCATCAGACGCAACCCATCTCGCCGCTGGGGATTTGAGCGAATGGATCTCGATAGCAGTCTCGATGGCAAGTGAGTTGAGATGAAGGTTCCGCTTTCCTATTTGGCGCAGAGCCCAGTTCACAGCCTTCTTCACAAACCCGCGCTCATCCGCCGACTGCTCACGGATCGCCCTCAACATCGGGACAAACTTATTATCCGCGAGAGATTTCTGGTGGACTGCCATCGAAGCCATCAAGACAAATCCCGCCCTCTTTACATACTCCCTCTTGTCGCGGGACCACTTGAATGCCATCTCCATCGCGTGCGGAGTGTACACAAAAAGGACGGCACAGCACGCATCGCAGACCCCCCACGAATCGAAGTCCCTGGCCCACCGAGCCATCTGACGCTTGCTCACTTGATCCGGTTCACCGACGAGAGCCGCGAGAACTCGAGCCTCGTGGACTCCCGTTGCCCACAGTTTCAATGATAGTCCCTGATCCCTGCCAATCCTTTTTGCCAACGCCCGAAGATTTGGAGCCGAGATTCCCAGAGCATTTTCTGTTGGCAATCCGAATCGACTGAGGCCTCTGACGGCTGCAGGATCCGCCATAGAATGAAGTTCTGCAATGACCTCGCTGAAGTGCATTGGGCTGACTCGAAGAGAAAACACAGTGGCAACGAGCTCTCTCTAACTCTTTGGAGACGCAATCCACGGCGTCTCCTGCCTCCCGTCTGAGTAGTTGGCAAATCGCGCCATTACAAAAAGAAGGTCAGACAATCTGTTCAGATAGACGATGCAAAAAAGTCCGATCTTTTCCTTGCGAGAGAGTTTTACGACGAATCGCTCTGCTCGTCGGCAGATGGTCCGGGCCAGATGGAGCTGGGAGGCAAGCTGAGATCCACCGGGAAGAACAAATGTTGAAAGCGGTTGAAGACGGGCATCAAGCCTGTCGATGGTTTGCTCAAGTTCAGCGATATGCTCGGTTTGGATTCGCTGAACGTGGGAAGACCTTGTCCCCATCGGTGCTGCAAGATCTGCACCGAGAACGAAGAGGTCGTTCTGGAGTCGTCCAATGATTTCATCCAGATCCAATTTCGGATTCAACGCCCGGGCAATTCCAAGTGCGGAATTGAGCTCATCGACTGTGCCATATGCCTCGATGCGAAGCGAATCCTTTGAGGTCCGTTTTCCGCCGAAAAGCGACGTGCTCCCTTTGTCCCCAGTTTTCGTGTAGATCTTCATGCTCACCCGACTTGTTTGACATCAAGGTACAAAACCACCAAGAGAGAAGCGAACGTCATTCTGAACGCCCGCCTGCCTGACCGCAGTCGGGCAGAGAGCCCCGCCTTTGGCGGGGTAAACTCCGCGAAGTGAAGAATCAGCTGACCGTAAGCAGATTCTTCGGTCCGATCGAAAACACCGGACCTCAGAATGACATTTGGGACAATCTCTCTCGAGAGTTTATCACTTCTCGCCTATCGCTTCTTCCCAGAAGCACCCCAATACATCGGGAGTTCATTGTAGAAGTGAGCAAACGTGCGGATTCCACCAAAGAAATTGTTCAAATCAATATATTCGTTCGGTGCATGAGCATTTCCCTCCTCCAGACCAATTCCCAGAAGGACCGTGTCAATTCCAAGGAGGTTCTTGAACTGCACGACGATAGGAATTGAACCGCCCTCGCGCTGGTAAAGAGGCTTCTTGCCAAATCCCCGTTCCAATGCTGCGACCGCGGCCTTGACACCCGGACTGTCAATCGGTGTGATCGCTGGCTCGCCGCCATGCAGATTGCGAACCTTCAGAGTAATCGTCTTTGGAGCAATCTTTCTTAAGTGCTTCTCGAACAACTTCGCCACCTTCGCTGAACTCTGGTTTGGAACGATGCGCATGGAGATTTTCGCGTATGCTTTCGATGGCAACACCGTTTTCGCCCCTT
>JAPLFP010000300.1 GCA_026390585.1 Ignavibacteriales bacterium | reverse complement strand
GTGTTCTGTGGATCGAATCCAGCCTTGGAGATCAATGTGGTCACAACGCCCACGTTTCCTCTCCATTCCGAGACCGCCCGATCGACAGTAATGAACACCTCCATGTCGAACCGTGCACGCCACTGTTCCAATTCGTCTTTGAAGAGGATATCCGCCGGCGTCCGGACGCCGTACAGCAACACGATCTTGCCGTAGTCTTTGCGATTCGCGAGAATTTCGTAGATTGCCCCTCTGAGCGGCGGAAGTCCGATGCCACCGGCCACAACGACGACGTCATGAGAACGCGCTTCCTTGACCGGCCATGTTGTGCCATAAGGACCACGGATCCCGACGATATCGCCTTTCTTGAGCTTGGCCATTGCCTTGGTGACGGTCCCGACTGCACGTGTCGTGTGGATGAGTCCATGCGTCGATGGCGACCCGCTAATGGAAATCGGTACTTCGCCCACCCCATAGACATAGACCATGTTGAATTGACCGGGACCGAAAGCAAAGCGGGAACGGCCCTCTTTCGGTTCGAGTTCGAAGGTAAACGTATCTTCTGTTTCCTTGCGAAACCGTTTGATCACAAACGGCTGTGGCACCATCGGGCCTGCGGAAACGGACGTTATATCTTTTGAAATTTCAAGAACGGACGCCATAGAGATCAAGAAGTTGTAGTCGAGTGGATTCAAGTCGCTGTTCAATGATATGCGCAAAGCGCTTGAGGATTTCATATCCCAGATGATGATCTTCCTCACATTTGCGGCGCAGGCACTTTCCGTCAAGAGCGATCGCGCGCGTGAGGTCGAGTGCCTTCGCGTCGAAATGCCAGTTGTACGGAGGAATCAACCAGGACCAGCCCAGGATGTCGCCTTCTCCCAGCGTCTCGACCGTAATGTGGCCTCGTTCCGGTGAGAACACCTGAAGCGCAACCCGCCCTTCTCTGATGAGGTAGAACTGATTGGCCTCCTCCCCTTCCCGGAAGATGAAATTGTCCTGTTCAAATCGGACATTCGATGCGCAGCCGGTGACAAGCTGCAGGTATTCTGGTCCGAGGTCCTTGAAGAATGGATGTTGGCCAAGAATGCGTTCAAGAGTTTCCATGGGTAGTCTCCTTGGTTGAACTTGTGCGGCTGGTCATGAGATACGTTTCGCGGATGACTCGAAATTCTTCGGTGATATCGATCCCCACCGGGCACCACGTAATGCAGCGACCGCACCCCACACAGCCGATGGTCCCGAACTGGTCGACCCAGGAAGCAAGTTTATGCGTGAGCCAGTGACGATAGCGTCCTTTGGCTGAGGGGCGAACGCTTCCTCCGTGGATATAGGAAAAGTCCATCGTAAAACAAGAATCCCATTTGCGGGTTCGCTGAGCTTCTGTGCCAGTGAGATCGGTGGTATCTTCCACCGTAGCGCAGAAACATGTCGGACAAACCATTGTGCAGTTTGCACAAGAGAGGCATCGTGCGCCGACCACGTCCCATCGTGGGTGATCAGTGTTCTGATAGAGGATCTCTCGGGTGTTATCGGGTTCGAGGGAGCGTCCCGTCAATTGCGCAGCAGCACGAATCAGCCGATCGGCTTTCTCGACCTCATCGTCACCCGCAGGGCGTCGGCTGATGCTGGACATCACTTCTTCACCGCGATCGGTGCCGACTTCCACGATAAAATAGTGCTCATTGTCAATGACCTCGCTGAGAGCCAGGTCGAAGCCCACACGTGCACGTGGCCCAGTACGAACCGACGAGCAGAAACATGTCCCTCCAGCACGCGTGCAATTGACGGCAACGATGAATGCCTGGCTCCTTGCCCTCAGGTACGCAGGATCCTTGTAGGTCCCGCCGCCGAAAACTTGATCCTGAATGAGAATGGCGCTCAGATCACACGCGCGGACGCCCAGAAGCGCATACCGATCTCCGTCCTTCGGGATATTTGCGTCATCAGAAACATGGAAACCGTTGGCATCCCGGTTCGCTGCAAACAGCTTGAAGACAGGGGGAAAGAGATAGCGTTTCCACGAATGCGGTCCGGCCGAAAAACCAAAATACGCCTGGTCCGTCCGCTCTTTCAGATGGTACTGGGCAGGAGACTGCTCATCCGTCTTACCGATGGGCAGCTGTGATGCAGCTGTGATTTCGTCGAGTACGATTGCCCCCCCTCGAGGGGTCGGGCCGATGACTATGTACTTTTCGTTGCGGAGTGTTTGTATAAGTTCGTTAAGAGCATCACGTTCGATTCGATACGTCTTCAGTGTCGACATTGGAATCAATTATTGTTCGATATGTGGAGCTATGGTGACATGAGCAGGCGCCTGATGTGTTCCCCTGCTCACAGTTTCTTGAATGACTCGATCTTCGTTTTGCATACGCGGCATTCTGTTTCCTTCTCTGGCCCTTTGATATAGCCGCACTTGGGACACATCATGTACGGGAGATGAGAGATGTTTGTTTCCTGGTCCATCGCTCTCTTCAGAAGTCTGCCATGTCGCGCATCGGCTTCGAGCGTCTGTTTGAACAGCTGTGCAGCTACAGAATCCTGCTCGAGCTCCGCTTTCTGGGCGAATGCCGGGTACATCGACTCCGTTTCCACACCTTCACTGCTTAACGCCGATTTCAAATACTGTTTCGTTT
>JAPLFP010000242.1 GCA_026390585.1 Ignavibacteriales bacterium | reverse complement strand
CCTGAAAAGCGCAGAGCTCTATAATTCATTCAAGAAAGCTGGGGAATTCGGCTTCTCCTTTACAGATCTGAAATTCGATTTTACCAAAATTATCAAGCGAAGCCGGGATGTCGCCGACCGGGTCTCCAAAGGCGTCGAATACCTGATGAAGAAGAACAAGATCGAGGTTATGAACGGAACAGCCAAATTGACAGGAAAGAACTCGATTGAGGTGAGCAAAGACGGTAAAGTCGTTGACACGATAAAGACAAAGTTCACACTTCTCGCCACGGGGGGAAGGCCAAGATCGATTCCCGGAGTCGTCATCGATCGCAAGAAGATCATCACGAGCACTGAAGCGATGACCTTGTCCGAGCTTCCCAAATCACTCCTCGTGATTGGAGGAGGGGCGATCGGGATAGAATTCGCCTATTTCTACAACTCTCTCGGGACGAAAGTGACTGTGGTGGAGATGCTCCCGTCGGTGCTTCCGAAAGAAGACAAGGAGATCACAAAGCTCCTGGAATCGAGCCTGAAAAAACAGGGGATCGAAATTCTGACAAATGCGAAAGTCGAATCCGTTCTTGTCGGGAACGATGTGACAGTGAAGGTGTCGACCAAGGACGGAATGCAGGAGCTGAAAGGTGACGTTGCGTTGATGGCGGTTGGTGTTCAGGGGAATGTTGAAAACCTAGGTCTAGAATCCCTGGGAATGAAAGTGGACCGAGGAGCGATCCTCGTCGACAAGTTCGGCAAAACGAACGTTGAAGGTATTTATGCCATAGGAGATGTTTCAGGAGCTCCCTGGCTCGCGCACGCGGCATCTCATCAGGGAATCGTTGCGGTGGAGCATCTCGCCGGAAAATCTATGCATGGATTCGACAGGACCAATATTCCAAGTTGCACGTATTGCCAGCCTCAGGTGGCAAGCGTGGGTATGACCGAGGAGGCGGCAATCACTGCTGGCCATAAGATCAAGGTCGGCCGATATCCATTCCGACCTCTCGGCAAAGCGATGGCGATCGGTGAGACTGAGGGGATCGTCAAGCTTGTATTCGATGAGAAGTACGGTGAGTTGCTCGGTGCCCACATTATCGGCTCAGAGGCGACAGAGTTGATTGCTGAGTTGGTTCTCGCGCGAGCTCTCGAAACGACAAACGAAGAACTCTTCCGAACGATGCACGCTCATCCGACGCTCTCTGAAGCAATCATGGAAGCAGCGGGCGACGCGTTTGGACAGGCCATCAACATATAATTCAGCGCGTTCCCGTTGACAACAAAGCATATACTAGTCTCCCATCTCGGTCGAACACGATACGCTGAAACGTGGGACTTGCAGCACAAGCTTCTTGAACTCCGTCAGCGCGGTCAGATTGAGGACGTACTCCTATTCACCGAGCACGATCACGTCTACACCATCGGGAAGGGGGGCGACGATAACCACCTCCTGGCCTCTGACGATGAACTTACCCAGGACGGAACGGAGGTCTTCCACATAGACCGCGGCGGAGATATTACCTACCATGGACCGGGACAGGTTGTTGGCTATCCTATCGTCGACCTCAATCAACATTCCCCCGACATTCATGCATATCTTCGGCAGCTCGAAGAGGTACTGATCGCAACTCTGGGCACATTCGGCATTCAGGGGGGACGGGAAGAGGGAATGACAGGAGTCTGGACCAGCGGTGAGAAGATTGCTGCGATCGGGGTGAAGGTGAGTCGATGGGTGACCATGCACGGATTTGCGCTCAACGTCAACACCGATCTCCAGAAATTTGCTCGGATCATTCCGTGTGGAATTTTCCACAAAGGAGTGACATCGATGAAGCAGGTCCTCGGAAGAGAGATCGCCCTCGAGGAGGTCGAGAGGAAACTCACGGAATCTTTTGCCTCCATTTTTGGTTCTAGTGCTGTAGATATCACTCAAGACGCGCTTTTCGAGCGTGTCAAGCTAGTTCACGTTGAGCCATCCTAGGGCGACCCTGAATCAGGTCGTTCCCTCGGGAGGGGAAACCGGGAACATGCCGTCAACACAAATTCGCGTTACTCCTAGAGAATCAAACAAAACCCCGCTTTCAAAGGAGGAATTGCTCCGGGCGTACCGCACGATGCTCACGTCGAGGCGGTGCGACGAGAAGGTCCTTATCCTCTTGAAGCAAGGAAAAAGCTTCTTCCACATCGGTGGATCCGGGCATGAAGCGGCGCAGGTTGCAGCGGCGGCTGCCCTTCGCAGCGGTCATGACTGGGCGTTCCCGTACTACCGCGATCAGGCTTTTGCTCTCCAGCTCGGGATGACCGTCGAAGAGGTTTTCCTCATCTCACTCCACAGAGCCGAGGATCCCGCAACCGGCGGACGTCAGCCCCAGGGACACTACGGTCGTCTTGATCTCCACATACCAACGCAGTCGAGCCCGACCGGAACCCAGTATCTTCAGGCAGTTGGAGTAGCTCTCGCCGCGAAAAAAGACGGAACGGATGAAGTCGTATACGTTTCTTCGGGCGAAGGGGCGACGAGTGAAGGTGAGTTCTTCGAGGCAATCAATTGGGCTGCCCGCGAAGCTCTCCCGGTGATCTTTTTCGTTCAGGACAACAAGCTCGCGATTTCCGTCCCAGTTGAGATTCAAACCGCCGGCGGTTCCGTGTATGATGTCGTAAGCGGTTTCAAGGGGTTGAGACGATTTGACGTCGATGGTTCAAATTTCCTTGAGGTGTTCACGGCGATGCAGAAAGCGGTCGACAGAGCTCGAAATGGCGGGGGACCTTCGTTGGTTCATGCCAACGTTGTCCGACTTCTTCCTCATTCCTCTTCTGATGACCAATTGAAGTATCGTGCAAAGGAAGATGTCGAGAGAGACAAAGCAAAAGACCCACTTCCAAAGATGACGCACTTCCTCATTGAGGAAGGCTACATCACGGACAAGGAAGCCAACGAGATGCAGGCGGAAGTGAAAGAGGAAGTCGATGCTGCTGCTGTATGGGCTGAGTCACGACCTCTTCCTGATGCGGCAACTGCCGACCTACATGTGTACGGCTCGGCCCATGCAAATCCACCGAGAGATTTTGTTGAGCATGAACATGAAGGCCAAAAGGTCGTGCTCGTCGATGCCATCAATCACGCTTTGAAAGAAGAGATGGAGCGCAATCCGAAGATGGTTGTCTTCGGAGAAGATGTTGCGGACGGCAAGGGAGGGGTCTTCACGGCAACAAAAGGGATCTCGACGAAATTTGGCAAGGAGCGCGCATTCAACTCGCCGCTCGCTGAAGCGAGCATCATGGGCGTTGCGACCGGCCTTGCTTTGAAGGGTTGGATGCCCGTACCGGAGATTCAGTTTGGCGATTACATCTGGCCTGCGTTCATGCAACTGCGCGATGAGATTGCGATGTTCAGGTACCGGTCGAATAACACATGGTCTTGCCCGATGGTCATCCGTGTTCCGGTCGGCGGATACATCCACGGGGGGCACTACCACAGTCAGTGCATCGAGAGCATTATGGCTCACGTTCCGGGAATCCGACTTGTGTTTCCCTCGAATGCTGCCGATGCAAAAGGCCTGTTGAAAGCTGCGATTCGTGGAGACGATCCTGTCATCTTTATGGAACACAAGGGACTGTATCGTCAGGGGTATGCCTCGAGTCCTGAACCGGACGCGGATTTCGTTCTTCCGCTTGGCATAGCTTCTATAAAGAGGGCAGGGACGGACGTCACCGTGATCACCTACGGGGCCCTCGTTCAGAAATCGCTGGAAGCTGCCCGGAAAATGGAAGAAAAGGGGATGAGTGTGGAGGTCATCGACCTTCGGACAATCAATCCTCTTGACAAGGAAACGATCTTCAGCTCTGTGAAGAAGACAGGCAAGGTGTTGATCGCTCATGAAGACACCATCACGGCCGGTTTCGGAGGTGAGCTTGCTGCACTGATTGCGGAGAATTGTTTCCAATATCTCGACGCTCCGATCAAGCGAATCGCCGCACTGGATGCACCGGTGCCATATAGTCCACCGCTCGAAAACGCCGTGCTGCCAAATGAAGCCAAGATTCTCTCCGCTCTCGAAGAACTGGCAGCATACTAGAGGAACACTCTCATGCTCGTTGACGTGGTAATGCCGAAGATGGGAGAAAGCATCCAGGAAGGGAAAATCCTTCGCTGGATGAAGAAGCCAGGCGACAAGATCGAGCTGGACGAATCGATGCTGGAGATCAGCACGGACAAGGTGGATTCCGAAATCCCATCACCCGCGGCAGGATTTCTATCGAAGATCGTGGTCTCGGAAGGCGAGACTGTTGAAGTGGGGACGGTGATCGCTGTCGTCGAGACCGACAAGGCGTCATTGAAAGTGAACGATTCGTCTCCCAGGATGAGGAGCGAGTCCAAATCCGCCGCGAGCAAACCCGTCTCTGAGACAACCGCTGATTTGACACAGCCTTCTGCGCCAAGGCCGCAGAAGCATGAAGGCAATCGTTTCTATTCACCGCTTGTCCGGACGATGGCAAAGAAAGAAGGCGTTGCTCTCGAAGAACTGGATCAGCTGGGAGGATCGGGGATTGGTGATCGTGTGACCAAGAACGATCTCCTTGAATACCTCCCAAGGCGCGTGCCCAAATCTGCTCCTACGTTTACTTCTCTCCAGCGAGTCGACATCAAAGAGCTGCAGAAGAAGTATCCGCCTCCGCTCTACGAAATTGTACAAATGGACAATGTGCAGGTGAAGATGGCCGAGCACATGGTGAGGAGCGTTCACACTTCGCCGCATGTTGAAGCTGTTTCGGAATGCGATGTTTCCATGGTTGTGGATTTCCGTTCCAAGAATGCAGAGCGATTCGAGAAGCAGGAAGGATTCAAATTCACGTACACTCCCTTCTTCGTCGATGCAGCAGTCCGGGCTTTGAAAGCTTTCCCCATCGTCAACAGTTCAATTGAGGGGGACAAGATTGTTTTGAAGAAGTCTGTCAATTTCGGGATGGCGGTCGCTTCTCCCTCCGGGCTTATCGTCCCCGTCATCAAGCGCGCGGAGAACATGAGTTTTCTCGAGCTTGCCAGATTGATCAACGACATTGCTGTTCGCACGCGATCGAAACGACTTCACCCGGATGATGTTCTTGGCGGGTCATTCACAATTACCAACTACGGTGTGTTCGGGAATATTATTGGAACGCCCATTATCAATCAGCCGCAAGTTGCGATACTCGGCATCGGAGCTATCAAGAAACGTCCGGTTGTGATAGCGGATGCTGAAGGGAACGATGTGATCGCGATCAGATCGATTGCATATCTGACCCTGGCGTTCGATCACCGGATCATTGATGGCGCCATCGGCGGACAATTCCTCGCAAAGGTTGTCGCCAACCTCGAACAATTTGATTTCTCAAAGGCTTTCTGACGTGGGACACATAATACCGGAAATACCAACGACGCAGGAAGAACCTCAGCGTTTGAAGCGGCCAGAGTGGTTGAAGGCAAAGATTCCGGGTGGGCCGGGGTACTCGAAGCTGAAAAACATCATCGACGACCATCGCCTTCATACGGTGTGCGAGGAAGCGCGATGTCCGAATATGGGAGAGTGCTGGCATTCTGGAACTGCGACGTTCATGATCCTCGGTGATATCTGCACGCGGTCATGTGGATTCTGCGCTGTAAAGACTGGTCGACCTGACTACGGTCTTGACTGGGAAGAGCCGCGGCGCGTCGCGGAAGCAGTGAAACTCATGAGTGTCAAGCATGCGGTTATCACCTCCGTTAATCGCGACGAGCGCAAGGATGGAGGTTCTCCGATTTTCGCTGAGGTCATACGGTTGATCCACAATGAAATTCCTGGCGTCACCGTTGAAGTGCTAATTCCTGATTTCAAAGGAAGTGATGAAGCCTTGAATGTGGTATTGGATGCAAAGCCCGATATTCTCAACCACAACCTCGAGACTGTGCCGCGCCTCTATCGCCGCGTGCGTCCACAAGCCAACTACGAGCAGTCGCTTGAGGTGCTCGGGCGTTCAAAGGCTCGTGGAGCTGTCACAAAGACCGGCCTGATGCTCGGCATAGGAGAGAAAACGGAAGAAGTGATTGAAGTGATGAAGGACGTCAGGAAGACGAATGCCGATATTCTGACGCTTGGACAATATCTTCAACCCACCAAACAGCATCTGCCGGTAGATCGATATGCTCACCCGGACGAGTTCAAGATGCTCAAAGAATTGGGACTCAAAATGGGATTCAGGCACGTGGAATCCGGTCCGTTGGTGCGAAGCTCCTACCATGCCGAAAAACAGGTGTAGCAATCCCTGTCGGCGGGCTGAGAATCTTAAGTCAAGCTCCAATCATCCCAAAAGTCCAAGGCAAGCCCCAGAAAATCGTTGACTTTCCGGCCAAAGACCGCTATATTTAATACTCAAATTTGAAGCAGTCTATGTTTCTATGATTTGGAGGTAGAGTGGATACCGCACCAAAAACGAAGTTCTTCACGACAGAGCATGTTGAGCAGAAGTGGTTTCTGGTCGACGCAAACGGCAAAACAGTCGGCCGCATTGCTTCGAAGATCGCGCATATCATCCGGGGCAAGCACAAACCGACGTTCACGCCGAACGCCGACCTTGGTGATTTCGTAGTCGTCATCAATGCTGAAAAGGTTGTCGTCACCGGAAAGCGACAGGAGCTCAAGGAATACTATCATAACACCTTTTATCCGGGTGGAGCACGCTTCGAGTCGATTAAGGATGTCATGAAGACGAAGCCGGAGATGGTGCTTGAGCACGCCGTCAAAGGCATGTTGCCGCACAATCGTTTGGGCCGAAAGATGGCGAAAAAACTGAAGGTGTACTCAGGCACGGAGCATCCCCATAGCGCTCAGCAGCCTGAGATTTTATCACTGTAACGATCTCACTCTGTAAGGATATCGATGGCATCTATTATCACCGTTGGTCGTCGCAAGACCGCTGTCGCTCGCGTAAAGCTGACAGAAGGCTCCGGCAAAGTTACTGTCAATAAAAAGGATCTGGAGAAATACTTCCCGATCGACTTGTTGCGAGAAGAAGTGCTTCGGCCCTTTCAGGCCACCGCGACACAGGGCCGCTATGACGCAAAGGTCCTCGTCAATGGTGGAGGCCCGACCGGCCAGGCAGGCGCTGTGAAGCTGGCGATTGCCCGCTCGCTCGTTGCTCTGGACGAAGATCACCGCCAGAATCTCCGCAATGCAGGACTCTTGACGAGAGACCCTCGCATGGTGGAGCGCAAGAAGTACGGTCAGAAGAAAGCTCGCAAACGATTCCAGTTCAGCAAGCGTTAAGCTGAGTTGTTGGTATTTTCAATCAATCATACTCTCTGATCTGAACGGGAGTGTCCTGCGGTCTTCCTGGCCGTCGGATTCCGGGATGAGATGACGAGAGTAGAAGAACTAACTCAAAAGGATCACGTATGCCTCGCGTAGAACTCGAAGCACTGCTGCATGCTGGTGCCCACTTCGGGCACATCACCCGCCGTTGGAATCCCAAAATGAAGCCCTACATTTTCATGGAGCGCAATGGGATTCATATCATCGATCTGAAAAAAACTCAAGAGATGCTGGAATCGGCGTGCAATGCCGTCTCCAATATCGTCTCACAGAATCGCAAGCCCCTCTTTGTCGCTACAAAGCAGCAAGCGAAGGATGTTGTTTGTGAAGAGGCGAAGCGCTGCAACGCATTCTACGTGACAGAGCGCTGGCTTGGCGGCATGTTGACAAATTTCACCACCATCAGGAAGAGCGTCAAGCGCCTCACGAACATCGACAAGATGGAAAGTGATGGAACGTTTGAAAAGATCGTAAAGAAGGAACGGTTGTTTCTCGATCGTGAACGCCAGAAACTCCAGAATGTGCTTTCGGGCGTTGTCGAGATGTCACGGCTCCCGGGTCTCGTCTTTGTTGTCGATGTCAAGAAGGAAGCTATTGCCGTGAAGGAAGCGCATCGCCTCGGCATTCCGGTCGTGGCAATTGTCGACACGAACGTCGATCCCGACCTGATCGATTTTCCGATCCCTGCCAATGACGACGCGTTGAAGGCGGTGCAGTGCATTACGAAGGCAATCGCCGATGCGGTGCTCGAGGGCAACCAGCGGGCTGCGTCACGTCAGGCTGAAGAATCGATGGCGAAGGGTGCCGAGAGCAAAGAAGCAACAGAAAAAAAACACGTTGACCAGAGAGCTCAGTAAAGGAGGTTGTTCTGAGGTATGGCCGTTATCACATCGGAAATTGTAAAGAAACTGAGAGATCAGACGGGCGCTGGAATGATGGACTGCAAACGGGCGCTCGAAGAAACCAATGGGGATGTTGAGCAGGCGACGGAATTCCTTCGTAAGAAGGGGGCGGCCGTGGCTGCAAAGAGAGCTGACCGCGAAGCCAATCAGGGAGTGGTCGAGGCATACATCCATGCGGGCGGACGCATTGGAGCGATGGTTGAACTCAACTGCGAAACCGACTTTGTCGCGAAGACAGATGAGTTCCGACAACTGGCGCACGATATCGCAATGCAGATCGCCGCGATGACCCCGCTCTTCGTCAGCAAGGAGGACGTCGATCAGGCGACTCTTCAGAAGGAGATCGAGATTTATAGAGCCCAGGCTGTCAACGAGGGGAAGCCCGAGCAGATCGCGGAGAAGATTGCCCAGGGTCGACTCGAGAAGTTCTATCAGGAAGTCTGCTTGCTGGAGCAGAGCTTCATTAAGGATTCCGGAAAGACTATCAAGGACCTCTTGTCCGACGCAACTGGAAAGGTCGGAGAGAAGGTAGGGATCCGGCGCTTCATCCGGTATCATCTTGGAGAGTCTGCACAATAATCTATCACAAAAATCCCGAGGCGATTCGGGATTTTTTTCGACCTTGAGTGACTATGGCACCGAAACCGTACAAGCGCATCCTCTTGAAACTGAGCGGCGAATCGCTCATGGGAAACAGGGAATACGGGATTGATTCAGAAGTCCTGAACGCATTCGCGCTGGAAATCCGCGACGTGCAACAGATGGGCGTCGAAATCGGCATCGTGATCGGGGGAGGGAACATCTGTCGTGGAGTAGATTTGTCTGCCGATGGGATCGATAAGGTGACTGGCGATCATATGGGGATGTTGGCAACGGTGATCAATGCTCTGGCCTTTCAGAATGCCCTTGAGAAGAAGGGGTTATATACTCGGTGCCTGACTGCTATCAACATGGAGAGAATCGCCGAGCCATTCATACGACGCCGTGCCGTCCGGCATCTTGAAAAGGGGAGAATTGTCATTTTTGCGGCTGGGACAGGAAACCCGTATTTTACTACTGATACAGCGGCCGCTTTGAGGGCTATTGAAATCGAAGCTGACGTGATTCTCAAAGGAACGAGGGTCGATGGAGTCTATGACAGCGATCCTGAGAAAAATGCCAACGCCATCCGTTTTCCCGAAATCAGCTATCTTGACGTGTTGCGGAAAGATCTGCGGGTGATGGATCTGACGGCAATCACCTTGTGCAAAGAAAACAAATTACCTATTATTGTCTTCAACATGAATGTGCCTGGGAACCTCCGTCGCGTCGTTTCGGGCGAGTCGGTCGGGTCCAAGGTATTTGCTCCAGCGTCATAGTCTGCAACGACTCATTTCAGTAAATCCTGATCACAAACGAAGAGTGAGAAACATATGGTTAAGGAGATTCTGAAGAATGCGGAAGACCGGATGAAGAAGGCGGTCGAAGTGGTGCGTGAAGAACTCGTCAAGGTTCGGACGGGTAAGGCTACGACAGCACTTCTCGACGGCATCAAGGTAGAATACTACGGCAATATCGTCCCTCTCAATCAAGTTGCAAACATCAGCACTCCCGACGTTCATACGATTACTGTACAGGCCTGGGAAAAAAACTTGCTTGGAGTTATCGACAAGGCGATCCTGAATGCGAATCTCGGCCTGAATCCTGTGAACGACGGCAACATTCTGCGCGTTCCGATTCCCCCTCTTAACGAGGAACGGCGAAGGGAACTCGTGAAACTCATCAAGAAGTTTGGCGAAGACGGAAAAATTGCTGTCCGCAACGTTCGCCGAGATGCTATTGAGCATCTCAAGAAATCAGAGAAGGCTGAGCACTTTTCGGAAGACGAACGTAAGCGGGGAGAGCACGAATCACAGAAACTCACGGACAAATACATCCAGGATATCGACAAGCTCCTCGTGCTCAAGGAGAAGGAAATCATGGAAGTATAGGAATCTTGCCCTCAGGAGTTAAGAGAGTCCACAAAAAATCCCAGCAAGACGCTGGGATTTTTGTTTAGAGCATGATTCCAGATGGAGGGATGTGCGGAGTGTACCCCGACGGTTCTTGTCGGGGTCACGTCCGACCCTGTTTCGCGAAGAGTCGGAAAGTCGCCGGCCACGACGGAGCGTGGCCCTCCGAAAGATTGGTCATGGCTTTGCTCAGAATCCCCAGACGGAGGGACGTGCTCTGTCACGTCCGTCTTAGTTATCCGATCCAGCGCAGCACATTCAACTCACCTTGAAACTTCCACTGGTCCTCCGTTTCGACAAGACCCTTTCTCACGGGGTTCTGTCTCACGTACCGCCACTTTTCATCATAGCTCTGACTGCGGCGTAATTCAGTATCCCAGAAAGATTTTTGCCAAATCGGTTGTTCTTCTGGATGGGGCCACGAGCGGGATGCAATTGTCTTCCAATACTTGATCCAGTTTCCTAATGACGTAGAGTCGAAGCGGGCCGGCGAACAAAACAGATGCAGGTGGTCAGGAAGAATTACGTATCGGACGACCATCCATTAGTCGGCTTCTTGCCATGAGGCCACCAGCAGCTCATGGGCTTGGGGTCTGCATAAAATGGATTTGCGCTTGTCCGTACAGACGATAGCGAAAATGATTGGGATGTGATGGAGGCCCCCACGCTGTGGGAAATGTGCTGGGGTTTTCCTGATCGGCCACGACGGAGCGTGGCCCTCCGATTGATTGTTCATTCCTTGTCGCCTCAGTGTGCTTCAAGCCAATTCTTGCCGACGCCGATCTCAACGACGATCGGAACGTTGAGCTTCATCGCGTTCCGCATTAACTTCTCGACGATCGTACGCACTTCTTTTTCTTCCTTCTTCTTCACTTCAAAAACCAGCTCGTCATGTACCTGGAGAAGCATCTGTGACTGAAGAGCTTGTTTTGTGAAAGCATGGTCGATTTCAATCATGGCAAGCTTCAGCATATCTGCAGCGGTGCCCTGGATCGGCATGTTGATCGCCTGACGTTCGGCATTTTGTCGGATGTTCTGGTTGCCGCTGTTGATGTCGGGCAGATAGCGACGTCGGCCCAGGAGAGTCTCGACATATCCTTTGGAACGGACGGAGCTGATGGTATCGGTGATGTACTGTTTTACCTTCGGAAACCGTTCGAAGTAGCGGGCAATGATGTCCTTGGCTTCACCCTGAGATATTTCCAGCCGATTGGCAAGGCCAAACGGCCCTATGCCGTACATGATGCCGAAATTTACTTCCTTCGCTTTCCTTCGCATGTCCTTGGTGATCTCGGAGACATCAACGCCAAAAACCTTCGCCGCAGTCGTCATGTGAATGTCCTCGTTGTTGCGGAACGCCTCGCTCAGTGCCTCGTCTCGGGAGATGTGAGCCATGACCCGAAGCTCGATCTGCGAGTAGTCGGCAGATAAGATCAAATCGCTCTTGTTGGCTGGCACGAAGGCCTTGCGGATCGACTTCCCGAGCTCTGTCCTGATGGGAATGTTCTGAAGATTCGGATCGCTGCTGGAGAGTCTCCCGGTAGAGGCAACAGTCTGGTTAAAGGAGGTGTGGACGCGGCCAGTCCTATGATTGATCAGAGCTGGAAGGGCATCAACATAAGTTGATTTGAGCTTTGCAAGCTGGCGATACTCAAGGAGCTTTTCTATGATCGGGTGTTCATGCTGCAGCGATTCAAGAACCCCCACATCGGTCGAAAATCCCGTTTTGGTTTTTTTGAAGGTCGGGAGCTTTAGTTTAACGAACAACACCTCGCCGAGTTGCTGCGTCGAATTGATGTTGAACTCATAACCAGCAAACGCATGAATCTCCTTGACAAGTAATCCGAGCACCTGTTCCAGGTCTTTCGACATCTTCTTCAAATACTCCACGTCAATTCCGATTCCCGCACGCTCCATTCTGGCGAGCACTGCCACGAGGGGGAATTCAAGGTCCTCACAGAGTTTCAACATCTTTTGTGCGGACAGCTTTTCGTGCAGTGCTTCGTACAACCTCAAAGTAATGTCAGCGTCTTCGCACGAATAGTCCGACAAAGATTGAAGGGGCACGTCCCTGATAGGTTTCTGTTCCTTCCCCGATCCTGTCAACTCGGTGAACGATACCGTCTTGTATTGGAGGTGCTCTTTCGCAAGTGCGTCGAGGCCGTGCCGTCCGTCTGCGCGGAGGATGTAGCTGGCGATCATGGTGTCCACCGCGATGCCCTGAGCCCACACTCCATATTGAGAGAGCACGAGCATGTCATACTTGATGTTGTGGCCGATTTTGTCCATTCGTCGGTCTTCAAGGATCGGCTTGAGATGGGTGAGAACATCGTCCAGGTTCAAGCCATTTGTCTTCTCGGCGGCGGAAGACTTTTCAAAGAGATCGCCAAGTTCGGTTGCCGAACCTGGTTTGACTGCGACGAAGAACGCTTCGCGTGGCCTCATGCAGAACGAAATGCCGACGAGCTCAGCGTTGAGGGAATCGACAGAAGTCGTCTCGGTATCGAAAACGAATTGTTTGGATTTCTTCAGTTGCGTGCAGAGCGATTTGAGGGCCTTCAAATCCGCCACGAGAGTATACGTGTGTTTGTCGCTCCGAATATCGGAGAGTTCTTCATCGGGAAGCGGAAAATCCATATCCTCAGGCGGTGCCGGCTTCGCGGGAGTGGTTCGTTGAAGTCCCTGGAGAAGTGCGCGGAATTCCAGCTCGCGAAACAATTCTGTGAGTTTCTCGGCGTCTTTTTCCTCGACTTTCAGTGTATCGAAATGTACGTTGAGCGGGACCTTTGTATCGATGGTGACAAGTTCTCTCGAAAGAAAGGCAAGGTCCTTGTTTGTCTCAAGCTTCAGCCGCAGTCCCTTCTGCTCGATCTTGGAAATGTTCTTGTAGAGATTGTCTATGGAGCCGTACTGTTGAATGAGCGGTATGGCCGTCTTCTCTCCGACTCCGGGTACGCCGGGAACATTATCCGACGAGTCGCCAATCAGGCCGAGCACCTCGATGACCTTGTCGGGAGGGACTCCGAACTTTTCCTTCACTGAGCTGATATCAATAATATCGACATCGGTACCCTGGCGACCGGGCTTGTACATTTTGATCTTGTTGCTCACCAGTTGCATGAAATCTTTGTCCGCGCTGACGAGGAACGCAAGCGCTCCTTCGCGTTCCGCATGTCGGGCCAGTGTTCCGATGATGTCATCGGCTTCGAATCCATCCATCTCGAGTACCGGAATCCTGTAAGCGCGAACGACATCCTTGATAATTGCGAGCTGGGATACAAGATCTTCCGGCATCCTCTGACGCGTAGCCTTGTACTCCTTGTATGCTTTGTGCCTGAAGGTTGGTGCGCCTGTGTCGAATACGACCGCGATGTAGTCTGGTGATTCCTGGGTGAGGATGCGGTTCAGAAAGGTTACAAAGCCGTAGACAGCGCTTGTGGGCTGTCCTTTGGCGGTGACCAATGGACGTTGTATGAATGCATAGTATGATCGATAGGCGATGGCATTCCCATCGATCAGGAAGAGGCGCTTAGAAGAGCTCATAATCGAATGTAACCTGCAATCTCACCGGAGGCAAGCGTTTATGAGATGGCGTCAAGCGGTGGCGCGTCATCTACCGCCTGCAATCGTTCAGGGATTGTCCCCAGCTCTTCGCTTCCCCTCATATCAACGAAAGACCTTCTGAGGAAAAGGAGTGACGCGGTGAGCAGTGCCCCTGTCACGAAGAAGTTCGCCCGTAGCCCTGTCGCTGCCGCTATGTATCCGCCCGTGGTTGGGCCAACCACATTGGCAAGAACCTGGGAACTTGAGGCGATACCAATGATACCACCACGCCTGGACGGGGAAGAGTGCTTACTGACATAGGAGTACAGCGAGGGGAGTATTCCTCCCACACAAAAGCCTTGTAACGCCCGAAGAACGAGAAGTTGATACGCATGAACGACGAACCCTTGAGCGAAGCAAGAAACCGCCGCTCCTGAAATCGCCATCGTCAGGTTCTTTTTGTAGCTCTTCGTATCATTTCGCCTTCCCCACCATGGAGAGGATATGACCATGAAAACACCTGTAATCGAGAAGATAGCTCCAGCCAGGGTTGCAATGCGGGTTGTGACAGGCTCAAGGCTCTCGACGTAGAGGGCGAAGATCGGTTGTACAATCAGGAGAGCGACCTGAGACAGGAAAATGAGAATCAACGCTGCACGGATTGAGGGTGATTCAAAAGCGGAGCGGAGGTTGACTGCCAGAGTGTGATTGACTTTTGCCCTATCATGCTCTCGAGGTGGTTCCTCAACATATCGAAGGATGAGAATGCCTGAAATCGTGCAGAGAAACGCTACAAGGTAGAAGAGGGGACGATAGCCAAAGGTGTCCGCGATGGATCCGCCAACGAGCGGGCCAATGACGCCGCCGCTCGCGGAAGCAGTTTGAAGCAGTCCGAGCGCATACCCCGTATGCTCCCTTGGAGTGGTTGTTGAAACAAGTGCGAGAGCAGCGGCGATGAAGCCGCTCAATGCCCCCTGTAACATGCGAAACAGAAAGAGCATCTCAACATTCTGGGAGAGTCCGATAAGAGCCTGAGAAATCGCTAAGCCGAACACTGCCCGGATCACCATGATGCGTCGGCCGTAGCGATCGCCCAGGAGTCCCCAGATTGGTGTTAGGAAGAACGAGATGAAGAACGGACCGGAAAAGACGTAGCCGCTCCAGCGGGCAACGTCATCAGGGGAGGTGACACCAAGTGTTTGTATGTAGAATGGGAGAAACGGGACGACGAGACTCATCCCCATCATGGTGATGAACTGAGCAGCCCAGATGATGTAGAGCGTCCGACGCCACGGTTCAGGCTTCTTGAACGGCATTGAGATTGTTTGTGAGATGAACAGGACGGAGAGCAATATACGAAAAAGTGAAATCAAAGAAAACGATTGTTGGTTTTGCTGCGAGTGAGCCGTACATTGGGATCACGTCAGCATGAAAAAGTCCAATGTATATTTTCTTCTCCTGTTCCAGCAACTCATCGCGGGCGGCACACACATCGTCGCGAAAGCTGTTGTCGCTGACATTGATGCCGCGACTCTGACGTTTCTCAGGACTGTGATTGCGGCACTCGGCTTGTATCTCATCACCCGCCTCCGGAGCGGCGCTCTGAACATCGAGCGCAGAGACTGGCTGGAGATCGCGCTGTTGGGATTCGTCGGAGTTGCGTTGAATCAGTATCTGTATTTGTACGGTATGAAATTCTCCACAGCTGCCAATGGTGCGCTCCTGTATGCAGCGACTCCGGTATTCGTTCTCGTGTTTTCGCGAATGGTTCTGAAGGAGAACATCACGCCGAGAAAGACGTTTGGGATTCTCCTGGCCTTCGTAGGAATTGCGATCGTAATTTTCGAACGTGGGGCCGATTTCTCTTCTGGATATGCGTACGGTAATCTCCTTATCCTCATCGCTGTGATAGGGTGGACGCTGTTCACTGTATTGGGGAAGAGGATGCTAGTGAAGTACGGCTCGTTGAGGACAACCACTGCAATGATGTTTTGCGGAGCATTGATCATTTCCCCTCTTGGGATCGCATCAACACTGAGTTTTCCATTTACCGAAATCAGCGCGTTGCATTGGGGAGGAGTTCTGTACCTCTCAATCGGAACTTCGATCCTTGGCTATCTGCTGTGGTACCATGCACTTAGTCGAATTGAGGCCACTAAGGTCGCAGTGTTCACGAACATACAGCCCGTCTTTGCTACCATTTTGTCTCTGATTTTCTTAAATTACTCCATCACTCCGGCTTTCGTGACGGGAAGCATAATTACGATTTGTGCGATCTATATCACACAGGCTTCCTAGGGAATTCCGTATAGTTAAACCAGAACTACTGTTGTGTCGTCTTAGTGGTGATAGCGCAATTGGTTAACATTTTCGGGAAACTTGGAAAGCAAATCGGCGGGGGAAACAGTTGATCAGCACACCAGCAGCAATCGTCCTATATGTATTTACTTCGCTTGCCCTGGCATTCTGGAACATGAAGAAGGGACACGGGTTCTGGCTTGGCCTATTCTATTGTCTCGTCTTGACTCCCGCTATCGGTCTATTGACAATCGCTCTTGCGCAACAAGTCATCATCGTGAACACGGGAAGCGGTCGCAAGCGATCTTGTCCGCATTGCTTTGGCCTTACAGCCGAGACCCAGTCATTTTGTGAACTTTGTGGTAAGCACGTCGGTCGCCAGACTGCAAAGCAATTCCTTCAGATGGCGGAATTGTTTGTCGGTCTTGTCATCACCGTTTTGTTGGTGAAGATGTTCATCTGAAACACGGCAGCCTCGACGACGATATTGACGTGTAGGCACATCTAGAGATTACCTCCTCGCGGAGATTCATAGCCCTCAGGCCAAGTGTGCCTGCGGGCTTTTGCTTTTCAGTTTGCTTCTCGCTCCGTTTTTCGATATCTTTTTCTCAATAGTTCAGCGTTCGACATTTTTCGCTGCACGTCCCCTGGAGAGGTGGCCGAGTGGCTGAAGGCACAGGTTTGCTAAACCTGCATAGGGGGTAAACCTCTATCGAGGGTTCGAACCCCTCCCTCTCCGCAAGACTATGTCCCTGGGGAACGGGACTTCGTTTTGCAAGCGCCGAAGGAATGAAATTGACGACGAAGCTCCTTGAGGAGCGTAGTCAGTCCGCTCCGCATTCACTAATGACGTGCGGCGAAAGTCGAATTGGAACTAAACCTGCATAGGGGGTAAACCTCTATGGAAGATCAATGATAAATCAGGTCCCGCTCAAAAAGCGGGATTTTCTTTTTGCGGCCCGGGTGTCGCTCCTCCTTTTCTGCTCTTTAAGAGCAAACCGCTTACGTTGGAGACATGAGCTATGGACTCCCAACTCTTCCGGCTCTTCGATCTGAACCGACCTCTTCAATTCGTTGAGCCGTTCGAAAAATGGTGCGGTGCTGAGGAACCAGGAATGCGAGCAGGATTTCAGAACCTGATCGACATGGGCGTGAGCGGTCTGGTGACGACTGTCAATCTCGATAAATATCTGTCAGATGATAAGGCGTGGGACGTTCTTCGTCGTGGAGTTCGGATTGCTCACGAGATGGGACTGAGAGTCTGGATCTATGACGAAAAAGGATACCCAAGCGGCACGGCAGGAGGGTTGGTGCTTGAAAAACTCCCGGACGGTGAAGCAGAAGGCCTGATACGCGCATTCAAAGACGATGGGCAACCGAGGTATGAAGTCTCAAAACTCTTCGAAAACACTCACGCGACAGCGAACTTTTTCGAAAGGCGCCACTACATCAACATCCTGGATCGGGAGGCTGTGGCGACTTTCATCAATGTCACGCATGACCGATACGAGCACGCTCTCCATCCGATCGGAGAATATGTTGAGGCATTTTTCACAGATGAACCGTCTCTGATTGCAGCGTATGTTCCTGCCGGGTTGGATTATCCCAAAACGATCCCCTGGCATGTCAGTCTGCCCGAAGTGTTCCGGTCACGAAAGGGATATGACATAGCGAAGCACTG
>JAPLFP010000281.1 GCA_026390585.1 Ignavibacteriales bacterium | reverse complement strand
AACTGTTCCCCGCAAGAGCGCCTTTTTGTCCCAACGAGAAGAATTCTGACACCGTTTGCGCAACATCTGCAAACGTTGAGCGGGTCCCCAGGTTCACGTTCCTCTTTCCCGCTTTCGCATAGCATAGCAGCGGAACATATTCTCTCGAGTGATCGGTGCTTTTGTCTGCCGGGTCGTTGCCATGATCCGCGGTCAGAATCAGGAGATCTCCATCATGCAGCACATTCAGTATTGACGGAAGCTCCTTATCAAACTCTGCGAGGGCAGCCGCCATCCCTTTGGCATCCTGGCGATGACCGTACAGCATATCGAAGTCTACGAGGTTCGTCATCACAAACCCCCTGCGCAAACGCGCAGCGGCATCGCGCGTGAACCGGATGCCCTCAGCGTTTGACGTCGTGTGGAGTTTCTCTTTCAAGCCCTGACCGCAAAACAGATCGTCAATCTTGCCGACTCCGATCGTCTCAACACCTTCCTCGCTTAGTAAGTCGAGTACCGTTTTACCAGGAGGCAGAAGCGCGAAGTCTCGTCTGTTCGTCGTTCTCGCATATGAACCGCTTTTACCAACGAATGGCCGGGCGATTACTCTGCCTACGGAGTGTTCCCCCACAACCACACGCGTGCGCGTTGCCTGACAAATCTCATACTGTCGCGACAACGGAATGACTCCCTCATGAGCCGCAATCTGAAAGACCGAATCTCCTGAGGTATAGACGATCGGGTATCCTGTCCTGACGTGCTCATCCCCCAGTTCCTGGATGATCTCGGTTCCCGAAGCCGGTTTGTTCCCCAGATAGCCCTTGCAGCCAGTCTCCGCGAGAAACCTGTCAAGCAATCCTTCTGGAAAACCATTCGGATAGAGGGGGAACGCTTTGTCTGTGATCAGACCTCCAAGCTCCCAATGTCCGATTGTGCTATCTTTCCCGGCGGACCGCTCCGCCATTTTCCCGAAACAACCTTCAGCGATCTCCTCCGGCTGCACACCAGGGGCATCCACGATATTCCCGAGGCCAAGCTTTTGCAGGTGAGGCAGATGGAGAACACCCACCGCTTCTGCGGTGTGACGAAGGGTGTTCGCACCCTCGTCGCCGTACATCCGGGCATCAGGCAAGGCTCCGATGCCGATGCCATCAAGTATGACTAGAACAACCTTCCCTGATTTCAAGGCAGCTGTTCTCCTTGGTCTACTCGACCCATCGGATCGTGCACAACTCGTGATGGAGCGGCGTATTGAGGATTACGAGGAAAGAACGCAAATGTTAGGCGTATATCTGTTTTTCGTTACATTTGCAAATCTGAACACGCGAACGGTTGAAGCGATATGAACCATGTGCCGAACGAACCGACTGAACATAAAGAGTCGGAACTTTCACAGTCCCACACTTTGGACACTTCACACCTTTTTCCTGCAACGCCTTCTTAGCTTTCTCTGCAAAATCTTGTTGCTTTGCCATTATGATCTCCTCTTCTGATTCTTTTTCTCAAACATTAGAAAACCCGAACAACGTTTCCGCCTGCCTCGACCGCTTTCTTCAAGGTCTGGCTGGCGTTTTCCAATAGCTCGATGTCACTCGTCTCGCTGACAGCACCACAAACTCCAATGCTGACAGTGACGGAAAAGCTCTTCTGGTCGACATTGATAATGTTGCTAGCGATATTCTTGCGCAGCTTCTCCGACCAGAGGTGCGCTTCCTTCGCCGACGTACTCACCAGCAGTACAGCAAACCGGTTGTAGTCATATCGCCCTACGAGGTCGTACGGACGAACTGAGGACTTGCTCATTCTCCCGATGTTCTGCAGCACGAAATCAAATCCCTCTTTTCCGTACCGGTGGAGATGTTCATTCATTGAGTCAATGGATAACATCACCAACGTAAGGTCACTTCCGAAATCATTTGCCCGATGCACTTCCTCCTGCACGCGACTGACAAAGTAACTTCTCGTCGCCACACCGGTCGTCTCATCCATCAGGACGTAGTTGTTCACCACATCCGTCAAGTTCAGAATCTCAAGCCCACTGGCCGTGGTTTCGACCAGCTTTTCAAGCAATTTCACATCCGGCTCGGAATAAGCTTTCGTGTCCTTGCTTTCAACCGTGAGCACACCATAGCAACGGCTTGAGGACACGATAGGGAGAATCATCAGTGCCCCCTTGGAATCGACTCGCTCAGCCTTGTAGAAGCGTGGTAGATCGACTCCCTCCATTGAATCGACGATCCTGGGAATACCGGCCTGAATGACACTCCCGACAAGACTCTGATGTGGATCAATTTCTTGTGTTGGACCAACATAAGCATCGTTCATTCGATTCATCACAAACTGAACGACCCACGATTTTCGACTATCATCAAAAAGGACAACCGTTGCATAGTCCCACGTGACGAGGCGAGAAGTCTCCTCCACCAGTGTGCGGACAGCATTGTGCAGACTGAACTCGATTCTGGTCTGTTCCCGCATACGGGTAATGGAGCGAAGGACCTCGGAATCAAGCAGGAGGTCATACTTGTCCGTATAGCTGCGGATCAGCGCAGAAATCAACTTGGTGAACTGCCCCAGCGAGCTCAGGGTCTCTGGGCCGTAAGCATCCTCGTCAATACAGTCAATCGTCAGTACTGCGACCGGTTCATGAGGAACCGTGGCAGATTTTGTATAGAAGATCGGGACGGCAACGAATGTCTTAACAGGCTCAACGCCTTCATAGTAGCCCAACATTTCCAGCTGACCAGCGGCGTTCACCTGGTTCAGGATTTTGGGCTGCCCCGTCAGAGCCACCTGGCTGATCACGTCGGTCCCAAGTTCTCTCCGCCGATGGGTCATGAACTTTTCGCTGTCGGAAACGAAACTCTCCAGAACTACCTGATTCTTTTTCACAGCATGCCCCTCCTCCTTTTTGGTCGGATCCTCAACGACATCCACGTGATATTTTCGTCCCGTCGGCTGAAAATCGTCGAAGACGAGCTTTTTCATTTCGGCTTCTTGCTCCTGTAACGTGACTGCAGACCTATCCCCTTCAGCCCTTTTCTGCTCCTTCGGACGCCAGCGGGTGACAATGACATAGGCAAACAGCGACCCACTCAGAAGAAATGCCAGAATCTTCAGAAATGGCGAGGCGAGTAGCAGACCAGTCAAAAATGAAACGACGCCCGACAATACAACCAGTTCCTGTCTTAACAAGAATCGATTAATCCAGGAACGAATTGTCTCTGACATCCGGGCGTCAGTCCTAGGAAGTAAGAAATATGAGTCTGGCCCTTAAATTAGCTCAAATTTATCTATTTAGCACAACAAAGTCAAGGTGAAAAGTGAGGCAACACGCTCAAACCTTAGCTATTCTTGAGTCTTAGTTTTTCCCGACGATCTTCGCGGATCGCTGTCGACTATGACCTTGCAGTAGTACCTTTTTTTCGATAATATTTAGTTTAGCAATTGCTACACAATCTACCACTCCAAGACCACATTCTGATGAAAGCCGTAATCATGGCGGGAGGATTCGGTACCCGCCTCAGGCCGCTCACCTGCAACATCCCAAAGCCGATGGTTCCAATGCTCAACAAGCCGATGATGGAGCACATCGTCGAGCTTCTGAAGAAGCATGGAATCACCGACATGATCTCAACCCTCTACTACCAACCGGAGGTCATCGCCAGTCACTTCGATGACGGCCACCGGTTCGGTATCTCCATGCAATACTTGAGAGCCGAGGCAGATTTTGGAACCGCCGGTAGTGTCCGCAGTGCCCGTGCATTTCTTGACCAACGGTTCATTATCATCAGCGGCGATGTCTTTACGGACTTCGACCTTACCGCTGCGATCCGGTTCCACGAAGAAAAGAAGGCAAAGGCGACCATCGTTCTGACACACGCCTCAAATCCGCTTCAGTACGGCGTCGTTTTGACCCATGACGACGGCAAGATTTCCCGGTTCCTCGAAAAACCGACTTGGGGAGAGGTGTTCAGCGATACGATCAATACCGGGATCTATATTCTCGAGCCAGAAGTCCTTGACCTCATCCCTCCGAAGGAAGAATTCGATTTCAGCAAGAACCTCTTCCCCATTCTTCTTGAACAGGACATGGGACTCTACGGCTACGTCGCCGAGGGTTATTGGAGAGATGTGGGCAGTTTGAACGAGTACCAGGATGCACATTCGGACGCACTGCGAGGTTTGGTAAAGGCAAACATCCCGGGAGGGAAGCAGGCAAACGTCTACATGGGGGCAAACAGCCAGATTGATGCCGATCCAAAGAACCTCTCCGGCCTCGTCGTCATTGGAAAGAACACCCGCATACACAGCGATGTCACGATTGCGAACGCTGTCATCGGAGACAACTGCGACATACAGCAAGGAAGTGTGATCAAAAACTCCGTCATCTGGAGCGGCACCAAGATCGGCACCAACGTAGAGATGTCGGCAGATGTAATAGGCACCGATTGCACCATTGGCGATGACGTGGTGATCTCCGAAAACGTCTTCATGAGCGACCAGTGCATCATTGGCAAACGGAGCCGGCTCTCGGCGAATATCAAGCTGTGGCCAGAGAAGGTTGTCGAAGAAGGTTCCGTCGTTACGCGAAGCCTGGTTTGGGAAGACCGCTGGCTTCGGGAACTGTTCCGCGAAGCGCGAGTGAGCGGTATCTCCAACGTCGAGATGAATCCGGAATTCGCGGCGAAGCTCGGAGCTGCATTCGGCGCCCTGGTTGGATCCGGATCGACCGTGGTGACGAGCCGCGATTCTGACAATGTGTCACGTATGATCAACCGTGCCTTCATGACAGGGCTCATGTCCGCCGGCGTTCATTGCGCCGATCTTCGTGCATCATCCATCCCGATCGTGCGACACGAGCTCCGAAGCGGTACAGAGCGAGGAGGAATCCATGTCCGGAAGTCGCCCCACGAAAAGAATCTGACAGATATTATCTTCTTCGATGCAGACGGCAAGGATCTCCCGAGTGGAAAGGCCAAATCTGTTGAACGGCTTTTCTTCGGTGAGGATTTTGCGCGCTCGAGCTACGACAAAGTAGGACAGATCAGGTTTCCCGAACGATCCACAGAAAGCTACATTGAGCGAGCTTATGCGGCACTGAATGTCCAGGCGATTCGGTCCGGTGGACTAAAGCTCGTCATTGATTATTCAAACGGGATTGCCTCAACCATCTTCCCGAATATCCTGGGTAACCTTAATGTGCAGACTGTTTCGCTCAACGCTTACCTCGACAGCCAGAAATTGACCCGGTCGAAAGAACTTGGCGAGCAGTCTCTGAAAGAGCTCACTCATGTTGTTACGTCACTTCAATATGACGTCGGCTGCATCCTCGACCCGGGAGCGGAGAAGATGACCGTCATCGATGAGCGCGGTCAGACCATCGACAGCGACCGGCTCCTGACGCTCATGACGAAGCTGGTTGTGCTGGCTCATCCGGACATCAAAAAGATCGCCGTTCCGGTTTCTGCGTCGGCAGAAATTGATCTCCTTGCCGAAGAATTCGGTCTGACAATTGTGAAAACGCGCGACAGCCATCTTGCCTTGATGGAAGCTGCCTCGAACAAGCAAATCAGATTTGTTGGGGGGACAAAGGGAGGGTTTATTTTTAACGAGTTTCTTTTCGCCTCTGACGGGATGTACTCCGTTTCGAAGCTGCTGGAATGCCTTGCCCTCACAAAAAAGCGTCTTGGAGAACTTGATCGAGAAACCCCTAGGCTTCACCTCGTGAAACGAGCCGTTGCCTGTTCGTGGAACCTCAAGGGCCAGGTCATGCGGCATCTGATGAAAGACACGGAGCGCCTTCCCCGGGAACTGATCGACGGCGTCAAGGTTTTTCCGCATTCCAAGGATCGCCTGACATCAGTTCTGCTCAATCCGGACCGCACGCGGCCGGTGTTTCATATCAACTCCGAATCAGCCGATCCGAATTTGGCTCTGCAATTGGCGAATGAGTTCGAAGCAAAGCTCCACGTATGGATGAACACCTAGTAAACGAGTGTTGAAGATCTCAGGGAGAAATGAATGAAAATTGTTGATCTGCTCAGTGAACAAGTTGTCCGAACAAATCTGCCAGGAACATCTAAGAACGAAATTATTAATGCGATCATCGATCTTGCTGCAAGTCAGGATCGCGTCCTCGATAAAGAGAAAGTGCGAGAGGCTATCTTCGAACGGGAGAAGATCATGTCCACCGGCGTGGGGGCCGGTTTTGCGATTCCGCACGCCAAGTCTGATGCCGTCAGCGATATCGTCGCTGCCTTTGCTGTGACAGCCCAACCTATCGATTATCAGTCCCTCGACGACCAACCAGTCCGGATCGTGTTTCTGCTTGTGGGGCGGGAAAACATGGTCGGACCACATATTAAACTCCTGAGTCGAATCTCTCGCCTGATGAACAATGAGGACTTTCGTAAACGACTTCTCGAAGCTGCGACACCCACGGACGTGCTCGAGATCTTTCGAAAAGAAGAGGCAACCCATTTTGACGCGTGACCGCTCTGCGGTCTCGGAAGAGGACACGGACGTCTCACATGCGCTCACATCCATCCACGTAATCCGCGCTTCATCTCTTCAGCCGCCAGAGTGTAGAGAGCCACAGCCAACGACAGAACGATAGTGAAATTCAAATCGATCAAAGGAACGAAAGACATACTTCCAGGTGAGGTGGAATCCTGGCAGCGTGTCGAGGACACGATTCGTCGCGTGCTGAGGGCTTTCAACTACCGCGAAATCCGGACACCGATCTTTGAGCAGACATCTCTCTTCGCTCGCAGCATCGGCGAACTGACGGACATCGTCAGCAAAGAAATGTACACATTCATCGACCGAAGCGAGGAGAGCCTCACGCTTAGGCCCGAGGGAACTGCGGCAACCCTTCGCGCATTTATCCAGAACAATCTCGGCGAACAGACTCCGCTGACGAAACTGTACTACATGGGGCCGATGTTCCGGCAGGAACGCCCTCAAGCCGGAAGGCTCCGGCAATTCCATCAATTTGGCGTAGAGGCACTGGGGAGCTCATCGCCGCAGCTCGATGTTGAAATGATGCTGATCGCTCTGACGGTCTACCGGGAGCTCGGCATACAACAGTTTGTGCTCAAAGTGAATTCCGTTGGCTGTCAACAATGCCGGCCTGCATACAAGAAGAAACTCCTCCACGCGCTGCAAAACGTGCAATCGCAGTTGTCGCCCGAGAGCCAGGCCAGGGTAAACCAGAATCCTTTGCGCGTCCTCGATTCAAAAGACGAGAAGGATCAGGAACTCACCCGCACTGCTCCACTGATGAAAGATCATCTGTGTCCGGAATGCAGTGAACATTTTCTTGAGGTACAGAAGCTCCTCCAATCGACTGAGACTCCGTTTGAAATCGATGGCAGGTTGGTGCGCGGGCTCGACTATTACACAAAAACTGCTTTCGAAATCGCCAGCTCGGCATTGGGATCGCAAGATGCCCTTGCCGGGGGCGGTCGATATGATCTCCTTGTCGAAGAACTGGGCGGGAAGCCAACACCCGGAATCGGATTTGCCGCAGGCATGGAACGATTGATGATGGTGCTGGCGAAGGTTGGCACTCCATCGCCGTCCGACCTCAACCCAATCCTGTACATTGTTACGACAGATGAATCGTCACGCCGATGGGCATTCACAAAAGCATCGTCGCTGCGGTCAAAAGGCCTTCGTGTCGAAATCGACTATCTCGGACGCAGTGTAAAGGCTCAAATGCGCGAAGCGAACCGCCAGGAAGCCCAATACTCCGTGGTGATTGGTGAAACAGAACTGCAGACCCAACACGCCAAGCTGAAGAACATGAAGACTGGCGAAGAATCGTTAGTGAACCTTGACGAACTTCAATCCGCTCTTAGAGTCTGATGCCGCGAAGGAAAAAACACCGCGATCCAGAGTATTCCCTCCATGTTTTTCACTACTACGACGAACAAACGCGTCGGGCACTACAGGTATTTCTCATACAGACCATCAGGGAATTCACAAGTTTCAACTACGAGATCCTGTTGGACGCCGTGATGCGTGAGAGGCTGATCCAGCTGAAGATTTTGGGACTTCGCACAACACCAATGATCATGCCTGGAGTGGGCCCCGCGAAGGGACGTTGTGACTACACAAATCTGCTGGGATCATATGATCTCAGCGTCATCAAGCTGAACGGTGAGACGAACGATTTCCAGGTCGATGTCACTCCCACGCAAATATCAATCCGTGGAAATCCCACGCATCCGTTCATCATCGTCTCCAGTGCACCGGTTCCACTGCAGGTATCCTGACACGACTTACGAATTGAACCCCTGAGCTATGTGCCCTCGCCTACTCCAAATCGGACCATTCACCATCTACGGCTACGGCCTTATGCTCGCGCTGGGATTCATCGTCGCGAATGCTCTGCTGACCAGCGAGCTCAAACGAAAGAGCATGAATATCGATGTCAGCGTCCCTTTCCTGCAGATTTCCAAATTATTGTATCTGGTTGTCGTTGGACTCTTTGTCATCTCCTACACGCTCCAGTATTCCTTAGGCCAGTTGCTGGAGAACATCGTCTCCTCCGCGCTTCATGGTCTCATCGCGGTTGCTGTTCTTGCGGTGGGATGGTTTCTCTTCGGCACAGTTGCTACAAAACAGCCATCCAAGGCAAAGAATTTTGATCTCGCGACAGCGATTACATTCATAGCGCTCGTCGGCGGTGTGCTGGGATCGAAGCTGCTTTTTCTCTTTGAGAATCTCAAAGACGTCGCCTCCGAGCCCTTCGGGCTGGCGTTTTCGCCGTCAGGGCTCACGTTCTTCGGTGGACTGATCCTTGTCACTGTTCTCCTGTACTGGACATGCAGGAAGGCTGGCGTTCCGTTTCTCAGCATGGCTGATGCTACAGCGCCAGGCCTCCTCCTCGCGTACGGCATCGGTCGCATCGGATGCCACTTGGCCGGCGACGGGGACTACGGAGTCCCGACGACGTTACCTTGGGGGACAGACTATTCAAAAGGAACCTACCCGCCGTCGGTCGCCTTCAAAGGTTTTCCAGAGATCACAAGCAAGTTCCCTGGCGGCGTCGTACCAGATACCACCTTGTGTCATCCCACACCAATGTATGAGTTTCTGCTTTGTGGTTTTCTGTTTCTCTTGCTCTGGCGATTCAGGAAGACCCTGAAGCCTGATGGCAAGATATTCATGCTGTACTTGATGTTCGCTGGCACGGAGCGATTCTTCGTCGAGTTCATTCGGGTAAACCCGCGCGTCATCCTGGGGCTTTCTGAAGCTCAGCTCATCGCACTGGGTTTGCTGTTTATCGGCATGTATGGTTGGTACCGTCTATCCCCGAAGGCATCGAGGTGACGATGCAGAACCTGATCACCGGAAGACATCCTGTTCTCGAGTCACTACGTTCGGAGACACCTCCCGAAAAGATCTACATTCTCTTCGGAACACGGGGGAACGCTATTCAGCAGATCCAGCAACTTGCAAAGCGACAGGGAGTTCCTGTCAAGGAAATCGACCGTCAGCGATTCTTGGAGCTCAGTTCAGATCCAAACGCGCAGGGGGTGCTGGCAGTGGGCGCAACGAAGCAATACGTCGACATTGAGGCTCTTCTTC
>JAPLFP010000194.1 GCA_026390585.1 Ignavibacteriales bacterium | reverse complement strand
TGACAGAAGATTGCGCGACTATGAACGAGGCTCAAGGGGCCCACTCGAGCCGCAGGATATCACCGATGCCACCGTCGAGGGGTCCGTTCTCCGGCTCCGCCCAAAAATCATGACTGTAGCCACTGCGATGATTGCCCTCGTTCCTATCATGTGGAGTACGGGGGTCGGGGCAGACGTCATGCAACCTCTGGCGGCACCCATGATCGGGGGCCTCTTCACCTCAGCGATCCACGTACTTGTGGTGACCCCGATCCTTTTCAGTTACATGAAAGAAAGAGCTCTGAAGAAAGGAACATTAAGGAAGTCCAACATGAGCGCGTGGATGACAGACTAGTGCCGTTTCCAGAAAGTCAGCTTGTGTTTTCGATCAAGAACTTCCAGTTGGAAAGCGGTCCCGCTCGCACTACGAGCGCGATGCCTCTTTGCCTACAAGATCTATCGTTAGAAGTGTCACTAGCAACTCGTTGCATTGATTCAAATATCCAGATACATTCAAACCACGATTCGTTCACATCTATCAATGGAGACAAGTATGAAACGCATTTTCTTGATGTTCGTAGCTGCGATCCTCACGGTAGGAGTCGTCACGGCTCAATTGAAACAGAGTGCCGAGGCGGCAAAGGCAGACACAAAGGTACTCAAGACGACAATCAAAGTGCCAACGATCGTTTGCGGTTCTTGCGTCACAACGGTGACGAATGCCTTGAAGAAGGTCGATGGTGTCAAGACAGCAAAAGTTGATCTCAAGAAGAAAACAGCCACCGTGACATATGCTTCAACGAAAGCGACTGTCGACAAACTCGAAAAGGCTATCGCAGATGCCGGCTATGACGCCAACGACGTCAAGCGTAATCCCGAGGCATATGAAAAACTCGATGCATGCTGTAAAACAGACGAGAAGAAGTAACAGTGCTCTGAAGTTGCTGTCAATACAATCAATGTAAATGAGAAGTCCCGTCTGATGTTTCCAGACGGGACTATCTTTTTCCTGCGATGTCTTATTGTCGCCTATCCCTCACTGCTCCACTTATCACCTTCACGCTTTGCTTCTTCAACACGTCGAACAATCGTTAACAGGAAGCCTATCACGAGGGTAATGGTTCCAGCCCAGACCAAATTGATCATCGGCTTGATGCTTGCCTCGATGATGAGCGTCTCGTCTCGTTGTGGCGTCGTCCCGTCTGCCGGCAGGTTAATCATGATATCCACCGAAGACTTTGATGGATCATCCTGGCTTGGCATCATTTGACTGATAACGAATTCATAGTTCTTGCCGTCGCTCGCAACGAAGCCAGAAGGCACGTACCCTGCTCCCTTTGGACCGGTTTTCATCTTCAGGTCCAGATGTTTCTTCGCGTTGCCGTCTGATACAATCAGTTTTGCATCGATGGCGAATTCCTTCCCTTCCATCATTGCAGCGCGCTGTGCTTCCGTGAATTCGAATCCCTCAAATTGCACCTTCAAGTTCGAGACGGTTTCCGACTGGCCCCGCATGAGCTTGATGGACTTCTGCGTACCTTGTCCTCCCTCCTCCACCGAGACCGGTGCCACATAGAAATCCCGATTCAGAAAATTGATGATGTCCGGATTACGGATAGTCGAATTTTCTTGCGTATTGAAGCGCATAAAGGGTGCAACCACCTTCTTAACGCCTCCATGTTCAACTTCGACGTTGAATGCGTACCGTTCGTTGTCAATCTGCTTATAGCCGACATACGTCATCCTGTAGCCCAGCGCGTCCACGGGCTTTCCGCGCTCAAGTGAGAGAGTTGCTTTCGTGTCATACCGCGACGATGTGACGAATCCAAGGCACATGACGGCGATACCAATATGGGCGATGGAGCCTCCTACAAACTTCGGATTGCCCATGAAGACACCATAGCCGACCTTGATGTTCGCAAACAATGAAAATGCAGCGCAGAATGTGAAGAGAAGAATAAGAATATGCTCCGGTCCGAGAAGCACGTAGACCATCGTGGTCACACCCAGCGACAGCAGAACAGGAGCCGCAAGGCTGCGCAGCAGCGAGCCTGTGTTCGAGTGTTTCCACCAAAGCAATTGGCCAATACCCGACAAAAGGCAGATAACAATCCCCAACGGCAGATTTGTCTTCACATAATACGCGACTTCAATTGCGGAGGCCTTTCCATTCACTAGTGAAGTAATAAGAGGTGAAGAGGTTCCGACAGCGACAAACAGCGCTACGAAACTCAACGCAAAGGCGCCCAGAAAAAGAGCGAACTCCCGTGAAAAGACTGCGTGCTGCGACCGCACCCTGGGCATTTCGCGCACCCGCAGGAAAAAGACTCCAAAGCCAATCCCTCCAAACAGTACGATGCAACCCAGAAGCAACCAGTAGACCCACATTCCCGGATCCACGAACGAATGGACGGAGGTATCCCCCAAAACGCCGCTGCGGGTCAGGAAAGTGCTGTAGAGGACCGTCATAAACGTCAACAAGCTAAAGACAAAGTTCGTTTTCACGAACGCCCCGCTCTTCCGCTGATTCAGCGCAGTGTGTATCGATGCAGTACAAAGAAGCCAGGGAATCAACGAGGAGTTCTCCACGGGGTCCCATCCCCAGAACCCACCCCAACCGAGAGTCTCGTACGCCCAGTAGCCTCCCATGATGATTCCTGTTCCGAGGATCATCGAACCAGACACAGCCCATGGAGTGGCGACCCGAATCCATGAGGAATAATCCCTCTTGAGCATCGCGGCAACCGCCAAGGTGTACGGAACTGCCATCGATGAAAATCCTGTGAAAAGAATCTGCGGGTGAATCACCATCCAATAGTTCTGCAGAAGGGGATTCAGACCTTTGCCTTCAGCCGGAAATTGTGCCCACAGTCCCTTCAAAGTGTCGAGAACAGCAATATTCGTCACACCGGCAGGGATCGGACCCGTTTTCATCAAGTCGGCGGGAAACGCGTTCCAGATCAATTCGAACGGATTCTTTACGACAAGCATCAGCAGAAGGAAAGCAAAGATCAACGAGTACACCGACATTGCCTCCGCCTCATACTCACGACGGGAGGCGTATCTCATCAGAAAAATGCCGATGATGGAGGTATACAATGCCCAGAGCGTGAAGCTCCCCTCCTGCCCTGCATAGAAGGTGGACATCAGCAATGGAAGAGTAAGTGCTGTGGAACTGTACTCCCAGACGTACTTGTACATGAACTGGTGATTCAGTATCAGGTATAGCAAGACGGCCGCCGCAGACATGAGCAATAGTGTCGCCAGATGATAGCTATTGCGCGCCATCCTCAGCATGCGAGAAGTAGACCTTCGATGAACCCGATAATAAAAAAAAGCCGCGCAAAGCGCGGCGAGGAGTCCCATGCGAATAAGGTTCTCTGCAATCGTTCCCAGCAGTATCATAATTCCCCCCCCTCCTAGAGAGTCTTCTTTACGGCTTCGGACGTTCCTTCATATTTTGACGGACATTTTGTGAGGATTTCGGTGGCATGGAACTCGTCGTTGACAAATTTCCCTTTTGCTACAACGCTGGTCGCCAGTTCAAAGTTGTTCGGCTTCGCTCCATCGAGAACAACCTTCACTACCCTTCGTGCATCATCCTTCATATAGAAAGAGAACTTCACGCTGGCTGCGTCGAAGCTCGAGGATTTCTCCTTCACCCACTCCCCTTTGACCTGCACCTTCTTGTGCGATTTCTCGGCCGTTGAAAAATCCGCATATTCGACGTTTGACTCCAGAAAATTCATCGCTGCAAGAACAATTCCGATAACCACCACGATACCACCAATAATAATCTTCGCTTTCATGCACTTATCCTTTTTTCGATTGATTCTCCAACTGCGTGAGTCGCTTGTCAATCCGCATGAGGTACCAAACAATGCCAGCCCAGATAAGCAGGACGATCACCAAGACGATGTACATTTGATTCTGACTCAGGAAATCCATCATTGCATGCCTCATTCATGATGCGTTGAACGTTCATATTCCATTCTGGCGAGTCTTACGCGCACATTCAGCAGCCAGATGAACAGCAAAGTGAAACCAAGTAGTCCCAGGAGAAATATCACGAGCATATTCGGTGACATCTTTAGTTGCACAACTGGAACTGCGCTACCGACATTCATTTGTGCGACCGTTGCCAATGCACTATCGGCGAATGTCTTTGACCCAACTGCTATTGCACTATCGGCAATCGCCTGTGCCTTCGAGATTGCGGCAGGATCGGCAACTTCTTTTGCGCCGGGATGAAGCCCGGTCATGATCCTAGGCATCACAAAAATGAAAAAAGGCACTGTGATGCCGGCAATCATCGAATAGACCGCTGAGAGTGTTGCCCGCTTCTCCTCTGTTTCCAGAGCCGAACGGAGGGCGAAATATGCCCCATAGATTAACAACAGGACGAAGATGGAAGTTTCTCTCGGATCCCAGTTCCAGAATGACCCCCAGTTGAACTTTGCCCACAATGCGCCAGTGACGGTCGCGAGGAAGCAAAACAAGAAACCAAGCCCTGCCGCTGACACTGATTTGATGTCGTAATCAATGTCTCTCGTTTTGAGGTATCGGAAACCATAGTACGTGCTGACAAGAAACGCCACAACGGTCGTCCAGGCAACAGGAACATGGTATAAGATGTTTCGAGCTTTTTCTTCAAGCCCGGGAATAACCGGGAATTGGAGCCAATTCTGAGGGGAGGGCGACAACGGAATCGCAATCCCAGCCACAAGGACGAAGGTTATTAGTGTGATAGACCCATACTTCGCGAATTTCATTCTAGTCTTTCCATACGTATTCAAAAAGGAGGTACGAACCGCCCGTCATTGCAAGAAAGTATCCGACAAGGATCTGGAAATCTGGAAGCGCCGAGGTGAACTCCTCACCGTCCAATGCTTTCGTCGTTGCGTTCATCACTGTCATGAGTAAGACGATGAGAATGGGAAATGACAGGACGGGATACAACGTTCCCCGGGTGTTTGCTTTAGCCACAATTGCTGCAATGATCGTCGATGCCGATGCGAATCCGAGGCTGCCCAAGACAACAGTTCCAGCGAAAATGGAAAATGTTTTGATAACAAATGCGTTCGAGAAGACGGTCATATAGAGAATTGTCACTGCAATCGTCATCGAAAAGGTTAAAACTGTATTGAAAAGAAGCTTGGCGAAGTACACAGTCGAGGGAGAAGCCACCAACTGAAGCGTCATCGTCGTCCCTCGCTCCTCTTCACTGACAAACGTCCGGGACAGACCAGACATCGCTGTGAAGAAGACTACCACCCAATAAAGCCCTGACAGAACACTTGACGTCGGCTGATCGGAGCGCAAAGCAAAGAGGATCGTCGCTACTGCCGTCACGACAAACATCAAGAGCGCATTCAAGGCATAGCGGGTCCTGAGTTCTGAGTGAATGTCTTTGCGAATCAGGGCGTATGTACCTGAGAATTGGCTCATCTTCTGTTGTCAAAAATAGGAATAATCCTTGCTAATGGCAAGCTGTTTGAGCCTAACTAGTGTTTGCCGAGTTCAATGTTCGCGGAGCACCATCCTGCTTCGTCTGCATCGTTCGTCGCCACGATCAACACGCCCTGCTTCTTCTGCTCGTCTACAACTTTTTTCACCATCGCGATTCCATCGTGGTCCAGATTCGACGTGGGCTCATCAAGGATGAGGAGTGACGGCCGATGAAGAACTGCGAAGGCATACTTCAGTCTTTGTTTCATACCTGAGGAGTACGTCCTCACATAATCCGACCTTCTCTCCCACAGTCCAACAGTTTCGAGCACTTGCTGAATGCGCCCGGAATCAATCCCAACGTCTGACCGAATCTTTGAAAGCAATTCCAGATTTTCACTTCCCGAAAACTCATCATACAATTGGAGGTACGGACTCACCAATCCGATGTGATACCTCAGGTTTTCGATCTCAAGAGGCTTCCCATCAACCGCATACTCGACTTTTCCACGGGTGGCTGAGAGCAAACCAGCAACTACCTTGACAAGCGTCGATTTACCAGAACCATTCCGCCCTGTGATTGCCAGGGATTCACCTTGTGAGAGCGAGATCGAGACATCACGAAAAATCGTCCGTCGATTGAACTCCTTGGTTACGCCAGTGGCTGTCATTCTCAAGATGCTCATTGTATGATTGCAACCTTCCACTGAAATTCCTTATCTCCGCACCTAGCTTTCACAAAATACACACCCGTCGGAATCCCATCACGTAGATCCGATGCCGGAACGGAGAGCAATCGCGAACCGAACGACTCCGTAACATCATACTCACGCGACATCACCAGCTCCAGCGCTGCATTCAGGAAATAGACTACGGCCCTCTTCTCTGTTGATCCGCTCAATGGGAGATTCAACTTTGAATCGTGAGAGATACGCACAGGATTCGGGAAAGGATCTCCCGCAACGGACGCGATCGACTTCGTCGATGACTTAAGGTAGAGTGTTTTCCACTGCGACTGGTCGTCGGGAAAGAACGAGAGTGTAAGTCCCCTCCCCACTGTTTGATACGGTGCCGTTGCGTTCGCTGACGTGAGCAGTAATTGATATGGCGTTGACGGGGGATTTGAGACTACCGCGCTCGTCGCATTGACATCAACCAGAATTGCCGTAACGGTGTCTCCCGTAATCGCGAATTCACAAAATTGAGTCGAAAGCGGCCAGCCCGAATTTGAGACGGACGCTGACAGACCTCCAAACGTCGATGCGACATTCGGCACAAAGCGCGGCCAATTGGCCGCATCGTCATAGTATTTGCCTGCCTGCGCTCGATCTGCCGTGTAGTAATTCCAGAAACTGAATTGTGCAAACTCCGATTCAAGAGATGTGCCATACCGCTGAAGAACCTTCCCTGTGCTCACAAGAACCGGATCCGAGATCACCCCCGTCCAAACCTGTCGCATGATGTCCCTTCCGAAACGCTTTGATAGGTACTGAGCCCAAATAGAACGTTCATATCCAGGGTATTGCTGCGTATATGTTGAAAAAGACAAGGCCCGGCTCTGACTATCACGGAATCGTTGAAAATAAGCTGGCAAATCAAAGTAGTAGTCGTGAATTCCGCTGTACGCCAAACGTTCCATATATACAGCGCTCAGCTCGTAAAAATAGAAATCGGAGTTTGGGACAATCGTGTCTTTCCAGATTCCATAGTTACCGATTTGACAGGCGTGATGAAACTCGTGAGCAGCGGTGATCCGTAGGCCGTCCAGTCCGGGGGTGCGGTATCCAAAGAAGGCGTTGTCAATTTCAATGAAGGAACTGAACGTTTGTCGTGTGCCGTCGGTGATCAAGTCAACTGATTCATCCCAGTTTGTCAGGCCAAAGTCACCGAGTCCCCGCTGAGAGACGTAAACGTCGTACTCCGGTCCGCCCCCTTGCATTCCGTCTGAGGGGGGAGCAAGATAGCCGAGTGTATCTACCTCTAACTTCCATGCGAAGTCAAAGCAGGCACCGACGGAGTCAATGTACTGTTCGACAGAGTTTGGAATCTTCTGTGAGTTGGGTCCAGACGTGATCAGAGAGGGCGCGTCGATGCCCGTCGTATCGTAGTGAATGCGAAACCTTCCGGATCGACTGAGTCGGTCCTTTTGCTTTGCCGGCCTGCTCAGGATCTTCTGAATGGCGGTTCTCTTCTGAACACTCAATTCGTTCCAATGGAGGCGGGCGTATATCAAATCGCTCGTGCCGCACTTGCCTGATGAGTCCGGCGAAATTCCCAAGATGCGGCTGATGCTCCGAGAGGATTCCGCAGATGAGGTCCTGACCTGAGCGCGGACAGTCCCAACACTCCACATCAACAGAGCACAAGCTATGACGAACCTAGTGTATCGATTCACGTTCCCTCTTCAAGAGGAATTTTCCATTATAAATCCGAACGATCCCCTGGTCTCCGAATGTTACCACCAAATCCGGAGTTCCGTCGTTGTTCAAATCTCCAACGGCGAAGTGACTCTGTCGCGACACTGAACACAGCGGACGAAACGCTTCAAATGACCTGCCACGTCCTTTATACCAGCCCAGTTGTCCCTTGTTGACATCATTCAGGATGATATCAATGTTCCCATCTCCGTCAAGATCGCAAAACTGAATCTGTGCCCAGTCACTGATCTGTGTATCGAGGCCGATGGTATCAATCGGCGTGTAAAATGTTTCTCGAAGATGCCGTACTCTCTCGAGCACCGAAACAGGGCCGTCATTGAGCATCAGTATGTCCTGCCGTCCATTGTTGCCGAGATCAGCGAGCCAAATGTAGCTTCGCGAAAGGTTTTTTTGCGGCAGCTCCGCAATATCCGTTTTTTGTCTGAAGGAGTAATTCGCATCCCCCAACGAAACCGCCAGCAAATACTTCCCCGTAGTGTTATTCCGGTAGACGAAAGCGACATCAGGGATGGAATCCCGGTTCAGACGACCGACTCCGGCTCCGAGAAGGGTATTGTTCGACGACAACGTGAAGCTTCGCTCAACGAACTGATGAGACTCAATCTCCTGAAAGAGCGTCAGCGAGGCAGGTGTCGCAGCGACACTTGGACCGAAACAAAAGAAGTCCACAGCCGGCTTGCGGACTCCGGTCCAGTACAGGAATTCCACTGCCCTTTCAGTTCCGATCGTCGCGTTCGTACTCGATCGTTCCCTCAAATCAAGAGAGAAGAGGGAAAGCTGTTTCGATTCCGGGTAGGAGATAAGAATACGCGCAATCGAATCCCGGAGTGAATGAAATGCGATATCGTGGGCGCTGGCCGGGAGGGTGTACACTGCCTGACCCAGCAGGCCCAAGGATGGACGGTTGAAATAGAGCGATACCGAACTGCTTCCCGCCGTCGCTAGCAGAACATCATTCACTCCATCCCCATTGATATCGGCAATGGCAACGCCGCGCGGCCTGGCTCCGGTTGAATAATCAAGTGAGTCCCCCAACATAGATTGATGAACCGCGTTCGTTAACCACATGAGCTTTTCCGAATCCTTGTCGAAGAGCACTGCGTCTGGAAGCCCCTGCTCGGTGGTCTTGAACAATGCCATTTCAGCAATACCCCGGCTGCCGGTAAAATCCAGTCGGTCATCAAATGTGTTCTCACCCCCGTTCAAGTAGACACGGAGCATCGAGGCCCCGTCAAGCCCAACAATATCCTTGCTGCCATCACCGTTCACGTCAGCAACGAATAATGAACTCAAAGGCACCTTCAAGAGAATTCCTTCACCCTGCTTGAAATCCCCCATGCCATTCCCTTCGAGGATCTCCACACGCGCTGGAGCACTGCAGGAAAGGATCAAGTCAACATTGCCGTGCTCACTGAGCGATGTCGCTTCAAGCTGATTCACGATACCATCAACACGAATCGCCGCCTGATCAAGGAACTTGCCTTGTCCAACACCATAGAGAAGATGTACTTCGCTCCTCACCCAATCATAGAACACGATATCGACAAGATTGTCATTATTCAGGTGAACGAGCCTTAGATCACTAACCGCGTTATCCAGAGCAAATGGCTTCCCCTCCCTGAACCGGTCGTTGCCCAGGCTGAAAAATGGAACGATGCCAGGGCTTTCTCGGTCGAAGAGAAGGAAATCCGTCTTGTTGTCGTTGTTCAAATCACCGAAGACAATCCTGCCGGGGGAGATTGGCAAACGAAGAGTTGATGACGCGCGCAACGTATCTGCGTCAAGGTGATCATAGAACGTGAGGAGGCGTTGTGCGCGGTCGACGCCTACACCAACTTGCCTGTGCTCGGGCGTGAATTCCACTAACATGAATTCATCGACGGGAGCCAACAATGTTCGCGTGCGCCAATCGACGAGAGTTCCGGCCGAGTCAACCTCCGCAGAGCCAACGCTCGAAGCGAGATCAGACCAGAACCAAAGGGTCGGCGCCCCACTGACTCGGTAACTC
>JAPLFP010000283.1 GCA_026390585.1 Ignavibacteriales bacterium | reverse complement strand
AAGGGAACAGTTATGGCAAAAAGCAAAGCAATGCTCATCGACATAACGCTCTGCATCGGCTGCAATTCCTGCCAGGATTCGTGTAGGACGATAAACAAGCTGGCGGCCGGAGAAGAGAAAGTGCTTTCCTCTACTGCCTACACCGCTCTGGAGGAACATGATGGTGTGTTCGTTCGAAGAATGTGCCAACACTGCATCGATCCGACGTGCGCTTCCGTATGTCCGGTCGGAGCGTTCGAGAAAACCCCCGAAGGGCCGGTGCTCTACGATGTAGACAAGTGCATCGGGTGCCGGTATTGCATGCAGGCGTGTCCGTTCCAGGTGCCCCGGTACGAGTGGGGCAGCACGAATCCTCGCGTTCAGAAATGCATACTGTGCCACGGGAGAATCACACAGGGTCTGCAACCGGCGTGTGCCGAGGCATGCCCCACTGGCGCGACAAAATTCGGCGATCGGGAAGATCTCGTTCGTGAAGCGCTCGAACGCATCAAAGCAGAACCAACGAAATATGTCAACCGAATCTATGGGCAACAAGATGTCGGTGGCACCTCGATACTCTACATTACCAGTGTTCCATTCGAAAAACTCGGCTTCAAAACGGAACTGCAGCAAGCAGCATTGTCACCGCTGACATGGAACGCCCTTTCGAAAGTCCCGAGTATTGTGACTGTCGGCGGATCGCTCCTGTATGGCATTTGGTGGATTACGAATCGGCGCTCAGAGGTCCAGAAATACGAACAGGAACAGCGCGAAATGCACAAGCGGTCGAATGGCAACGGTAATCATGTTTAACCTTCTCTCATCGAGGAAAAGACAATGAAACGGTTTCTCTCCCAACTATCATTCTGGAAAGTCGTCGCAGGAGTCATCCTGCTGGCGGGAGCCTACTCGACCGTCGTGAGATTCCTGGGCGGCCTTGGCGCTGCCACGCACTTGAGCGATCAGTTCCCATGGGGATTGTGGATTGGATTCGACGTCTTGTGCGGCGTGGGACTTGCCGCCGGCGGTTTCACACTCGCTGCGATTGTCTACATTTTCAATATCAAGCGATTTGAGCCAATCATTCGCCCGACAATTCTCACTGCGTTCATGGGCTATGTCCTGGTCATCGTGGCGTTGATGTTCGACCTCGGTAGGCCATGGCAGATTTGGCATGCCATCATCATGTGGAACCCGCACTCCGTGATGTTCGAAGTCGCATGGTGCGTCATGTTATATACGAGCGTCCTCGCTCTGGAGTTCTCGCCTGTCGTGCTCGAGAAATTCCATATGGTGAAGACGAAGATGTTCGTGAAGAAAATCACCATTCCAATGATCATCGTTGGCGTTCTGCTATCAACGCTTCATCAATCGTCACTCGGTTCTCTCTATTTGATAGTTCCGGAGAAGCTTTTCGCGTTGTGGTACACCCCGTACCTTCCGGTGTTCTTCTATGTCTCAGCAATTGCCGTCGGATGCGCAATGATCATCTTTGAGTCGTTCATGAGCTCCAGGGCATTCAATCGCGGTCTTGAACTCAATCTCCTCACCGAGATTGCACGCATTGCCGTGATGGTGCTCGGGGTGTTCATGGTGATGACCGTTGTCGATCTTGCGGATCGCAAGGCGTTGCCTCTGTTGTTTCAGGCCCGCCCGGAGACATATTTCTTCTGGCTGGAAAAGATGGTTGGGGTCGTCATACCGTTCTTCTTGCTGTCGCAGAAAAAGGTCCGCGAGAATCAATCCGGATTGTTCTGGTCTGCTGCGATGATTATTATTGGCTTTGTGCTGAACAGGCTGAATATCAGTATCACCGGAATGGAAGGATGGGCAGGCAAGAGCTACTTCCCGAGTTGGATGGAGATCTCTGTCACGTTGAGTATCGTCGCCGTCGGTTTTGTCATCTTCGGGCTAGCGGCAAAGTACCTTCCATTGTTTCAACATGAACAACACGAGCACTCCGGAACGCCTGAAAACGAGTGGGTCGAGGATCTCCGAAGCATGTCACAATCAAATTAAAAGGGGTCTGCAATGAGTGAGTCCGAAGCTGAGAGCGTACATCCGATCGTACCGCCGGGCGAGATTCGTTGTGTCTGGATGACTGCGGGAGTACTCTCCTACCAGTTGTGCGAAAGAAAGCTCGACTGTGAGTACTGTCCTCTCGATCGGGCACTGAGACAGACATTCATCGATCAACAGTCGCTTCATGGTCAAGATCGGGCGATTGTCGAACCTCGCAGCACCGAACAGCCTCGTCGCAATATGCTCTATGGGCGCAAACATATGTGGGTGAGTTCCCACGATGATCATATAGCGCGACTCGGACTGGAACCGGGATTTGCGTCAGTGCTTGTTTCCCCGAAGGCGGTGGTCTTGCCCTCGATCGGGGAACGGATCGTACGCAACAAAGTATGCGCGTGGATCGTGTTGGATGGAGGAACGTTACCGATCGTTTCGCCCATAAGTGGTAAAGTGTGCGATTCCAATGCATATCTTGCAGAGAACCCTCATGCAATATGTTCGTCACCACTGGGTCAGGGATGGCTTTTCGAAATTGTAATCGAAGGGACTGTCTCGCATGACAACGATCTCCTTCCTGTTGCCGAGGCCGTTCGGACCTATGCCGAAGATGAACGGCGATTTCAGGCGATGCTTTCCACGGAGTTGACGAAGGGAGGAGCTGATGTGGGGATCACGCTCGCCGATGGAGGGGAAGCGCTTGAAAACCTCTCTGAGATGCTTGGGCCTTCGAAATATTTCAGGCTGGTAAAGAACGTCTACGCGTAGCAGTTGTCTGTTTCAAAAAGCGACTGCCTTGGATGTCCGTTAAGGTGCTTTCTTAAGTGTGGCAATTGAAAGTGTTGGGGTTCTTAAGATTGCATTCCTGAAAATGGTATTCAAGGCAATCGCCGTGTTTTGGGGGGTGTTCTGTGGCATAGTTTCTGTCGCTTTTGCGGGGGTGAGATGTAATTATGCGATGGTTTGAAACTCTCAAAGGCCGCCTTCTCCTTGGTTCCTTCCTTCTCCTGATTCTCTTCGGAATCTACTCATATTTTTCTGTCCGTTTCTACACCGACCAAATAATGTCCGAGGTTATTCAGAGCGCGAACCGTATCAGTGACGTGATCAAGAGTTCGACGCATTACAGCATGCTTCAAAACCGGAAGGATGACGTTTACGAAATCATCACGACGCTCGGAAGGCAGCCTGGCATCGACGGCATACGAATCTACAACAAGCGCGGGGAGATTACCTTCTCGACGGACAAATCTGAGCGAGGGTCGGTCGTCGACCTGAAGGCAGAAGCATGCTATGGATGCCACAACGGTCCTCAACCCCTTGATTCCGTGCCTGCCGGCAGCCGTATGCGAATCTACAAAGTCGCTGATGGGCATCGGATTGTGGGTCTCATCAATCCCATCCGCAATGAGGCACAATGCTCGAACGCAGGATGTCATTCTCATCCAACCGAAAGAACCGTGCTCGGGGTGCTTGACGTGAGGATGTCCCTGGACAAAGTCGACACAGCGATTGCCGAATCCCAGCTTCAGATGATTGTGGTCGCTTTTGTTCTGTTCTTGATCGTAGGAGCAGGGTCGTATCTCTTTCTTTCGTCAACGGTGCTCCGTCCGGTAAAGCGACTCATCGATGGCACGAATGCTATCTCCTCGGGTGACCTTGAACACGAAATCCCGATCCGCACAAAAGATGAAATTGGTGTCCTCGCCCATTCGTTTAATGCGATGACTCAGTCGCTTCAGCGCGCACAGAAGGAAAATCGTAATTGGGCGATGACTCTCGAAGAGCGGGTTCGCGAAAAAACAACGGAGCTTCAGAAGGTTCATCAACAGATCATGCAAATTGAGAAGATGGCGTCTTTGGGCAAACTGGCAGCCACCGTCGCTCATGAAATAAACAATCCCCTAGAGGGAATCTTGACCTATGCCAAATTGATCGGGCGTCGCCTCAAGAGGGTTGAACAGCCGTCGCAAGAAGTTCTCCAAACGATCGAGGACATTGACCTCATCCGGCGGGAGACAGAGCGATGTGGGACCATCGTCAAAAATCTACTCCTTTTCTCAAAGAAACAGGTGGGCGAGTTTGCACTGGTTCCTGTGCGTCAGATCATCCAGAAATCGGAACAACTTGTTAAACATCACTTTCAGATTTCCAACGTGCAGTTTGAAGCGATCCTTCCCCCTGACGAGATGATGCTGCTTTGCGATGAGAACCAAATTGAGCAGGCGATGGTCGCCCTTTTTGTCAATGCCGTTGAGGCAATGCCTGGAGGAGGAAAGCTGACCGTCGAGGTACAGCAAGGGCGCGCTAAGAGCGACGTGAGAATTCTTATTCAGGATTCCGGCATTGGAATCGCCCAGGAAGACCTCCCGCATGTGTTTGAACCATTCTATAGCACGAAGAAGAACGGACAAGGTGTTGGGCTCGGACTCTCCGTTGTCTATGGAATACTCGAGCGTCACGGCGGACGAATTACTATCCAATCAGATCAGGGGAAGGGAACGACATTTGTCATGGAGTTTTCCCAAACCGAAACAAGTGGTACACGTGACGACCTGCCCACGGGCAGTGCCGCCAACGATTCGCCTTCTGACAGTGAACAACGCAAGACATGAGGATTCGTATGAACGCAAATCCCGCTTTACTCGTCGTTGATGATGAACAAGTCGTCAGAGATTCTCTTTCAAAGTGGTTTCGGGAAGATGGCTTTGTCGTCGGAACAGCCGCCAATGCTGCGGAGGCGCTTCAGCAGCTCCAGGGTCGCAAATGGGACATTCTTCTTCTGGACATCAAAATGCCTGGCATGGATGGTATGGAGCTCCAGCAGAGGATCAAGGAAATCGATTCCGGCGCGACGATTATCTTCATCACAGCACATGCAACAGTCGACACTGCGGTGAAGGCTCTGAAGGAGGGTGCGTTCGACTATGTAACGAAGCCGGTGGATCCGGATTACCTGTCACATTTGGTGACGAACGCGCTGAAACAGCGGAACCTGGCAAACGAGAATCTGAAACTCAAGGAGCAGATCACCGAGTTCAGCAAGGCAGATGACATCGTTGGCGACTCCGCTCAGATGCAGAAGGTGTACGAGTTAATTCAGACAGTGGCGAAGACCGACACGACCGTCATGATTCGCGGCGAGAGCGGCACGGGGAAAGAGTTGATTGCACGTGCGATTCACAGCAACAGCTCGCGACGATACTTTCCGATCGTGGCAGTGAACTGCGGTGCGATGGCAGAGGGCGTTCTTGAGAGTGAGTTGTTTGGGCACGAACGCGGCGCATTCACTGGTGCTCAGTACCGAAGAAAAGGAAAGCTCGAGCTGTCCGATGGAGGGACGCTCTTTCTTGACGAGATTGGCAACATCGATATGAAAACACAGATGGATCTCCTTCGTGTTATCGAGACCAAGCAATTTGCCAGAGTGGGGGGCAATGACATCATCAGGGTCGATTTCCGGGTCATCTGTGCAACGAACAAAGATCTGGAGAAAGCGGTTGCGGAAGGGACGTTCCGGGAAGATCTTTACTATCGGTTGAACGTGTTCTCAGTTTTCATCCCGCCCCTGAGGGAGCGGAAAGGTGACATACCGGTGCTCGCGAACTACTTCGTTCAAAAGTACAACCGGGCGATGGGGAAGCAGATAACATCCATCAGTCCGGAAGCAATGGACACGATCGTTCGTTACAATTGGCCGGGGAATGTCAGAGAGCTGGAGAATGCCATTGAACGGGCCATGGTTGTTGGAAAACCACCCGCAATCAAACCCGAGGACCTGCCGTACCAGCTGACGGAAAAAAACCATGTTCTGCCTGCGGGTTCTCTTGCCGGCATGGAAAAGGCTCACATCGCCTCGGTGCTGGATCAGAATCGCTGGAATATATCGCGTTCTGCAGAGATTCTCCAAATCGACAGAGTCACGTTGTACAACAAAATCGAGAAGTATGGTCTGAAGAAACCAAACGCCGGATAAGACAACTGGTGTGGCTTCCGCAATCAACATCCTGAACGCCTCGACTCTGGAAGACGAGCGGTTGGAGGGGATTTCGCAAGCTGTCGGCCAGGTCTTCGGCCTTCGGACCTCCGTGACTCCGGCTCAATTGAATCTTGATCGGGCATTTGATGCCTCACGAGGGCAATACAATTCCACAGCCTTGTTGGCCCAGCTCCTCCAGGCCAGTGGTGGAATGGACGAGAAAAGAATTGCAGTCGTTAGCGTTGATCTCTTCATTCCAGTGTTGACATTTGTCTTCGGGGAAGCTCAGCTCAACGGTATTGCTGCGGTTGTTTCATTCCACCGTCTTGCCAATCCTTTCTATGGAATGGCGCCTGATGACTCATCGACCTGGAAGCGCCTGGAGAAGGAAATCGTGCATGAGCTGGGGCACACTTTTGGGCTCTATCACTGTCACCAGTTCGAATGCGTTATGCGCTCTTCGACCTACGTTGAAGAAATTGACCTAAAACTAGGGAGCCTTTGCACTGACTGCCAACGGAAACTGGCTGGGATACGTTGAGGATTTCAACAACGATTGGCGGAATCAGGAAACAACAGAAAGCGCCTTCTCATTTCTGACAATGCGAAGGGAGAATATGGGCCAATTGTGGCTGATACAGAGTAGGGGAAGACCAACCGGTTGGCACGCAAGTTGAGAAGTGTCTTCGCAGAATACTTGCGCAAGTCGTTGTTTCCAAGCGTATTTCAGTCAATTGACGAAAGGGGCATTTCTCTATGATACGGGGCAAAGTGACAATAGCCGAAGAGATCTGCAAAGGGTGTGAGCTCTGCATAACCGCATGTCCCCAGGATAGTCTGGGTCTGTCCGACAAGATCAATCTGAAGGGATATCGCTACGTAGTTTTGGTTC
>JAPLFP010000197.1 GCA_026390585.1 Ignavibacteriales bacterium | reverse complement strand
ATAGATGTCGACGAATGTCTGCGGATTGCGGTCGATCATCGGGAACCAGGTACTTTGGATCTGGACCATGATCCGGTGTCCCTTCTTGAACGTGTGGTAGATATCGTTCAAGACGAATTCGATTTTCGTGGGTTGATTCGGGACGAACGGCTCTGGCTTTGCCAGACTGTTTCTGAATTTTCCTCTCAGCACATCACCCCGCACCATCCTCTGAGCGCCCCTCAATTTCGGATCATTTCTCTGTCCACCGGGACCCATCAGCGGGAAATTCTCCGGCAAAACATCGATCACCTTTACAATCCAATCCGAATCCGTGCCGGTCGTTGAAACGAACAAACTTGCCGTGATTGGTCCTGCGATCGTCATATCGTCAGTCAGGACCTCGGTCTCGTACACGAGTACGTCGGGACGAGTCCAGACAAAACGCTGGTCTTCAAGGGGAAACGCGGCGTTGTACCAATGCCGTATCTCGGCGGTATAAGGGACCGGTTTTGCAGGATCGCTGATATATTCATCGTAGTCCGTTGAATGGTCGCCTTGAACCGGCGGCGAGAACGACAGGCGATTCTTCTTGTCCAGGTACAGATCGGTTGTTTTTGTGTTCTTCGGCGGCCAGCTTTCAAGAAATCTCCAAACGTTGTTGCCGGTTTCAAAGACCATCGCCTTCGCCAAATTGGGTTGCCCCTTGTCCTTCAGATAGAAGTTGAAGAAAGGAACAACAATGCTGTCGACGTAGAACCTCGCCGTTGCCGAGCCCCACTTGATATTGCCAAGCGAGTCCCCGTTATCGTACCCCCATTCAGCGTGTGACCAGGGGCCCATGACGAGCCTGTTCTGGTTCTTCGGATTAAGGTTGTTGATGGCGGCAAAGAGATTGAGCGCGCCATACAGATTTTCTGAATCGTACCACCCGCCGACAACAAGCGTAGCAGGTTTGATATTCTTCACGTGCGGAAGAATGTTGCGCGCTTCCCAGAAACTGTCCCATGTACCGTGATTCATGATATCGTTCCAGAACGCCACACTGTCTTTGAAGTATTTCGTGTTAGCGTTGGGGAGTGGTCCGAGGTTGAGGAAGAACTTGTATCCATCAATCGTTCCATGGTTGAACGGGCGGGAATCATGCTCGGTCGGTGCGGGTCGCGGCCATCCAAAAGTGGCATAGAAATCGAATGCGTGCGGTAGAAGAAACGCACCGTTGTGGAAGAAATCATCTCCTGACATCCATTTTGACACCGGGGCCTGTGGTGATGTTGCCTTGACCGCCGGGTGCGCATCGATCGTGCCGGTGGTGGTGTAGAAGCCCGGATACGATATCCCGTAAATCCCAACACGGCCATTATTGTGCCGGATGTTTTTGATGAGCCAATCCACAGTATCGTACGTGTCGCTGCTCTCGTCGATGTCCTTTGGACCCTTTTTGTTTTCGATGTACGGGCGGACATTGATATAAGTGCCCTCCGACATGTATCGCCCCCGAACGTCCTGGATGACAAGGATGTATCCTTCTTCGGCAAGCTTCTGCGTCTGTGTACCGATGTAGGGAGGATAGAAATGTTCACCGTACGGGGCAGAGCTGTACGGGGTTCGATTCATGAGAAAAGGATAATTCTTCGTTGTGTCTTTTGGGATGTAGACTGCAGTGAAGAGCTTAACCCCATCGCGCATGGGTATCATGTATTCATGCTTCTCATAGCGCGCAGCAACAGAAAATGGTTCCTGGCTGAGGAGAAACGAAGCGGGCACAATGAACAGAAGTGCGATGAGAACCGGAATACGTCGGATACGAACCATTGAGAATGACTCCTTGATGAAAAGTGGATATGTGATCTGAGGAAATCTTAGGTTTTACCTCACGCACTCGGCGTTGATGTGGATGCTCCTGCGTTCCTGAGATGCCGCTCAAAGGAAATGGTTTGGTACAACCCTGTTTGGCAAGCGTAGAAAGCGGCCTTGAGCCCGAAGCGTGCAAGCATATAACATTGCTGAAGAACAAACAGAAACAGAATCGGCCAGTACGATTCCTGCGGAATCACGTTCTCGATAATCGCATAGAGCGCGATGAGGACAAGCCCAATCAGACACAAGAGCAAATACAACCCGTACGCGGAGCGGGCATTGGTCACTGCAAATTTTGTCCCCGCCACTGACGCGGCCAGGGAACTTGTCCGGTCATCGACGACCATCCGAACGCGGGCATAATCGAAGATCATGGAAAGAAATGAGAAGAGGAAAAGGACAACCACATTGCGAATCATATAGTAAGCAAAAGGCACGGTCTCCGAAGCTCCCGCTTGGGTTGCTCGTGCGATGCTGTTGTTCATCCAGTCGACAACGACATTGAAGAACAAAAAATAGACAAGCAGGGCGATAAGAGTAATGCGGAAGAACTTGCCGAAATACCGGGCTCCTTCCGAGAGGAATTCTGTGAATGAAAAAGGATATTCTTTCGAGTAGACGGCGATAAACGCCCCCGAGAAAAAGCTGTTGACGCAGACATACAACAGGCTCAGCAGAAAGAGAAGCGATGTGGAGGCTTTGTTAATCTCCCAACGGAAGAAGAAGTCATAGAGAAATCCGCCGAGCGTCTTGATAAACGTGCCATTCATCTGCATCTCGAAGTGATTGACGAAGGGAGCATAACCGAAGGCCGTATAATCCAGCGCGCGCACAAACTCACTCTTTTCCATGTCTGCCCGATAGCTGTCGGCCCAAGAGGCGTCCATCCGATGCAGGATTTTGTCATCCATGACGGTATTGCGGAGATAACCGTCGAGCTGGCTGAGCACGGGGAGGGCAAGTGGCATGGCGATGACAACATTGACAAACCAGGCGAAAAGCACCATACGCTTCGTGTGCGAAACCCTGGACAAGCCGAGCTTGAAGGCGGAAATGATGTTCATGGAATACTCCTTAACTGGAAGATCTCTGATGTCATGAAGAGAACGAGCGCTCCTGCGGCTCCGGCGTTCCGAAAATTAGTTCCCTATACCGCTGGTATACATACGAAACGGCTAACAGGATAAGGCCAAGTCCGATAAATGAACAAATCCGGTAGGTGGTTTCGAGGAACGAAAGATCGTACACAAAGATCTTCAGGATCGTAATGCCAAACAAGACAAATGCAACGATTCGAACGTTTCGTACGGAACGCCATATTCCATACGCCATCAATGCAACAGAATAGAGCAACCAGACTCCCGATAGCGAAAGCTGTTGGAGGTTGTGGAGGTGGTCGAGGGGAGTCGAAATATCGTTGTCGGGGAATGACAGGGACAACTCCGCCATCCGGTTCTCAAAATAGTCACGAGTCTCAGCCGTGAAGAACAGCAGCAGGAAGACAACAATCGTGACCTGGAGAATACCACGTGTTGTGTGCAGCCAGTCCCAGTTCTCCGGATGAGCCAACATCATTTTGGCCTGAATAACCATCACAATAAGGACTATCAACATGGAGGCTGCCCGTTTGTTGAAAAGCGCGGTAAACGCTCTTATGGGCTCATAGCTCATTCCGCCTGCGGCGTCCACGATGACAGCCAATGCAAGAAATCCTAGTGAGGCGATTACGACGGTGGGTGCCTCTGTCCTGATGCCCAGCCCCAGAACGAACGCAGAACAGAGAATCCAGACCACAGGAAGGGTCATCAGTCGCGTGTAGCCAATCATGTCCAGCACAACGGACTGTTGGTCAAGACTCTGCAAGCGGAAGTAATCGTTCGTTTCAATAGTCAGCAGGGCGAAAAGCATTGCACACCATGCGAACTGGAGGGCATCCTTCGTCCAATCGGCAGTCTCGTCAGTTTCGGACCAGCGGAGTATTGTTGTCAACCATGCACCGATTGCCAGGGAGGCAGTGACAACCGCAAATGTCAGAGTGCGCTCGCTGAAAAAAAGGGTGAACTGCCGGATTGGAGCGAATTGCAGAGATCCATCCGTAGCCAAGAGTTTGACGACCACAACACCGAAAAACCACGCCGCCGCTTGCCAGACATATCGAATACGCCAATGCCACCCACACCAAATGAGGATCACAGCTTCGATCGACCAGACAATCACGGTTCTGAAATCATGGAACTGAATTGCTGTTGCGATGACCAACAGAGCCATGGATCCAAGCAGATATCGGGCTTTTGTGATGGGTGGAAGCCCGGTCCGTCGCATGGCAATGAGAATCGTCCCAAAATATACCGCACCCACGAGGAGGGTCGCCAATCCCATCCATTCGTGGTATTGTTTGTCAAGGAGAACGTAGAGAGTGATATAAAACACCATTGCGTTGGTGCCCGCGATGACATGATGAAGGGGAAGATGTCCCGGGCGGGCACGAAGAGCACGATAGACGTCGAGAGCATAGTACAACAGCCAAAAAAGCGAAATGAAAAAGATCGTAAGGAAGAGATCCTCTGGCTGATAATATCGGACGTGCCAGGCGGCGTAGAGCAGCCATGTTCCGACAAACGATAAAGGCTCCAGAATGGCCCACGATTCCTTTTTCAAAAGGAGCCCCAGGAGGCCAACGTTCAACAGGGCAAGATATGTGAAGAGTCCGATCTCGTTCGAGTGACCGGTGCTCAGCATGATGGGTGTCAGGAATCCGCCGAAGAGGCCGAGGAGCGCGGCTGCGAGTGAATCATAATAGAATCCCACAGAGATTGCGAGCGTTGTTACGAGAGCCATCAGCAGGAATGCTACCACCTGCGGAACGAGCGCGTAGAAGCTGAACGATGCGTACACTGAAAGATAAAGAACTGCTATGCCCGTTCCCGCCAACCCCTGCGCGAAGATCTTCAGTCCTTTGGAATGGGTGCGATAAGCAGCAGCGAGGCATAGGGCGCCCGCAAACACCCCAATCAGGACACGGACAGTTTCGGAAATCCAGTTTTCATCAAACGCGTGTTTGAGGAACAGGCCAATGCCGATGATCAAAGCAAGAGCGCCTATGCGATTCAGAAGTTTCCCACCGACGAATGCCTCCCACTCTTCTCGTGTGCGGGATGGTCGCGGTGGCTCTTCGGCGAATTGAGGGGTAACATTCCGCGCCGGCACAGGAGGTACCGCCGCTTCTTTCGCTTGAGGTTGTGGAGCAACAGTAGCCGGTTTTTCCGCCGGTTCCGCGGGAATCTTGACCAACCCCCGTAATTCCTGTTTGTCTTGCCATGAACGGCTCTTTAAGATTTCAACTTCGCGTTGGAGGGAATCGAGGAGATTGCCAAGCTGCTTGACTTTCCGAAGATCGAACTCGATTTGGTTCAACCTTTCACTGAAAGAAAAGATCTTCACGAAGAGACCCACCAAGAGCGCCAGAAGAATAATCACAAGCAAGGCTATAGCCATGTGCGCCTCCTGAGACGATGCTCTGATAAGAGAGATTGATTGCTCACGGGTGCTTTCTACGGTTTGCTAAAGTCCCACCTGAAGCAAAGAAATGGTTTGTCAGAATGCAGCAAACTCAAAGTAGTTCTGGACCCAGAACATCCACTTGGACGCGTATTTCCGAGCTGCGAGCGATCGATAACCGGGTTCCCGCTCTACCTTGCTGTTGTTGTTATAATTGATGTCCATGGCGAGTTTCTTGTCGGGGTCGACAATGGCGTAACTCACCGGCGAATCAGACTGATAGGTGAACTTCTTCCATCGGTACCATCCATCCCACTGTTCGTGTTTCTGTTCTCCATTCTTGAAGACGATGAGAACATCCACAGGGGCAACAGCCTCTCCCAGGCGCTTCACGATGACGCTGCATTCAAACTTCTTGGTCGGGAGGAGGCGGGTACTGTCTACAGGTTTCCCGTTCATGGAGAAGAATCCCTCCGGTTCCGGGATCCGCTGATTGATGATACGATCGATGCTGTAGTCGAAGAGGTTTGAGCTAAACCAGGTGTTCTCGAACAGCCAATTCATATTCTTTCGGCTGACTTCGTTCACCGTGTTAATGAAGTCCTGAGATGTGGGATGCTTGAACCGGTACCGGTGATGATAGGTGCGCATGACCCTGTACATCATCTCTTCACCAAGATATCGTTCGAGAGTAACAAGCGAGAGCGCCGGTTTGGTGTAGGAATTCAAACCGTACGTCTGATAGTATTCCCATCCCTTCCTCGCCATTACATCGTTCTTCCCCTGGAATCGCAGCCCGTTGTTGCCGGGGCCGAAGGGTGGCTCGTCAACTTCATTGAACACGAATGGAATCCCAACGCGATCATAGGCACCGCGGCCGCCGAAGTACGCCCGTCCCTCTTTAAATGGCGGCCAGCCTGCGTTCATGGTGCGGTCTGTTGAATAGGTGTTGAACCCCTCATCCAGCCAGGCTTCTTCGAATTCGTTGTTGCCGATCATTCCATACCACCATTGATGGCCGCACTCATGGACCGTCACCCCTTCTGGTGATGACTGTTCTTTGGGTGAGTAGCGGTTCGTTCCGCCGGTGAACAGTGTCGGATATTCCATTCCCCCCGATTCACTGCCATTGGCGGGATCAACCACTGTAATCGCATCATACGGATATTCGCCATACCACTCACCGTAGTAACGAAGCGCCTTGAAGGTTGCGTCAAAGTATCGGTCGATCATGTTGTCGTGCTGCGGCTGTGTGAGAAGAATGACCGTGACCTCCCGCAGTGGATGGTGGCGATCTGTGCGTTCGCCTGGCTCGATCTCGACGTGTTTGAATTTTCTTACCGTCGGAATGAGATCTGGGGCCGTCACCCAGGCAAAATCATGAACGTCTTCCTGATAAAATTCATGCGTGGTGGTGCTGTCATTGTTGTTTTCGATGTTGCGCGGGATCCCTCCGGTCGCACCGACGACATAACCCTGTGGCACCGTAATCTTCACATCGTAGACGCCGTAGTCGGCGAAAAACTCCGTGTTCGAATGAAACTGATGACAATTCCACGCTCCCTTCCACCATACTCCAATCTTCGGGAACCACTGTCCCACAAAGTGGTACGTCCGAATTGCTCCTGTGCGGGAGAGAGGATGCGGCTGTTTTGTTTCAAACTCAATCTTGAAGACAACCGATTGGCCTGCCGGCACCGGTTTCGGAATGCGCACCTGGCAGACCGTCTGGTCGTCCGTGTTTCCATCGTCAGGCTGTATGTAGCGGAAGGTATCGGTAATATCCATCTCGCCCTTCGTGTCCACGGCCTTGATGCTTTTCACATTCGTATAACTGTAATCACTTTCCTCGGTCAATCCCAGCTCCCAACCCTCTTCTTTGGCATATGTGCTCCGGTTATTCTTCCAGGCATTGTGATAAAGGTGGAAAGGAAACTCCTGCTGAGGTCGGCCAGTGGTGTTTTTCCATTCAAGCTTCTCCGTTCCACTGATGATGTTGGTCTTCACGTCGAGCCTCACGTCCATCGCGTAATGCACAATACGATCACTTTGTGTTGGAAGCCTCAGATCCTTGTCCCAGGGTTCGGTTCCCTGGACCAGCGCTGGAATTGATGGGCTTGGAAGTTGCCGCACAACCGTGTTCTGGCCAGGTGGAAGTCCCACAAAGGCCACAATGAGAACAATAGCAGCGAGAATGAACCCGTATTCCAGAATCGATAGGAGAGTCTTCTTCATCGAAATCCTCCAGTGTCAAAAGAAAGAGCGGCAACTCGATGATCGCACGTCAAAAAACCTACTCCCAGTTTGTCTTCAGCCAGGACTCAAAGATCGATTTTTGCAGAGGGGTTGGCTGTTCGACTTTTGTCACCTTGTACGGGGGGACATCCTGAAGCCGGAGCGCTATTTCAAATTCCCGTAGGCGATCCCTGCGAAATACCGTCAGTTTGACTTTGTCCCCGGGCTTGTAGTCCGCCAGGCGGTCCGGCAAGTCGCTGGTTCGGACACGGAGGCCGTTCAAAGCGACGACTTCGTCGCCGAAATCGACGCCGGCTTCATACGCCGGGGATCCTGCCGTCACGCTCATCACGCGGGTTCGGTTTTCTCGGTCAGCGGTCACCATCCCAAGCGAGATTTTTCGGTCTGAGTCTTTCGCTTGGAGGGAGAGGCCGGCGTATCCGAGGTATCGTTCCCAATCAATCGGTACGGCGCCGGTGACATAGTCTTCGAAGAATTTCTTCAGATCGGTTCCCGCGAGTTTTTCAGCAACCGCTCTGAGGTCGTCAACAGTGTAACCGCGTCCGCCGAGGGGAAAACGCCTGTAAAGTGTTCGCATGACATCGTCAAGGGAGTACTTGTTGTTCGAGTGTTGCCGGATCTCGAGATCAAGGATGAGACTTACGTCGGAGCCCTTGCCATAATAGTCGGATTCGGAATTGAATCCCTGCTGGTGCTCCTTCCAATACTTGACCCACGCATCGAAGCTCGACTCCGAGACGGACTGTACACGATTCCCGGGACGCTGGCGTTCGCCCTGGACTGTGCCGGCAAGCCACTCATAGATAAATTGTGGCGAAGAGAAGCCCCCACGCTGAAGCATCAATGCGCCATAGTACGACGTTGTCCCTTCTGCGACCCAGAGCTCGTACACATAGTTTTCTTTCGTGTAGTCATATGGAGCGATGCCTTTCGGGCGAAGTTGCTTTACGTTCCACGTGTGAAAATACTCGTGGGAAACGAGTCCGAGAAATCCGCGGTATGAACCTGGATTCCTAAAGCCAAAAGGACCCGTCTGCATGACCGCTGAGTTCAAGTGCTCTGTTCCTCCGCCGCCCTGCAGCCCCAGGTGAAGGAAGAACACATAGCGCTCATATGGCAGATCGCCCCAGAACTCCTTGTTCAACTTGACGATCTGGCTGATGTCTGCCATCATTTTGTTCGGGTCGTAGTTTCCCGCACCGAAAATGCTCAGTACGTGTTTCTTTCCCTCAACATCAAATTCAAAATCCTTCTGATTGCCAATCTCCATCGGGCAATCCAGGAGTTCATCGAGATTCTTTGCTTTGAACCTGAAACGCTCGTCGGCAACGGACTCAAGCCCTGTCGTGACATGCCAGTCTTGATAGGGTGCAACGGTGACAGTCAGGGGAAGGGAACGGTACTTCTCGAGGAACATGAAGACGGCACATCCGTCGACAAATGCGTGCTCGTCGTTCAAACCGCGTGTGCGTTGTTCAAATTCATTTGCATACACTCTGTAACGGATGGTCACTCCCGTTGTGTGGCCCTTCTCCACGCGCCACGTGGATTTGTCTGTCTTCGACCAGCGGACGGGGGCACCGGAGCCATCGGTTGCAGAAAATTCCTGGACCCCGCCAGCGAAATCGAACACAACATATCGCCCTGTACGCCAGACGGGCATAAGGAAGTCGATCGCTCCCGGAGAGGCGGGGACACCCTTGATCGCCAGCTCCACCTCAAGGAGATGTGTCCACGGCCTGGTCATGCCAAGCTTGTATTCAATGGTAGGGGTTTGGGAAATCAGTAATGTCGGCAATAACATGAAGAGGAAAAACCGTACAACGGATTTCATGAAAAAACCTCCGGGTTGAACAGAATTCGCCTGCTGACGACGTGTGGCGCTAGGTGTGCCGGCGCATTGCGCCGGCCGTCGGGAGATTGCCATGGTCAGGGGGTGAAGCCCTCCATCGCGGGACCAATGGCGAATGATTCAATGACGGGATTTTTCCCGAAAAACTCCAGAGAGGAAAATCCGAAATCCTGCTTCCGCTTCATCGGCGAGCAATTCCCGCAACGTCAACGACAAGAGGGGAGAAAAACAATGTATCTGGATTCTGACGGTGGGCGCTCCAATCGGCCATCAACGCGTCTGCTTGCTCACGTGAAATGACACCCTTTTTCGCCATCAAGGGGATGTGCAACGAAAAAAATCTGTTTGCCCACTCCATCACACCACTCGTAGGTCCCCCGGAGAGACATGTCGGAGTGAAGTCGGCGATCTCAAGTCCGTGTTTCCTGAAGATCGCGGGGATCTTGCCGGTGACATATGCGTCGCCTCCGCCTGACCGGTAGTAAGCGCGCACAATGTCGGGTATCGTATCCCAAATTCCGCCTCGGGGAAACAGGGACAGGCCCTCGTAGTAGTAATCCTGAATGGCAATGATGCCCCCTGTCCGCAAGGCATTGAACAGCGGGAGAAGGAATTGTTCCGGATCGGGGACAAAAGCAATGACCCATCGAACAAAGATGAAATCGTAATACCGGGATGGAAGAGTGGTGTTTTCCGCTGTCCCGTGGACACAAGTCACGTTTGTCCACCCTTTGTCGGCGGCCTGCTTTCTGAGACAATCCAGGTAGAATTGTGATGGGTCAAGTGCGGTAACTTCACCCGTTTCACCAACCAATTCCCGCAAATCCATTGTTACAAGTCCGGGGCCCGCGCCAACATCGAGGCATCGCCATCCCCTCCCGACATTCAGTCGATCGAAGAATTTTCTTGTGACATGGCCCCAAACGCTGTGTTGAAACTGAAGCCGTTCGAGTTCCTGCTGGTTCACTCCCAGCAAATAGCTGTCATGTTCGTTGGTGTCGGGCATTGAGAAGACTACCTAATGAAAGAAATGTGGTACGCGTTGAGCTCAGTTACAGAGTTATGATACGAATCTTCTGGCATAAGACGACGCAGCGTGATGGTCAGGCCAGTTGAGGAGCATTCAATGAAAAGCCAGACTGACGACGAACTCGAAATCGACAAACGCCTTTTCTGTGCTCAAATCAACGACATTCATTGGTACGATGTAGACGACAGATGGAGAAAGCGTCAACGGCCCCAGGACGATTGTGATCGGGAATGACACTTCATAATCAAGGATTCCAAATGTATTGTTGGTTTGCGTCTGGACGCCGACGACTTTCTTCCCCTTGACTCCCTTCGTGCGTAATGTCGTCAGTGTGCTATTTTGCTCACCAATGATTGCAGTTAGGGTGGGCTCGAGAGAGATCTTGTTGTAGAGCGTGAGAGGGAATTCGAAATCGTGAGATGCGGAAACTACCGTGGTGAATTCAGAGGCATTTCCTGTTGCCAGATCTCCATCGACAGACAACGAGAGAACCGGCCAATTCAGGGAAAAACTGGCACCAAAGTCATTCTTGAAAACCGATTTCGCCGACTGACTGCTGTCGCTGAACCAAAAGTGACTGTAGGAAAACTCCCCGCCGAGGAGGCTCCCCAGGATGAATTCATAGGTTGCCGAGGCTGCCACATCGTCCCATCGCTTCGGTGATTGATCAAGCCAATAGGTCGATATCTCAATGCCAAACCCTGATGAGTGACGAAACGCGAGCGAGGGGGCGATCATTTGCTGGGGGACTCCGTTGTCGCGGCCGCGGTACGTCGTGTGACTCGAATACCATGTTGAGGCGGTCAAACGAGTTGCCACATAACGTTGATAATCAATTTCATCCAACCTGTTCTCAATCAGGATGTCCCGGAGATCGGCCAAGGAATCGTGGATAGTGTCGTACTTGTCCTGAAAGAGGTCTTTATGATCGTCCATCAGCGCAGCCGTTGTATCATGGAATCCATCGTGGAGGTTGTCGACAAACTCCCGGAACTGTTCGAACCGGTCATTGAAGTCAGGATCGCTTTCACAACTATCGCAGGCGGAGTATGTTCTTTTTCCTCTTGTCAGCTCATCGGAAAAATGGGAAATGGGACCGCTGACAGCCTGTTTCGTGGTATCACCGAACGCAAGAAGCTGTTGTTGAAGGGACTTCGTGATGAACCGGAGAGTGTCCTTCCGTGGAGCGTCGAGGGAGTCGTGAGCGGATGTGATCAGGGAATCTGCCAGAAAATCGATTCGGTTGATTGCCTCCCTTGCAGTGAAAGCAACCACGGACGTGAGGGAGTCCGAATAGCGTCGTTCGATTTGCAGGGTACTGTCTGCGAAGCGTTGGACAGAAAACGCCAGTTTTCGGCTTAGCTGTATCCCGTTGGGCTCTGGGCTCTTCACCTCGGTTGTTTTCTTCTGGGCGAGGGAACAGAGCGGGACGAGGACCAAGAGCGATATGAACAGTGCTGCAACTGACGGGTGCTTGAGAACCCTCACGAGGAGTTACTCCGATGGTGATGGATGGCGGGTTACGAACGATTCCTGAAGATCGTGCCGCCCTTCATAACAAAACGAACATCCCGAGCCGCTTTGATATCCTGAGTTGGATCACCATTGACAGCAATCAAGTCGGCGTACATATTTGGTGCGATGCGTCCGACTTCATCCTGCATCCGAATGATTTTTGCATTCACCGCCGTGGCTGCCAGGAGGGCTTGCGTTGGGCTCATCCCGCCACGGACCATCCACTCGAGCTCACGGTAGTTGGTTCCGTGTGCGAAAACGCCAACATCACTTCCCAAACCGATCGTGACTCCAGCGTCCATCGCAAGCTTAAACGCCTGCAGCGCCTGCTGCATCCCGGTCGTCAATGCCCCTCCCTGTTTGTATCCATTGAAGTACTCTGCGTAGCCTTCTTCGGCAGTCAGGGTGGGAAGGAACGCTGTGCCGTGCTGTGCCATGAGTCGGAACACTTCTTCTGTGCCGCCGTATCCATGTTCAATCGAATCTACGCCCGCCACCGTCGCACGCCTCATTCCCTCAGGAGTGGTAGCGTGAGCGGACACAGGCCTGCCCGCACTATGAGCTTCCGCTACCAACGTGCGCAATTCTTCCTCGCTGAATGTTGGGACAGTCCCACTGACACCATGACGGTAGTCGGCATAGACCTTAACCCAATCGGCCCCCTGTCCAATCTGTTCGCGAACGGCTTTGATCATCTCGGTTTGACCGCTTACTTCCTGAGCTCCTTTTGGCAAAACCAAGTCGGGTGCAAACCCAGCGGGGCCTGGTCCATAGCTTGCCGTGGCAACAATCGCTCGTGTCGCAACCAGCAGACGTGGACCCGGGATCATTCCTTCGCGTATGGCGCGTTGCACCGAAACGTCTCCATACCCCGCCCCTTCCGTGCCGAGATCGCGGAGAAGAGTGAACCCCGCCATCAATGTGCGTTCGCAATGTCGGACGGCTTCGATGGTCCGATAGGCGAGTGGCTCCTTCAATACCTGATCATTCCACAGTGTTTCGTTGTACGGGTGCAGAAAAATGTGAGAGTGAATGTCCATCAAGCCAGGGAGCAACGTCATTCCAGGGAGCTCGATCGTTTTCATCCCTTCCGGTGCGTGAATCTGGGCAGGAGGACTGACAGCCGCGATTCGTTCTCCACGTACGAGGACAACCCACCCTTCGTGAATTTTGCCATCCTCAGCAGTGAAGACACGGGCCGGCTTAAGAAGTTGGGCATCAGCGTTCTGGCTTCCTGTTGTCTGACGGCTGCTTTTACTCTTCAGCGTTGCTGGCAGCAGCGAGGCAACAACAACTCCAGCACTTGATATCATGCTTCGTTGGAGAAACTCGCGACGATCTATTTGGCTTTTCATAGTTGACCTCCTGCGAGATTGACCCGCGTTTCGTGCCGGCACAGAGCACTCGCATCAATTCGGTTGATAGATCTCCACGCTCAGCGACCTTGAAACAGATGTCTTCGTTAGATTGTCTGTCACCTTTACGTGCAACTCGTACTTGCCTGCCTCGAGCTCACTGACATCGAGATCCACATGCTCGGCGGACCAATCTTCATTTCCGACCCTCTCTGTTGGAACGGTAATCGATGTCTTCTTGCCGCTCCCGAAGATCTTGGCGAGGAATGACCTCTCGACCTGGATTGAAGTAAGTCCATATTCGACAGTGTATTTCGTTCTGCCATTTCGATCCTTGGATAGGTTGTAGGCTTCGAAGTACAGGTGAAGCGGACGGTCGATGGGGCTCCTTCGCAACGGGTTGGGCACGACGGAAAGCGAGCCTTTGTTGAATTCCCCCTTCCGCTTGGCGGGCTCAATTGCATATGCCAATTCAATGTCGCTGATGTTCAGCGACCTGCCGGAAAAATCCGGGATCAGTGCTTTTATCTTCTGGCTGGCGACAATGGTTGCTCCCTCCGGCCTTGCCTCCCAGGCGACGAAATACGAGTCCGGGGCCACTGTCACGCGAAACATTTCGATGATCGCGTTGCCACCTCTTCCGCGCAGCGCGTACACCCGTGACCTTTGGTAGGAGGTTGTCCTTTTCCAGGAGAGATCATACAAAGAACACAGCGCGTCAACCTTCAACGTCCGAGCCGAGTCAACAGCTCCGTCAGTCATCTCTGCAGGAACGATGACGTACCCCAAATCCATAAGAGTCTTCCCGTTGCTTCCGCGGTAACATGTGATGGAGATCGGTGACTGAAAATACTTGATGTTCTTACCGAACGAGAAACGCTCGGTTGCTAATCCAGTGCTTACTTCGCTTTTCCCCTCATCAGTTGCGCCAGCGAGATTCCGCGCAATGCCGGTCTCGGATTGTGGATCAAACAACAGTCCCGAATACTTTCGTGAAAAGTCGGCTCTGTCATTCCAATATGCCGGATCAGATATAATCGGGACCAAACGCCATTCCCCCACGTGCGCTCCGGTCGAGATGACAAAATCGAACAGCATTTCCGGATAATCCCCGGTTGCTTGGTACAGCCACGACTCGTTGGGTTGCATCCGACGATCGTTCGGAAGGGAGGAGGTTGTAATTTTCCGGTCGGGTTCACCGTGATGCAGATAGATAAGCCCTTTGTCGTTGAGCTCTTCGTTGAGATAGTATGACTCAGGAAAATTCAGCATCCACGTGTCGCCGGAACCCTGGGAATAAGTCTTGCGCCCAAATTGTTGGAAGTGTTCTTCCGCATAGGCAAGGCGACGGCAGTGTTCGCCAATGCGAGCGTTGGTGTTGGCGGCGGCATGAGGGTTTCGCTTTGCCCAGAATGCAGCGAAGAACTTCTTCGCTTCTGTTGGATTTGTAAGCGACTGGTATCGGTGCAGTTCGTCGTCTGTAATGATGTACTTGATGTCTTCAAAAACCAGATCAGCATCCCCCATTGTCTGTATGAGACTAATTGCCTCGAGTACATATTGCTCAGCGTCTTCATCCGATTTTTGGGAGGCCTTCAGTCGAGCCAATGACTGCAAAATGATCTGTGGCCGTATGAGCCCGGGTTTCTCCAACAGCGCAAGCAAACTCTTTTCGGCTTCTGCGGGCTGTCCTTTTCTCCGTTGCCAATCAGCGTAGAAAAATTTGTCATAGTCGCTGGTTGGACGGAGCAATCGCTCCGGAGGCGTGGCGCCTTGGGCCATCCCGATTGCTTCACGGTAGATTCTGAATAAGCCAAGAGGTGCAATGCGCAGATCTGGTGTAACCTCAACCTGCTTCAGAGCATGCGTAATCGCATTGGGGTACTCATGCTTGTAACGATAGACAATTGCCAGTTGATAGAAGGCGTCCCTGTAAGACGAATCTCGGGCAGTCACCCATCGGAAATCCTCTTCAGCTTTCTCGAAGTTTGTCGATATGCCTAATGCAGATGAGATCATCTCGAATCCAGATGAGATCATCTCGAAGACGTACAAATCTCTTCCGCGCTCGCCGTGCGCGCAGCCAAGATAGTAGCGCGCCTCAAGATCGTTCGGGACAGATTCTGAAGCCCTTTCAAACCAGCTGACAGCGCTTGACCAGGACTTCTCAGCGAACGCAATCCTGCCCATTCCTTTCAGCGCAACAACCGAAGAGTCGTTCTGATCGAGAATCTGTTCGTAAAGATCTTTTGCTGCCGCAAACTGTTTTGCGGCGAGAAGAGAATCGGCCCGACTGGCGAGAGTGTCTGCGGCCGGCCCCTCTTGTGTGAGCGGCCATGCCGTCGAGCTGGAACAGATGAAGATACATGCAAACGAAAGAAGAAATGCTCTGCGCATGATTCGGCCGGGCGTGCCAACGTCGCTCTGCCGCTTAAGAATAAGGTCGCCGTTGATCAATCGACCTGCGTTCAGCGTCATCACACTGATCGGTGCTCCTTTCCCGTCGCTCAGAGGAACTCTCAGTCTTTCCATAGTGATGCGTTCTTTAAGTCTTTAAAGCCGAAAAGAGCTTGGCCTATGAGGACGATCTTCGCCCTCTCAATACTCTAAATACTTAAATGTTCGTACACAAGTCAAATGTGCCGGACTTTTGAAAACTACTTGCTGCTTTTTCCGTGCATAATCGTTTTTCCGGCTTTCAAAACCTGTCGGCTGCCATCGGGCAGAAGTGCTTCAGCTGCAATTCCCCTCGGAATAGTCACGGTCATCTCGAATTTCCCATTCGCTTGCCGCCAATTCACCACAATCATACCGGATGGGCTATTGAATGAAGCCGAGGCGCTTTCCAGAGGGCCCGGATTTGGAGCGATCAGGACCTTTTCCCAGCCAACACTGCCTGGCTGCTGCTGTATCCCGGCGACATACGCATAATGCCATTCCATGAGATGTCCCAGCATGAAGTGGTTCATGCTGTTGCCTGTCCCCGGCTGTGCATCCCAACTCTCCGGCAATGACGTGAATCCCTGTTTCACCATGTAACCGTAGCTACCACGGTTTTCACGGGCGTACACTCGATGAAGAACATCATTTCGGCTTCCCTCTGCAAGGGCGCGGATGAAGAACACCTGCAGCACCTCACCGACAGTCTGTTGCCAGTTTCGTTTCTCGAGATCGTCGACGATTGCTTGCAAAACCGCCGCACGATCCTGCTCTGGAACAAGTCCGACACATATCGCTGCACTATGCGCCGCCTGGCATGATCCGTTGTTCTTCAGAGTCTTTGTTGTTGCATCATAGAAACGCCGCTGAAAATCCTGCTTGATCTGATTGAAAAGCTTCTCGTACGTCGCTGCCTCGGAAGTCTTGCCAAGGACCGTCGCTGCCTGTGCAACGGTTTTTGCTCCCAGCGCCCAGATTGCTGTTGCGCTGAGTTCGTTTGGTGTCCACTGTGATGGTCCGTCTCCCTTTCCGTGGCCGTAGTCGTACCAATCGCCTAAATTGCTGTTGATGATACCGTCCTTTGCGGTCGAAGAGAGGTAATCGACGAACTTGCGCATGCTCTCGAAATTTGTCTGGAGAACGCTCTCGTTTCCATACCACTCATAGATGTGCCAGGGAACAAGGACTGACGAAATTCCCCATTCGGGGGCCTCATTCCAGTAGCCGTGCGGAGGAATGCCGACAAGATAGTTCGGACAATTGGTCGGCACGTGTCCATCGGGGAGTTGCGTATCCCGCAGATCGTGTGCTATTTTGACAAACCACCGTTCCGTATTGAATCGATAGCTCATCGCTCTGGCCATATGCCAATTCTCTTCCTGCCACCCGTTCTTTTCGCGGTGTGGACAATCTGTGGCGACATAACTCATGTTCGACCGGATGGACCAGTCGATCATCCGCTCTGCGCCGTTCTGCAACTCACTCGAGCACGTAAACGTCCCGGCGAGAGGATTCGCCGCGCGAACATGAACGAGTTCCAGTTTTTTCACGACAGGAAGTCGTTTCGGATTGGGATACCCCTCCGGTACAGCTCCCGTGACTCCCACATACTGGCATCCCACATAACAGAAAAGAATCTGGTGTGACTCGTTGCCGTCCGACCGTGTCGTATAATCATGCCAGATATCTTTGTGAGTTCCCCAGGTGTATGTGAACTTGACGTGGCCGGTGGAGTCCATGTACTCGCACGGTTTGAAACGGATGATTTTCCCGGCAGCACCTGTCACGGTAAATCGCACAAGCGCAGAACAGTTTTGAGGGAAGACGTACGTGTACTCGCCCGGAGCGGGGGAGACGATCTTCACTGGCTTGAAGGTCTCAAATGCTTCCATTGACGGGCCGCTGTACCGTTCCAATGTCGCAGGAGGAGCAGGAGCAATCTGAACAGTCTTCCAGGTGTGATCGTTGAATCCGGGTGCATTCCATCCGGCCGGAAAGAGTTGCGCATCATAATCTTCTCCGGCATAGATGTGCGAGAAGGTGAGCGGACCCTCGATCCATTTCCATGAATCATCACTGGCAATGACCCGTTGCTTTCCGTCCTTGGTCATGATCCGGGCCTCAAGCCAGAGAAGGTAAGGATAGCCGGAGCTGAAATCAGGCATTGCGTCCGTCTTGACATACCTCATGGAATCGTTTGCCGGGCCCACATGCCAGAAAGAGTTGCCAAGCATGGCCCCCCAGACGTTCTCTCCGCGGCGGAGCAGGTTGCTGACATCGAATTCCTGCCAATAAAGCGTCTTGTCATACTGCGACCAGGGTTGCTTGATCAGCGCATTGCCTACGCGTTTGCCGTTCAGATACAGCTCATAATGACCAAGCCCCACGATTCGCACAATGCCTGTCGCGACCTCCGCTCCGAGTGTAAATGTGGATCGCATGATCGGGCATGGCGTTTTCTCATTTGTTCCCGCTGCCACATATGGCGAGATCCAGCGCGCAGAACCGGAATTGGCTGCTTGCGGCGCCAGAAGTTGTGAAAGAACTGAACAGTGGATAAGGCAGGCGGCAAGCACGAAGTAAAAGGAGTGTCGCATGGCTGTGACCTTTCTTCGCTCTCCTTAAACGTGAAGGAGCAATTCCGGCAGAGAGTGAATAATGATGTCCGGATTAAGTTGTTCTATCTGTTCTTTCGTGAGCGATCCATAGGTGACACCGCATGTCGGAACATTTGCCCGCTTGCCCGCCAGGATATCATTGTCGGTGTCTCCCACCATCAGCGTGTCACTCTTCTCCCATGACTGATCTTCCAGGATCTTCGTGATGATGAATGGGTCGGGTTTGAACGGAATGTTGTCGCTTCCCTGGATCTGGGCGAAGTGCTCTGCTATCCCGAAATGTGTGAGCACGCGACGCGTGCCGGCGCCCAGCTTGGTTGTAGCGGTGGCAAGGCGAATTCCCCGTTCCCACAGGGTCTCAAGGGTTTCCCGGACGCCCGGGAACAGTGTGGTAGTCTCGAGTGCCCGGGGCGGGTAGTGCTCCTTATACAATTCCGTCGCTTCGGGAATCCGCTTGTGGAGATCAGCAGGAAGAAGTTTTGCGAACGTCTCGGCCAGCGGTTTTCCGATAAGCGGATATAACTCTTCCGGTTTGTATGAATGAACCCCCAACTGGGCGAGCACCCAGTGTTGTGCAGCAGCGATGTCGCGCTTCGAATCGACAAGCGTTCCGTCGAGGTCGAAGATGATGTTTTTGATCATACGGTAATGGCATTGAGAAGTCAGAAATCAGAATACAGAATTCAGAATGGTCGGGGGCCTGAAAGTAAAATCCTCTCTTCTGTATTCAGTCTCCTGTATTCTGACTCTGCCGCAGAGACGTCAATGATCTTCGCACTCGCTGGTATTGTGACGATCTTCCCGACCTCCTTGCGCGAATGCAATTGCGATCAGGATCTCTTTCGTTTTACGTAGAGGAAAAGTGCAATGCCGGCGAAGAGCACTGTGGCACCGATCGCGAGAGGGATCCTATAACCGACGTGGAAATCCTGAGACCAGGTTTCGCCGAGATAGTAGCCAAGGGAGATAAACGTCAATGACCAGATCAGCCCGCCGGAGTAAGCAAATACTGCAAACACAGGATATTGGAGCTCCGACGCTCCTGCTACGAGCGCCGTAAAATGCCTCACGCCGGGTATGAAATATCCCACCGTCAAAGCCCACTTTCCGATCCGATCGAACCATCCATGGACTTTTTGCAGGCGCTCCTCCGTGAGGTGAAAGCGAGGACCGCACTTGTGTATCAGTCGATAACCCCCCGATCGGCCAATCCAATAGCTCAGTGTGATCCCAGTGAGGCTTCCGAGGCTGGCGATGGCGTACGTCAGCGCGAAATGGAATCGCCCCGTGGAGACAAGATATCCAAACAGGGCGAGCATCGATTCGTCGGGGACCGGCAGGCCAACGACGCCGAACACCAGCCCGAAGAATAAGGCTGCGTATCCGTAAAGGTCAATCCAATGTTGAATTGTCTCAATGGGCATGCAGGATCAACCTATTTCGTCGGTTGCGCGTCAAGATCCCGTGCTGTAGACTCTATGACATTCGCCTCGAGTTGAAGAGCGGCTGCCACGCGAACGATTTCTGTTTCCGCCTCCTTCCAACGCTTCAGCTCGATCGCCTCCCGTACACCGGGAATTGTCTTGACACCGTAGCCGGTGTAGGCTCCGGGTGCATACAGCAAGTGTTTGAACCAGGGCCGACCAGGAAGTCCGTCGGGGTGTGTCAGTGCGCGTTCGGTCAGCAGCAACTTACCATTGATCGCCTTCAGTGCTTCTGGCGAAGGAGGAATGAAAGCATGAGCGATTCTCTTCGCCGCCTTCTCATAGTGGTCAGCACTGCGGCTCAGGGCATCCACGGCATTGTCAAGTGGAGCAAAGTTCAGATATGGTGGCTCTTCTTCCGTTGGTGGAGGAAGGAGCGGGTGTTTGGGATCGTCGATGGCGCTGAAGACTCCTTCTGTAATCTCCCTGTTCCGCTCCTTGATCTGATTCTGCATCGATTTCAGGAGCCGTTTCACGTCGTCCAGATAGTGACGAATCGTTTCGTTGAGGTTGGTGAATTCATACGGGAGAACATCTGCATCCGCAAAGCGGAGCACTGCTGTTCCGGCGGTCTGAGCAAGTGCGCGGCCATAGGCAAAATCGGTGTCGCCGAAATGGGTGAACCAATAGAAATCGTCGTAGATAGAGTGATAAATTCCTCCGCCGTCTTCGCCGCCATATCCCAGGTTGAGTGACGCAATTCCAAGGTAATCCAGAAACGCCGTATAGTCGGATCCCGATCCCAGCGCCCCGATGTGAAGATCAGGGCGTGTCCTGGCTTCTGTCCGGTCTTCAGGCGAAGGCGCGGACTTTATCCGTTGGAGCTGACTTCGTTTCCATACGGTGATCTTCTTTTCCGGATCTTCGATATCGCGGGCAACACCGTTGATGAATTGTTCTAGTGAATGCGACCCTTCAACTCCGAGGAACCCCCTGCCATTGGCGTCAGAATTAATATAGAGGGCTGCTTTCTGCTTCAACTCGGCTGCGTGGGTCTCTGCCCACTCTGTCGAGCCGAGTAATCCTTCTTCCTCTCCATCCCATGCACAATAGACAATGGTTCGTTTGGGCTTCCATCCCTTCTTGAGTAGCTCAGACAGTCCCCGAAGCTCTTCCATCTCTGCAACAAGTCCCGAAATCGGATCCTCGGCGCCATTGACCCATGCATCGTGATGGTTACCGCGAATGACCCATTCATCAGGAAAGAGAGCGCCAGGAATCGTGACGATGACATCATTGATCGTTTTGGTATCCCAGTTGGACTTGATCTTGAGGTGCACTTTCGCTGGGCCCGGACCGATCTTATACGTAATGGGCAACGCTCCGCGCCAACTCTCGGGAGCGACAGGTCCGCTGAGTTCGGCCAGCAACGGTTGGGCGTCTGCATAAGAAATCGGGAGAACGGGGATCTTCGTGATTGTCTTTGCTTCTTTGAGTGGGATTCTCTTAGCGCCCGCCGTTGCGCCAACACCCGGCGTTAATGGGTCTCCCGGATAGATCGGCATGTCCATAACGCTGCCACGTTGCACTCCATCTTTCGGCCGCCACGGACCTTCGGGGAAAACATCTCCATGATAGTAGCCGTCTTCCTTCGGATCGGAATAAATCAGGCACCCAATGGTGCCTTTCTCTGCTGCGACCTTCGGTTTGATCCCGCGCCAGGAGCCCCCATATCGGGCAATCACAATACAACCTTTGACCGAGATGCCCATCCGTTCGAGCTGTTCGTAGTCTTCTGGAATTCCATAGTTCACGTAGACAAGGGGCGCGGCGACATCGCCATCGACGGAGTAAACGTTATAGGTTGGTAGTTGATCCGCCCGTTGTCCGGAGGTGATATCGACGACCTCTCTCGGTTCTTCCATCGTTGCGGTGAACTTCCTTGGCTCGAGAAGCTCAACGAGACGTTCTTTCGGTGTGGGGAAAAGGACGTCGAACGATTCAATGCGGGCATTCAGCCCCCATTGCTTGAATGTCGACAACAGCCATTGTGCGTTATCCTTGTCGTATGCCGAGCCGACATGGTGGGGCCGTGCCGAGAGACGCTGCATATATTCGCGCTGGCGTTCCGGAGAGGGAATGCCTCGAAACATTGATTCCCAATCGGTTTTTTGATTTTGTGCGATTGTGAGTTGTGAACAAATGGCCAGCACAACAATCAAGCAACTCAATCTCATGGCATCCTCCGATGCAAACAGCTGGGGTTTGGGCCGAATTGGCGGGCAAGGAAACGAATGATGTCGAAGAGAATATGAAGATTCCTCGTCAAACAAGCAAGATCGGGAGGCAGGGTCTGGAAAGCATCTCAAAACTGATATCGGAGGTTCTACGTAAAAATCTTCTTTGCGCTTCTTCGCGTTTTCGTTCTCTGAATCCCGCTTATGAGCGGAATTCAAGAGCGGGACTCTGCGGTTAGATCTAAACCGCCAAGGCCGCAGAGAAGCGCGATGTGATTTTGAGATAGCTTCTAGTTGGAGGGAGTGTGTTGTTGAATGAATGTCTTCACTGTGGAAACGTAATTGCTTTCGCCCATCGCTCCCGGTATGCCCTCATGATCGGCGCCGGGAATGCGAATGAACTGTTTCGGCGGATTCGCGTTGTTGAAGACGACCGCTCCGTTCTTTTCGATGTCGATGAATTTATCATCCACACCGTGCATGAAAAGAAGGGGCGCGTGGATCTTGCGGATCTTCTCGGCGTTGTTGTACTCTCCCTTCGTGATGTACGAACTGGGAATATCCAACATTACGCCGGATTGAAGCAGAGTCGACATTGAAGCGAATGGGCATTCCAGGCAGAGGCAGGAAGGCGTGAATTCGTACGCCGCCACATCGATTGCTCCGGCCGCTCCGACAGAGTACCCATAGAACGCCAACCGCTTGGCGGAGACGTCCGTGCGAGAAAGCACATACTGCAGCGCCGCCCGGCTGTCTGCATAGAGAGCTGATTCGGATAGCGTGCCTTCACTCATTCCATAGCCCTGGTAATCGAAGATGAAAACATTGAAGCCGGTTTTGTAAAGAAGTTCAGCACGGTCCCAGTAATATTGAAGATGGTCGTAGTTGCCATGGAAGTACAGAACCGTGATGGAAGGAGAGGATCCGTTGGACTTGATGAAATAGCCGTAGATCTTCTTTCCTTGTGATGTCATCGTAACAAATTCACGATTGGATTCGGGAATGACCGCCGTGCTGAGTGTGTATGATGTGAGGGTAGTCTGGTGGAACAGCAGACTGTCGAGGTCGCATGAAGCGAACGAAAAGCTCACAATCACGAGGAGAATCGTCGGTAGTATTTTCATCGGGAGAGTCCGTATGTATATCCGAAAAAGAGTCCAAGATCACCGTGGTCACCAATGGAGCCTGTTCCCCGGAAGATGCCGTGTGCGCTGTTTGCGTTTGCCGTCATCCACTTGAGTTCGATCTGCAGCGCGGAGCGGTCGGAAAGGCTCAACTGTGTACCGGCAAAAGGTGTGAAGAAGTATTGTGGCTTGTTGAATTGGATCAGCTGTTCGGCGCCGGCGTAGAGCAACGTCGAACGCCCCAGAAGATAGCTTGCGTTGATGCTCACCATAGGAAAGACGCGCACGGCGTCGAGTCTTTCCAGGTCGGAGAAGAAATAGAGTTGTCCCTTGGCTGTCAGCTCGGGCCAACCGTTGCTTTCACGTACAAGCCGAGTCGCCGCACCGACATCGAATGCTGCATTCTTCAGCAGGGCCATCGTGACGTGAACGTTGCCGGTGAGCGTGAGGTTGTCTTTGTAGCCGTGAATGAGACCGAGGTTCAGATAGGGAGTGGGGACGGTCATTCCGCCGAATGGGATGAGAGGTCCGCCGAGTGACACGGCTGCTTGGCTGGTTCCCTGGTCGATGACCCGCACGGGCTGTGTTACGCCACACGCGGAAACAACAAACGCTGCGCTGAGAGAACAAACTGTAATCACACAGCGTGAACCCAAACACCGCACGAAAGGGAAGAAAGTTTTCATGACTACGCCCTGCAATTTGTCATGTGATGTTAAAGCTTCAACTGTTCAGCCGCTGCGTCGAGATAACCAATGGCGTATGAATTCTTGTCGTTACTCTTTTGCTCGTCAAAAGAGTAACCAGAAAAGGACGGCGAAATCCCCGCCCGCCTGATCGCCAGGCGGTCGGGCGGGGAAACGCACGTGGGGAACATCCCATACACTTGCCGAAATATCGGTGCGTAATCATTTAGAGTGACTTCAAGGCATTGATGATCTGCACCGATATTAAACCCACGGGAGAGCCGTCCAACACGCACCGCCGTCGATTTCGCGAGCTTTGAAAAACAAAACAAGCCTGGATAAGGCAGGTCCCGAAATTACGGCAAGTGCGATGGGCGGATTGACAGTGCGTTTAATGTCGCCCCAGCCTGTAGCCACTTGAAGTTCTGTCGGTCTGTTGTCGGGGCGACATTACGGATTGAGTGGAGACGGCTCAATCACGGGCGTTTAATTTCGGGACACATTTTCCCGCTTTTTGGATTCCGCCTATGAGCGGGATTCATAAAGCGGAACTTTCTGCCGCTTTCTTTACAAAAGAAAGCGGCGATAGGTATATGAACTTCATTCCTGCCTAAAGTTACTCTAGTCACACCCGATTTCGCCGGCGCAGCACGGAGATGATCAAGACAGCCATCAGCGTCACCACAAGAGCTAAGGCAATGATCACCGCCCACCAGTTCACTTGCCGCGATTCCACCCACATCGTATATTCGAGATGATGGACATGCTCTTTATAATCCTGCCACGTTGCCACGTTTCCTTCGATCTTGCTCGCGTTCGATCCCGTGATCAACCCTGGCATGACGACGTTCGTGAAATACTTATGAGAATTGGTCTCATGTTCGAACGCAAACCTGCGTTTCACCTCTTCAATTGCTGGCGTATTCGCCTGCCAGGCCTTGTCAACAAGCGGGTTTTTCAACACGGTCTTGAAGATGATCCGTAGCGAATCAATCTTTCCCTTGTCAATAGCCTTCTCAGACTTCCTGTAGAGTGAGTCTTTCAGCGTCTCTGCCATGCCGATTGTCAGTGAGGGATAGTTAAGCATCTTTACTCCGTCGAGGAACGCCGCAAAGATGGGCTCAAATTTGTTCCGCCACTCCCACTCTTGCAGGCGTGGGATAAAGCTCTCCATCGCAAGACTGTCCCCTCGGGACATGAGTTGTTTCGTTCGGTCACCAAGTGTGTCCTGGACAAGCATATCAATCTCGGCCTTTGAAAGAAAATCCGTCAATGGAATAGACTCGTATTGAGAGAACGGAAGGTTCGTCTCCCGATATCGGTAGATAGTGAAGAACCACTGGAAGGATTTTTCGAATACAAATCGATATTGAAGCGTCCAGCTGAATTTCCCGCCAAGGACTTTGTTCATCTCTTCAGCATCCCGAAACGTCCGGCTGGCTGTCAATGTGCAGATTTTATCCTTCTCCTTTGATCTTGTGATGTTCTTGCTCCACGATGAATCGAGTTGGAGAGGGAACTTCCCCGCATAAACGTCGGTGGAGTCGCCCGTGAATGCAATCGTACGAACAATACTCCCGTTGCTGTTTACTTTGCTCGTTGAGGTGATGTCGAGGCACCCGCTCAGCAAGAAGGCGCCGAGGAGACCGAGAGTAAGACTTGTTGAAACGTTGATGCGTCGCATAGGTTAAGCTCCTTTGCCGTCAAGACGGAACGATCGTTCAGCCGTAGCCTTGACTTCATTGACAATCTTCTCAAGCGTCTTCTTGTCGATACCCAGGGCCGAGGCTCCAAGGACTGTCGAAAGATTTCTGAGGTTATAGTCGGACAGGAATGTATCCACTTTCTTCGCCGAGACATCAATGCGGTCGTTGGTCACGGTGAGGGAGACATTCTCCTTGATGGGCCTGCCCCGTTCTGATTTTGCGACCTCCTGGAGCGTCTTTGACTGCATCGTATAGGTCGCCTCGGTGGCGTCATGTCGGACAGGGGATGCCATGCGCTGTTCAAGGTTGGATACGTCGTTCAGCATCATGACCAGTTGCGTCGCTGATGTCAGAATAACCAGCGAAATAATTGCCACGGTTGAATAGCGCACGGACGGAAGCAGAAAGAAATCAAGAAAACGGTTCAGTGGGTTCAATGGCTTTGGCGCAGCGGACTCTGCCCGCACGCGGCGCAGAATGTCCGCTGTGAGTTTTTCGGGATTCTTGGGGCTCGGAGAGAAGTCGCCAAGATGATCGATGAACCCGTCAGCCCTTTCGATCCGCTGGAGCTCGAGAGAGCACTTTTCGCACAAGCGGAGATGCTGGCGGAGTTCATCAGCCTCGTGCTTGGAGATTTCGCCAGATCGATTCAGATGAAGCAACCGCTGATACCGTTCGCAGCTCATAGTTCACCCCTCACAACGCCATAGTGTCGCACGAGAGTATCACGGATGGATTTCCGCGCATAGTGCAAGTTTGTTTTGACGCTGCCAATCGAAAGACCCGTTATTTCCACAACCTCTTCCACGGTCAAGTCCTGAAGATCCCGCAATGTGAAGACGAGCCTTTGCGTTCGCGAAAGCCGATTTGAGAGCGTTCTGATAATGTCGGCCAACTGTTCTTGGGATTGCAGCGTTACCCAGTCGCGCTCGTCCGGGAGATCTTCCATCATAGGATCACGGTCCCGCGAGAGAAAAATGCTCCGGTTTCTTTTGAGCGCACGGAACCGGTCGACGCAGAGATTCGTAACGATCTTGTAGAGCCACGTTGAAAATTTCTGATTCGGGTCATAATGATCGATGTTTTTCCAAACTCGGAGAAACGAATCCTGGACAACGTCAGAAGCCTCTGCTTCATCACAGAGGAATTTCATCGCAAGAGAGAATGCATAGGGTTGATATTTCCGGACGAGTTGCTCAAACGCGGCGAGATCTCTGCACTGTGAACGGCTGACAACATCCGCCTGAACCTCCCCATGTGAGCCCGCAATATCGTTCTTGTATTCTCTCACTAAGAATGATACGATTGATGTGGAAAATGGTTAAAAACGCGGGATGGATGGCCGGAAGACCAGCGGTTATGAAGTAATAAGAAGATAAGCATCGTTGCGAACTCTTGAGCGAGCGGGAAAGGGACTTGAGGCATGTGAGCACTCAAGAGTTTTGGGCGTACGAAATCCGAGAGGACGCCTCCACTGCGTCCGTTATCAGAAATGAAAGGGGTTTCCTAGGGAGCTAAACTTCCGCTATTCGATCACCATGGTGGGAGGGGAATTCCCTTCCACGAGATGAACATCAACATTGTCCTCTGTAACGAGTATGCAGTAGTGGTAGATGTCCTTCTTAGTCCCTACAACAGCGCTCGCTTTTCCATTCTTGCCGTAAATCTCAGTATTGCCATTGGCAAGCGGATTATGGTTTTTCGGGAACCAGATGGTGAAACTGTCAATGCCGCAATGCCAAACCACCTTGGTATTTGGTTGGATGATCAACGGCTTGACGAACCAGTTCGCACCTTTACCACCTACTTTGATGATCTTTACATCGACCTGAGGATTTGTCGGCGTCTTTTGTGTGGCAGCCATATTGAACCTTTCTTGATTATGGTGGATGCTCGTGACTTCGCTGTCATGGTGGATGATGGAGGAGCGCTATGATTCATAGAAGTTTGGGATAGAATACAGTGCAGGCGGGGGAGTGGTCAAGGGAGAGAGGGCTGCGAATGAGCATAGACCAATCCTTTGCCCCAAGTGTTGAACAAACGTACTGTATATCTACCGCACAAGCAAGCGCTACTCGATGACCATCTCTGGCGGAGAGTTGCCTTCGACCGGACAGAAATTACTGCCCACTTTTACAAAAATGGTGTAGTAATAGATCCCTGAAGCGCCACCAACCACGGCGGAGAAGCCATCTGGCCCGAAGGGTATCACCTGCGCATTTCCCGTAATGTTCGCCAGTGATTCAGACTGCATTTTGTACTACCGAGAACAAGCCGAAGCGAGAACCGGCGAACAATCAACGAATGACTTTTTTCAACCGTAGGATCATCCTCAGAGTATCCGGCGGCCACGGACGAGGTCCTGCTGTTCCTTCATGAAAAGCCGCGATCTTGGTGGACGTCTCATGTTTGATGCTTTTGGCCATCATCATGACTGCTGGTGGTGGTGCGCCCATTATATTGAATTCAGCTATGCCGATCGTTGTATCCGGTGGCCATTCGCTGTAAACGCTGTATGACTGGTCGGCTTGCCGGACTGCCCACAAGGTGTCTGGAGGCCAGGGACGATTCGGGGTCACGTCGGGTGATTTGCTGCAGCCAACGACAGCAGAAGCAATCCAGAAGAGAATTGCCAGCGAGGCTGGGAGGAGGAATCGTTTCATGTGATGGCTCCTTTCTTGATGAGATGGCGTGTGTTACTGGGACATTCTCGCGAGGAGCTGACGCACTTCGCGAGAGTGAATGTAGTTGTCATCAGCATTTGCCCAGAGGGATTGCAGATGTTCGAGATTCGCACGGGCCTCACTCTTCCGGCCGTGGGAAAACAACAACTTCGCCAGTTCGAGCTGGACCTCAACCCAAAGAAAGGAAGGGTGCATTGAGGGTTGGCGTGGGGCCATAAGAACCTCGCCCCTCTTCTGAAGCAAGTATTGATAAATGCCAATTGCCGAGGTTTCTGATTGTGCACGGTAACAGTCTGCAAGAGATCTCTGAGCAGTGAGAAAAAATACATCATCCGCCTGTATTCGTTTCACCTGGCGAAAATGGTCGATTGACGCTTTGAGTTTCCCCGCGGCCATTTCGATCGAACCGGCGACAAAGCTAGTATAGTCTCCCTTGCGCTTCTGAAAGTAGGGATCGATACTGCGGATGTGGTCTATCTTTGCGAGCACATTCTGGGCTTCCTGGATGCGACCCGATCGAGCCAGAGAGGCACCAATGAGAAAAAACTCTTCAGCCGAGGTAGGGCATTTTGCCAAGGCTTCCATGAGAACTTTGCGTGACAGCGCAAAGTTTCCGCGAGAACGCTCGATGAACGAGAGAAGATGAAGGAGGCCTGCTTGGTTCTTTGGTTCCGTTGTACGTGCAATCTCAGCTCGGCAGAGGTCCGCTGCGATCTGTAGCCGGCCGCCAAAGTACTGAAGTGCGATCATTGAGTTCAAGGCGTTAATTGACTGAAAGATCCTGGCAGCGGAATCAACGCGCAGACTCATCCAGAATGCGCGAGCCCTGTACTCATCGATCATGGTAAACGTGGGGCGAAGAATTTTGCTCCGATTAAAATACACGAGCGCTTCCTCCGGCTTTCCAATCATAGCAAGGGCAAAACCTGAATTATTGTAGCATGTTCCTGCGTAGGTGGAATCAGCCGACACAGACCTCTCGTTCGCGGAAAGACATGTCGGGAGATCCCCGACGCGCATCGCGAGCCAGCCGAGCATTGCCAATCCTTCAGCACTATTTGGATAACGAGCAACTAGTTTCCTTGCATATTCGAACGCAGTTTGAAAGTCATACTCGAACGAAGGCCCGTAATAAAGAGACAGAATATAATATCGCTCTCGGTCACTGACCCGATTCACCAGTGGAAGAACACGTCGGTGGAAGATCAAAGCGAGGCTGTCATTTCTCAGTTTGCGGTGAATATAGGAAACGTCGCTGATGGCCATGACGAACAACGAATCTTTGACGACCGCTTGTTCTTTCAGCAAGGCTGCCTCGGAGTAGTTTCCCTGTCCCTCGAGGACGTTGCCACGTGAATACAACGCTAACGCTTCTAGAGATGGTGTCGTAACCTTGTCAAGAGGAGAGGAGTATTGTGATATTTCGTGAAGCGACTCTCCGAGTGCCTCGCGGACATCCCGGCACAAATCGTCCAAACGCGAGATGATCTGTCCAGCCGTTAAGGCTTGATGGTGACGAATGCTCACAGTTTCGCCGCTCACAGCGTCAATGATCCTGCACGTTAACAGGTACTCTGTTCCGACCCGGCCGATATTTCCAGCGAGCACAATGCGCGCCCCTTCTCGTCGGGCGACCTCGAGCGCTGTGACAGCGTCGAGCGGAATCTTCTTCGCGCTCTGCATGCGTGCGAGTGCATCCTGGACTCGTGATTCTGAAAGAAGACTGATGCGTGATGATTGCCGCAGTGAAACCCTCATCGCCTCGGTGAGCGACTGGTCAAATATGGTTTCACCTGTCGTGTTTTCAAACGCTGCCACCAGGACATAGTCGTTCGGTGAGAGTGAAAGTGCTGGCTTTGACGTGCTGAACCAGAGGAGGAGAATTGCACCGGTGAGGACAATTGTGCTCGCAGTGATAATCCACCGAGATTTACCAGGGCGTGAGCGCGGTCTTCTCGGAGAGGGGGTCGGCTCTTCGCCGAGAAAGCGTTTGAGATCTGCCCGCACATCCGCAGCACTTTGATAGCGCTGCGTTGGCTCTTTGGCAAGAAGTTTTAGAATGACTCGCTCGAGTTCCTGTGAAATGCCAGGCTGGAGTGCCGATGGTGGAATGGGCTCAGTGTTTACGATGGAATAAAAAAGGGCGGGTTCGTGCTCTCCAAGAAACGGCCTTCGGCCCACGACTGCTTCGTACAACACAACACCAAGGGAAAACAAGTCGCTCCGTGCGTCTGCTTCATCCCCCAGTATTTGTTCGGGGGCCATGTAGGCGGAGGTGCCTCCCGTAATATGGCTTCTTGTGATATGACTCTGGACCGCGAGCTTAGCAAGTCCGAAATCGACGATCTTCACCTCTCCTTGCGGTGTAATGATGATGTTGCCCGGTTTGATGTCGCGATGGATGATGCGGGATTCATGAGCTCGTTGAAGCCCACTGGCAATCTGAAGTGCAATATTCACTGATTCATCGACACTCATGGGTCCCTTGGCGAGTTTCGCCTTAAGAGTCTGACCCTCGTAGTACGCCATACAGATGAACGAATGACCGTCGGAGGTCTCATCGATGTCATGAACGACAGCGATGTTGGGATGATCAAGCGCGGATGCAGCGCGTGCTTCCTGAATAAAACGTTTCTTCGCATCCTGGTCGCGTGTCATGTCTGCAGAGAGGAACTTCAGCGCAACGGGGCGCAAGAGCTTTGTATCCTGGGCTTTGTAGACGACCCCCATTCCTCCCTCGCCTAGTTTCTCGAGGACCTTATAATGGGAAATGGTTTGTCCAATCATCGCCATGGATCCTCGTGTCGTTCCAGGATGTGATATGAAAGATTCGGGTGGAGAATATGTCGCGGTGTTGAAAACATCTCAGTCGCGTCAGCGCGTGCAACACCAGTCGCGTTGGGATTGCCTGCCGTGTACTATGGAACCAACCGCATTCAAGGAAATCTATCCGCGGTTTGTTCAGTTCGATGGGTACAACAGAAGAACGAAACTACAACGTCTAAGTCTGTCGGTTCTGTGAGAAAGGCACCCGAAAGATAGTCGTTCTGCCTGCGCTTGTCAAGAGCGTGCAGAAAGGATTGAGAAACAAGGGGTTTGGCCGCTGCGCCTACCGAGGTAGGCGTCTCACAAAGAGAGGGCGGGAACGAAATTTCCCGCGATTTGTTTTCATCTTCTGAGAAGTGGAGGTTTTCACATTCATCTTTCAGGAGGCTGCATGAAGAAAATCCTCAAGATTCTTGGTTGGGGACTAGGTGTCGTTGTGCTGGTGATCGCGGTGGGGGTGGGCTATCTGTTTCTAAAGTTCCCTGATGTCGGACCGGTTGAGAACATGACGGTCCAGGCCACGCCGGAACGTCTTGCGCGGGGAGCGTATCTGGCGAACCATGTTTCTGTTTGCATCGACTGCCATGCCACACGTAACTGGGAGTACTTCTCGGGTCCGCCGCTGGCGGGAACAGAAGGTAAAGGTGGAGAAGTCTTTGATGAAAAGTTGGGCTTTCCCGGAACCATCTATGCCCACAATATTACACCGGCGGCTCTCGGCTCGGTGAGCGACGGTGTTCTGTATCGGGCAATCACAACCGGTGTTGACAAAGACGGGAAAGCAATGTTCCCGTTGATGCCGTACACGCACTTCACGGCGATGAGCGAGGAAGACATTCTGTCGATCATCGCGTACATCCGGACGCTAAAGCCGATCGAGAACACGCCACCACCGACCACGCTCAATTTTCCGCTGAACCTGATCGTGCGGACCATTCCTGGGAAACACACACAACATGGCGTGCCCGACACATCCAATGTTTACGAATATGGAAAGTATCTGGTGAACGCTGCCAACTGTATTGAATGTCACACACAGCGGAAGGATGGACAGATCATTGCGGGCCTGGAATTCGCAGGCGGGTTCGAGTTTCCGTTTCCGAACGGGCAGTTGGTACGATCAGCAAACCTTACGCCGGATGAAGACACTGGGATCGGCTCTTGGTCTGAAACAGACTTTGTGAACAAATTCAAATTCTACGATAACCCGGAAGGGCGGACCATGCCAGCCACCAGCATGGAGTACAACACGGCAATGCCTTGGACGATGTTCGCAGGGATGACGGAGAGGGATCTCGGAGCAATCTATAAATATCTGCGCTCAGTGAAGCCTCTAAAGAACAAGGTTGAGAAGTTCACAAACACAAAGTAGGTGAAGACCATATAGGAGTTAGAACATGCGCCCCCCGGCTCAAAGTTGCGGGGGAGATTTCTTTGCGGACTCAACGACAACCGTGCTACTCCGGCTCCGGCCCTTTTGATTGGAGAACCCTCTGCAGTATCTCTCCAAACCATGCACCGGCAAGGGACAATCCGGCGACGACGGCCAGTGCGATGACCAATCCAAGGATGCTCTGTGTCGTAATTTGTATAGCCGAGTTGAACTTGATTTGAACAGCGACAAGAGACAAGATCACAAGACCGACGGCAGCGGCGGCCGGTTCCTTGATCGTCACGCCTTTGGAGATATAGCCTGCAACACCGGAGATAACGATCATTCCGGCGAACGACCAAACGCCGATGAAGACCGCAGAGGCCTTTGTCACTGTTGCGCCGCTCAGCATTCCGCCGGGCACAAGTGTGAGGGGAAAGAAATAGAACACAACGTACATCAGCAGCGAAATCCAGACCCACTTCCATTGAAACTTCTTTTGTGTTGATGGCACATCAGGCATTTGGATTCCTCATCTTAAATTGTGCATCGTTCATAGTGGGACAAGCCACGTCCCTAAGGGGTTATTTCCCCCGGGTGATATTTCTTTTCCACATGTTTCAGCACATCTTGTTTGTAGAACAGGACATCCTTGAATTGACCCTTCGTGTACATCAGTGCCTGATCAGTAAAGTGTTTCGACGTTGGGTCGCCGCTCTCTCCGCCGGTCAACACTGATTTGGCTCTCACGTTCTTTCCGAACTCCACCGCGCAGACAAAGCTCGCTCCACCGATGCCATACCTCTTGTTGGTGCCAGAAAATGATCGGCTGTTATAGGCAGCCAGCATTCCCCATTGCGACGATGCAAACCCTACAGGCAGGCTAGGTTGATTGTCGTCAAATCGTTCTTCGAGATCATTCGTCAGGCGCTGGTAACGATTGATCTCTCCCCACGGCATTTGCCACTTTCCAAATCTCTTTTCGAGGTCACGCATTGCATTCAGTAATGGTAGAGCCAATTCCTGTACCGATGCCCCGCCTGCAAACTTCTTTGTTTTCTCCACCTGATCCGAATTTCCTCCATCAATGCGAGTTCTTTGGATAGCGGGGTTCAACTCTCTCCCCCAATCAACGGCGAGCGTCGTCGCGATGGAGTTCTCACTGCATCGAAAATCCCATTGCTTCAGAATAGTAACCGCTTCATTCAATTGCACAAAAAGTGAATCGTTTGGTTTTACATTCTGTTCGAAGGCTGTGACCAACGCAGGCACCAGTATCTCAAATGCAGTCAGTGTGGGATCATACCCTGCGGCGATGATTTTGTCCAGAGTGAACGCGTGTTCCCTACTCAATACCCGTACAGCATTGATGCCCCGGAAATTCTCTCCATCGGGCGCCATGTAGACGGGGAAATTCTCTCTCTTCGGACTGCTGGCCCCCGATACAGTGAACGGAGTGGAATTGCAGTTTTGTATCCATCCGTTGGAGGGATTGTACACATGAACAATTTCATCCAGTGTGTGCAGACCCTTCCATTCTGTCGCGGGAGTCGTTCCATCAACCGGTTTTGCCCAGTTGACGGAATTGTCGCGTCGCGGAACAAAATTGCCATGCCAGTAGGCAATATTCCCTTTGTCGTCGGCAAAAACCGTGTTGTCGGATGTGTTGGAACAAAGCGCCATCGTTTTTTTGAATGACGCAAACCCCGTGCTCTTGGTTCGCTGCCAGCTTTGGATCAGGCTGGTGAGCGAGCGGTTGTACGATCGCACGCTGATCCACTCGCCGTTTCGCTTTGCCATCACGGGGCCGTGATGCGTGAAGTACGCCCTGATGGTCTTTGCCTGCAGACTATCTCCCACTCTGTAACGAAGAGTTATTGTTCGTTCGGTCACCGGTCTTTCGGATCCATTATACTTGTAGAAAATGTGACCGTCCTTCTTTGTGACTTTTTCGACATACATGTCGGATACATCGACAGCACTGGATGTGTGCATCCATCCGCAGTGTTGGTTGAAGCCCTGGTAAACAAAAAACTGTCCCCATGTCACGGCACCATAGGTGTTCAGCCCTTCTTCACTTACTACATGCACTTCGGGGCGAAAATAGAAGGAAACGTGCGGATTGATATAGAGGATGGCATTTCCCGAAAGGGTTTTCGAGGGAACGATGGCAAATCCATTCGAGCCGGTCAATTGTTCTTCCGGTTCTGTCGGGTTGAGGCTGATTGGGTCACTTCCCTCAAGGTAGAGAGCTCTCACATCTCTTGCTGTTACATCGCCGGTGCTGATCGCGCTGATACTTCCATTTGTCCACATCAGCGGAAACCAGGATTCGAACCGTTTCAACAACGCCGGCTTGACTGACGGATGTGTGAAAATATAGTAGTTAATGCCGTCTGCATAGGCATTCATCAGAGTCCTGAGCCAGCCCGGACTCTTTTTGTAGTCAGCCATCGCTTCCGATGAATCGATGACCAATTGTATGTAGAGATCAGAAGCCAAGGCCGCTTCACCTTTCACTTCGGCTGTTCTCCCCAGTTTTTCGATGTAGTTCATTTCTACGCGTTTGAAATCATCTTCGCATTGAGCATACAAGAGACCGAACACGGCATCTGCATCCGATTTGCCGTAGATGTGGGGGATACCCCAGGTGTCGCGGATGATCGTGACCCGGCTCGCCTGTTTTTGCCAGCGAGATAGTTCCTCCTTGGAGAAACCTTGTCCAAAGAGGGTGAGGGGGAGCAGAAGAAGGAGGACTGACTTTTTCATGTGCGGGTTCTTCTATTATCGTTGGTATTCGGTCTGTGGAACCGATGCGTGGTAAAATTCGATGTCAGCATCTCGGTCCGGAGCATCACCATGGAATGGAAGCGGATAGCGGAAGCAATATATTTATCTATTTCGACAATTGAAAAACAGCCCGGTGACGCACCTCCGCCATTCGTTGAAACGAACGGCTTCATTGACTTCCAAACCCCTCCGGGGTTTCGTGAACCCAAAACCGTCCCCGTCACCCAACGTCGGTCAATGGAAGCAGGCTGGGACGTTAGTTAATGGCTGAGTCTTTCGGCAGGTCCGGTACTCCCTTCGACTGCGCTCATGAAAAGCATTCGCTCCGCTCAGGGTGTGACATGTTCTTTTGCTAGCGCGTGGAACAAAAAGGGGACACATCCTGAGCTGCGGGAGCGTTGTCTGCGACCGAAGTCGAATCCTTCGACAGGCTCAGGATTCGACCCTGAGTATGACCGAAGGGTCGAAGGATGTACCAAGCCAGCCATCAGGATTTTCCAGACCCAACGCATTCTTGGATACATTCTATTTCTTCAGCGTCATCAACGTCCATGTTGCGCCGGCAGCATCGATTGCTGCGAACATCAGAATCGGAACTCCAACCTTGCCGATAAGGAGCAATGCCACCATGAATGTGGCAGCATAGTACCTCATCCAGACCGTCCAGATGAACATCGGCTGCAACTTGGCTCGTACAGCAACGATGTAGTAGGCTCCGATAATTGAGGCCAACATCCCCACAAACCTTGGCCACGTATCATCGCCATATTTCAGACCGAACATGTCGAGCACCATGGTCGGCATAAAAATGAATCCCAGTCCTACGATGACGATCAAGTAGAGACCGAACACGAAGAGGCTTGTCTCGGATTTATTCATGGGTCACTCCTTATAGGTGGTTAGAAACAATCTCAAGAACACCTAACGCCTGCCTTCTCCCAACTTTTCCATAATGTGATAATGCGAAATTGTCTGGCCGGTCATATGGATTTCTTCATTTGTTCATTGTCTCATTGACTCAATCATCCTTTCAGATACTTATCGAACCACTTGATGTACCGTTCCAAACGGTCTTTCACATAGCTTGGCATTGTGAGGCCATGGTTTTGATTTGGATAGATTACCAACTCTGTCGGAATGCCTAAACTCCGCAGTGCCTGATACATCTGCTCGGCTCCCGCGACCGGTACGTTAAAGTCATTCTGCGACCCCATGAACAGCGTCGGTGTTTTGATACGATCCACATGGAAGAACGGATAGGAGAGCTTCATCCATTTTTCCGGCTGCTTCCAGGGTACACCGAGCTCCGTTTCATATTGCGTCGCGTACTGATCGACACCGTACATGGTAAACTGCAGACCGCTGCCGGCCCCGCTCGCAGCAGCTTTGAATCGCTGATCTGTTGCGATGGTGTAGTTGGTAGAGATGCCGCCGTAGCTCCATCCGCCAATGCCCATCCGTTTCTCGTCGACTATGCCTTGCTTGATCAAGTGGTCCGCTGCTCCGACAATGTCCATTACTTCTTTGTTTCCCCAATCAGCATAGATCGCACGGGTGAAATCAATTCCCCGGCCGCTGCTTCCACGATAATTAACAGCAGCAACCGCGTAGCCGGCGGAAGCAAGTATCTGCGAAGTCATGTCAAACCCGAATTCATCTTGTCCGACAGGGCCGCCATGGATGTAGAGGATCAATGGCAGTTTCTGGTTTGCGCCTACAGTTGCCGGACGAAAGAGAATGTTGGAGATCATCGTGCCATCCTTGCTCTTCGACCGGAACCCTTCAACGGTTGCCAACTGTAGTGGCGCCAGGAATGCGTCGTGGATGCTTGTTAATGCTCTGAGTGAATCGTGCTCAAGCATGAAGATTTCAGCAGGATGTGTCGGCGTGCTCACAAGCATGAACCAGCTGTCGTGTGGTTTGTCACATTCAAGCGAGGAAACGCTTCGCTCGCCGTCAACGACGCGGGTCAATCGGCCCGATGCGACATCAAATGACGCCACAAGCGATTGCCGGTCATCCTTCTCGATGACATATATCTTCTTTCCATCCGCTGACCATCGGGGAGTGTTCACCGGCCTGTCCACCGGTTTTGAGAGAAGATTCGGCATTCCTCCATCCTTGGGGATGACGGCGAGATAGTTTTGCCCGTACATCGTAAAGTTCTCATTGCTGCTGCTCTGTAGGTACGCGATCTGTTGTCCATCGGGGCTCCAGACGGGAGAGGCGTCACTGCCTGGCCAGTCGGTCAGTTTTTTCATTGGAGCACCCGGTTTTGCATCCATCACATAGATATCCGAGTTCTCGTTCTTGTCAGGATCTTCAGTGCGGTTGCTGACAAACGCAATCTGCAATCCATCTGGGGAGAACGCCGGCTGGGTCTCGTCGTACTTGCCGGTGGTCAGCGTGTCGACTTTCTTGTCAGCGAGCGTGAACAAGTACAGATGTGTGGCGCGGCGATCGAGGTAGCCTTCGTTGTCCTGCTTGAAGTGAAAGCGATCGATCACGTACGGTGTGCGCGTCTTGGTTTTCGCTGTGTCGGAAAAATCCGGGTCTTTTACTACCAAGAGTATTTTCTTACCATCTGGTGACCAGCGATGATCGCCAAGTCCTCCTTTAACATCCGTCGCTTTGATCGCATCGCCCCCTCGCCGGTCAAGTAAATAGACCTGACTCACCTTGTCTTCGCCACGTTTGGCAACAAATGAGACGTACTTGCCGTCGGGACTGAAACGCGGTTGACTTTCCCCGTCAGGACTGTTTGTGAGTTGGACATTTTGTTTGCCGTCCCGACTGATCATCCAAATGTCGGAATTCCTCTTGTCTTTTGTAGAATCGGTAGAGGTGAGGACGTACGCGATCCATTCCCCGTCAGGCGAAACCTGGAGACCGCCGATGGATTGAAGCCGATAAACGTCGGAAGGAGCGATGGGGCGCTTGGTGGTTGCGGTTGGTTGGGCGGCAGCAAGTGTAAAGCTAGCAAAAATCAGGAGGATTGAAAGAAAGATTCTACGCATATGGTTGATCTCCAGAATGATTCGGTCGCAATTGTTATTGGTGAATGGTCAACTGGTTAAATGGTTCATCGTCTCCAATTCGATTATCGTTCTCATCATCGATGGACCATCGTTGAGGGTTGATGGCGATGTAATCGCGGATTTTGCGCAAAGAACGATCATCGCGAATGACATGTTCAAAATACCCGCGTTGCCAGATGGTGACACCAGGGGTGTTGTGAATTTTGTTTCCCCGGTTTGTAACAGCGGATTTGAATGAACCGACGATGTCGCCGAGATTATTCCGTTGTTTCTGTTGGGGCGAGGCATGCCTCGCC
>JAPLFP010000371.1 GCA_026390585.1 Ignavibacteriales bacterium | reverse complement strand
TCGGGTATGGATAGTGTGGGAACAAAAGCCAATCCCAAAGGTACGTCGGAGTTCAAATCGATAACACTGGAAAATCCGTTTAACACTCACTTGCCAAAGAACTTATAGCAAAACAAAAACTCCTTAACCGGACACTACTGAAATCGATCTGTGAATATTTGGTTAGCTTCGATGGATTGGCATCGAAAAGCCATTGAGTGTGGGCAGAGTTCTGAGACCTTGTTGAATGCGTGGTTTTCACTCGAACACCTATTCCGAGGCGGCAGCCGGGTGTCCCTAAGAATTCCAGGATTTCTGAGGACTCGGCCCAATGAGAAGAACGTAAATGTTCAGTGGTACGCGGATGAGCGCATTGCTCAGATACAATTGATTCTATGTCTTATTGAGACAAAGCATGAATTGAAGAAGTATGCGGGCTCGCTTGCCCACAATTTTCTACCGGGCGGCAAACTATTCTTTAACCTTAAATACGGAAAAGAATTTTCCCTCTCGAAGGATGTGCTTGCCCAGTTTGTCGAGAAGGATGGCGCGATATATACGAGTGGAGGATTTGTCGCTTGTTCAGACGCGGTCATCGCCGAACTCAAAGCCAGTAATCTCCCTGCGCTAGCACTCGAGATCCAATCGATGCGTGATTTGTTTTATGACAAAGAAACTGCAATGAATGGGCTGCGTTCCGAACTGTGGCGCGTCAAGGATGATGTATACAACATCTACAGGATCAGAAACATGTTGGTGCACCGTGCAACAACTGATAGTATTTTGACTGAATACTATGCGGTGAGAGCACTTGAATACAGTGCTTCGCTTTTAACCGAATTGAAATGGAGCCTCCTGCGCACCAAAGACGATTCAGAGCTTGCTACTATTGATGAGTATTTCCAGGACTGGGTCCTAGATGGAAATATAGGACTGGAGGCCGTTCAAAATGGAGAGATGGCAAGATTTAAACAATGGGTTTTCAGTTAGTGGAAAGGCTCAATAAATGGGAAGTGCGAATTAGTTCGTAATGATGTTCTGGTTGCGACTGCATGAACACATCCACCGTAACGCGCCACCCATGAATACCAAGGTAAGCAATCTTGAGCATTCCGACCGTGCACAGGCCAAATCCCGATACCTCGTGGCATTGGCTCTCGTTTGGGAAGAACAAGGCCAAAGCGATTGTGAAGTATTTCGATGCGATAAAGAAGTTTGCGGAAGAATAGGCATTCGCATAACCTCCATTTGCCTTTCCACCAAAGCTGGTCCATATTTAGTTGGGTTCGATTTGCAGATCAGGGAAATGTCGAATTGTTCACAAGAGCATCATTCTCCTCAGTCCCCTCCTATGTTCAGAAACATTCATCACAGGGAAAGTAACTAACAGCATGGGGAACATACAATAATTACTGGCGCACACAACGGAGCGGACATGAAACAACCTCCACAAAAGGGCGAAATCATCATCTACCGCACAGAAGATGGGGCAACCCATATTGACGTCCGGCTTGAACAGGAGATGGTTTGGCTCACGCAGAAGCAGATGGCAACACTTTTTAAGACCGAGCGCAGTGTCATCACAAAGCACATCCGCAATATCTTTCGGGACAAGGAGCTTCGGGAGAATTCAGTATGTGCAATTTTTGCACATACTGCCTCAGACGGAAAGGAATACCGCACAACATTTTACAACCTCGATATGGCCATTTCTGTTGGCTATCGGGTCAACTCGAAACGGGGCACGCAATTTCGCATCTGGGCCACAAGCGTCCTCCGCGAGCATCTTGTCAGGGGCTATACCGTCAACGAAAGGCGGCTCAAGGAACTCCGGCAGGCGGTGCAGCTCATTGCCGAGGTCGCTGAACGTCATCCGCTCACGAGCGATGAAGCCACCGCCGTACTGCGTGTGGTGCGCGACTACACCTTTGCGCTCGATCTGCTTGACGACTACGATCACCAACGAGTATCCCTTGCAAAGACGACAAAGGTGCGGGCCGCACCGGTGACGTACGAGGAGGCGAGGAGGATCATTGAGCGGGTGAAAGAGAAGTTTGCCGCACCTGCCCTCTTTGGACAAGAAAAAGATGAAAGTCTTCATGGCTCCCTGCAGGCAGTCTTTCAGACCTTTAGCGGCAAGGATCTGTACCCCGGTCTTGAAGAAAAAGCAGCGCACCTTCTGTATTTCCTGGTGAAGAATCATTCGTTTGTCGACGGCAACAAACGGATTGCGGCGGCGTTGTTTCTCTGGTTTCTTGAGAAGAATCGTGTGCTCTACAAAGCCGACGGTTCGAAGCGCCTCGGAGATAATGCACTCGTGGCGATGACATTGTTGATTGCCGAGAGCAAGCCGGCAGAGAAGGAGATTCTGGCACGCGTGGTCGCGAACCTGTTAACGAAGCAAAGCGCATGAGCAAGAAGTGGCAGACAAGCCAATCCCGATACCTCGTGGCATTGGCTCTCATTTGGGAAGAACAAGGCTAAAGCGATTGTGAAGTACTTTGATGCAATAAAGAAGTTTGCGGAGGAATAAGCATTCCCATCACCTCTATTTGCCTTTCCATCAAAACTGGTCCATATTTAGTCAGGTTCAATTTGCAGACTAGGGAAATGTCGAATTGTTCACACTAGTATCATTCTTCTCAGCTCCCTCCTATGTTCAGAAACATTCATCACAGGGAAAGGAACTAATAGTATGTTCGAATCATTTATGTCTCCGGTGATTGTCTGGGCGATAGTCGGAATCGTCCTCATCATCATCGAACTGATGAGCCTCACATTCGTCTTCGCATTCTTTGGAGTGGGCGCGTTGATCGTCTCGCTCACCACATGGGCCGGCATCACTCCCGGAATAAGCAGCCAGTTAGCGGTCTTTGCCGTTTCTTCTCTGTTCATGTTGTTCGTGCTCAGAAAAACTGCGAAGAAGCTATTCTTCGGCAGTCACGACATACCACCGGACTACAAAGGGCAAAAAGTCAAGGTAGTAAAAGCGATCCCTGTCGGAGGCGAAGGCGCCATTTCTTACCGTGGATCGGTATGGATCGCCTTCAGCGAATCCGCCGAGCCGATCCTTGACGGGAGCACGGTCGAAATTGTTTCTTTAGATGGAATTCGAGCGAAAGTCAAATACATCGAATAAACCATAAACAAGAAGGGGGTTATTATGCAAATGTTCTTTCTTGTCGTCGCTGCACTTGCAGTCCTCACGGTCATCACCGGCGTCCGTGTCGTTCCACAGCAAAGTGCTTATGTCGTAGAGCGGCTCGGTAAATTTCACGTCTCACTACAAGCGGGAATTAGCTACATCGTTCCATTCATGGATAAAATTGCCTATAAGCATACCCTGAAGGAACAGACGGTCGATATACCGGAGCAGATCTGCATCACCAGAGACAACGTGCAAGTCGGGGTCGACGGTGTGATTTTCGTGCAGGTGTTTGATCCGAAGATGGCGTCGTACGGCATCAACAATTACATGGTTTCGATCGTGCAGTTGTCGCAGACGACCATGCGCAGTGAAGTCGGAAAGATCGACCTTGACAAAACATTTGAAGAACGGACCTTGATCAACTCGGCGATCGTCAACGCGATCAATGAGGCATCACGCACATGGGGCGTGAAGATCCTTCGGTACGAAATTAAGAACATCGTCCCTCCGAAAACTGTCCTCATTGCGATGGAAAAACAAATGCAGGCGGAACGCGAGAAGCGGGCGATCATTTTGCAGTCAGAAGGAGAGAAACAGTCCGCGATCAACGTTGCCGAAGGGCAGAAACAGAAGGTCGTTCTCGAATCTGAAGCAGTCCGTCAGAAACAAATTAACGAAGCAAGCGGCCAGGCTGAAGCAATCCGTGCTGTTGCAAATGCAACGGCAGATGGTGTGAAAGCGGTTGCGGCGGCTGTTCAGGCCAACGGCGGAATGGAGGCTGTGCAATTGCGCGTCGCTGAAAAATTAGTGGAACAATTCGGGCATCTTGCGAAACAGGGGACGACCTTGATACTACCGGCGAACTTTGGTGATATTTCGTCTCTGATCGCAACTGCAATGAGTGTCGTGAAAAGCGCAAAATAGACCGGCAAGCGTGTTATTCATTCGTTGTTTGAATGATGACTCGGGATCGACTGGCTTCGCTCGATGACCATTGCCACCGCCTGAGCACCAACCCGGCAAATACCTGAGCCGGTTTGATTCAAGCCCAATTTGACAACACTATGCCTTCGAAGTATCGCTTATTCCTTGATGAGAGTGGAGACCACGGCCTTGGAAATGTAGACCCTGAGTTTCCTGTTTTCGTGCTGTGTGGTGTCATCATGTCAGATCCATCATACGAGCAGGTGAATGCAGAAATGCTAACTCTGAAACGGAAATTTTGGGGGGACAGGAAAGCCATACTACACTCGAGGGACATACGGAAATGCGAAAAGGAGTTGCAAATCCTTTTTGATGAGGACATCAAGAAGGAATTCTACGCGGCCATCAATCGCCTTGTTACATCGTCAGATTACGCCATTATTGCTTCTGCCATCAACAAAGAGAAGCATATTAAACAATATGGCAAGCTCGCCAGCGATGTGTATGAGATTGCTCTTTCGTTCATCATCGAGAGGTCGGTTTTCTATTTGGACGATCATCCCGGAGGTGAGAAATCATTACGTATAACGATTGAGCGACGAGGCAGGAAAGAGGACGCAAGGCTCCGTGAACACTTCCAGCGACTGTGCTCACGCGGCACAGGCTACGTGACGCCGGAGAGGATCCACGCGTATCAACTCGACATCGAATTCATCTCAAAATCTGATGATGTAAACGGATTGCAGCTCTCCGACCTCATTGCTTATCCGATAGCGCGTTACGTGCTGGATCCCGGGCGCGCTAATCCATCGTTCGATGTGCTGGAGCCAAAGTTCTATTCCAAGGGCGGGCGCCACTTCGGACTGAAGATATTCCCATAAAAGCAACAAGCCCGCCGAAGCGGGCTTGAATGCCGACCGGGGACACCCCGATCCAAAATCGATTTGGAGACAAGCGCAGCTTTCACTGCAAGATTCTCCGGCATCAATATACGAAACTGCAGGGTAGCTGTCAAGGACTCTTCGTTGTCAAATTGAGCCTGAAGTCAACTATCCGGAAATTCCGGATAGTTCGCCACGAGGGCACACGCGAAGTCGTACGCGAGGTTGAGCATTACAATCTCGCCGCCGACTACCAAGCTGTATGAAATCAAGGTCGCGAAATTGAGGCTTTATGAAGCCATTCAAAAAGACCTCCTCCGGATTGGGAGAGACAAGACCCGGAGACAAAGAACGACTCGTTCGTCCCATTTGGAGCCAGTATGCTGAACCCTTCGATACGCGGCAGGTGGGGGTTTTCCAGATTGCGGGCGGGACACATTCTTTGTATATTATCGATGATCAAACGGTATTCTTTTCGGGGTGTAGCGCAGTCCGGTTAGCGCACCTGCCTTGGGCGCAGGGGGTCGCAGGTTCGAATCCTGTCACCCCGACGATGCTGAACATTGGGCGTCCCGTTGCAAGAACGAACGGTTCCGCTTTCTGAATCCCGCTTGCGAGCGGAATCGAGGAGCGGGAGATTCTGAAATTGTCAACGGCTCGCGGCGAATACGCTCGCCGGACAATTTCGAACAGGGGGTCGTCCCGCCGGAGGCGGGATCACCCCGACGATGCTGAGTAGTCCCTTATGTCACCCTGAGAAGTTCCGCTTTATGAATCCCGCTTATGAGCGGAATCCAGAAGCGGGAAATCCCGCGTGTAGGCGGAATCCGAAGAGCGGGACTTCTGCTCAGGGTCTCAAAACGAGGTCCCGACCAAGAACATATCGGGACGACATGGAAACGCACGTCACCCCAAGCGTGTTCGCAATCGCATTTCTGCCTTCCCACTGTTGACAAAGCCCAGATCCAACCTTGTCAAGGTTGCCTTTCGACAAAGTAATTGATAAGTTTCCGGACAACACTCCAAACGGTTATCAGTGAGCCGGTTGCAGCAAAGTCGCTCGGCGTTGTATTCTTCACTTCGGGAGCAGAAACACTCGTGAAACCCAAAGTACTTATCGTTGATGACGAGGATTTTTTCCGCGGGCTTGTCGCCAATGGCTTCGAACAGGAAGGATTTGCCGTTCTCCAGGCCGACAATGGCGAGGATGCTGTCGAAGTCGCGAGTACTGAACTGCCGGAGCTTATTCTTCTCGACCTTGTGATGCCAAGGCTGTTGGGTTTCGAAGTCTGCCAGATGCTTCGGAAAGACCAGCGATTCGCGCACACAGCAATTATTATCATGTCGGCTAAGTCGTACAAACCCGACATGGACAAAGCCGCCGAACTTGGCGCAGACGCATATGTTGTGAAGCCATTTGAATTCAGTGATCTCATGTCCGTCGCCCGGGAAAACATGAACAAACGCAAGAACGCATTATGATGACGGTGCGATTCTGGGGAACCAGGGGTTCCATCGCTACCCCCGGTGCATCGACCATGCGCTATGGCGGGAACACCTCGTGCGTTGAATTGCGATCTGGCAACCATCTGATCGTGTTCGATGCTGGTACCGGCATCCGCGAGCTCGGCAATCGACTGCTGAAAGAATTCAAATCCCAACCGCTTACCATTCACGTCTTCATCAGTCACACCCACTGGGATCACATCCAGGGATTTCCATTTTTCCTACCGGCATACGAACCTCTCAACACCATTCATCTCTATGGGCCGCCCGGACGCGACAAGTCTCTGGACAAAATCCTGAAGATCCAGATGGACTCTGACTACTTCCCGGTTGAATTGGGGGCGATGAGTCCGAATATTTTTGTTCATGAGATGCGGGAAGAAGTGATCATTGGTGAACTGACAGTGAAACACTTCTATCTTAACCATCCCGCAATGTGCCTCGCATATCGAGTGACTGACGGACGTCGAAGTGTTGTGTACGCGACTGACAATGAGCCGTACCAGGGAACCTTGTTCGCCCAGAGTCAAAAGTCCGAGTCCTCTTCCGATTTTCCGACGTATCTCGACGAGAAATTCGTGGAGTTTCTGTCGCAGGCAGATCTCTATGTCGGGGAAGCACAATACACGTCGGAGGAGTACAATGAGAAGCGCGGCTGGGGGCACTCTCCTCTCGAGTCTGTCGTCCGATTTGCAGTTCAAGCCAACGTGAAGACGTTTGCGTTGTTCCACCACGATCCTCTTCATGACGACAATTTCGTCGACGGGATGGTCCAGGAAGCCAAACAGTTGGTGACACTGTTTGGTGGAAAAACTGAATGCATCGGCGCAAAAGAAGGCGCTGAAATCCAAATCCCGTAGTACGGTACGGGGTTTCTCTCCGGAAGTATCACACCAGAAGACCAGACGAAAACTCAGTTCTGCCACAAAGAGACAAAGGCAACTATGTCACCCCGACATGTTCCGCTTTATGAATCCCGCATGTAGGCGGAATCCGAAGAGCGGGACTTCTGGTCGGGGTCTCAAAAACGAGGTCCCGAACAAAAGCATTTCGGGACGACATGTGAAGGATGTCACCCCGAGAAGTTTCTGCTCAGGATCTCAAAACTCAGGTTCACCACAAAAAGTCCCAGGGTCGGCAATGGTGAGGACAATTCCGCACGTTCGCAAAGCTTATCTCATTATCCTCTTTGTGTCTCTCCCGCTTGCGGCCCAGCTCAAATTCACGGATCCCTCCCGGCTCAATAGTCAGGATTACGTCGAACACCAGATTAAAGACATCAGCGATCGCGATCTGTTGCAGGCTCTTCGCCTTGATCAGCCCGCGCTTAAGGAGATCGACCATGCCTTCCGAACGAGCCGATTCGAAGACGCCTTCCGAGCCTGGGGAAGTTACTGGGACCTCAAACGACAACCTACGTATGTGACGCAAACCGTCGGTTTCCTGCTTGATACGGATATGCTGAAGAGCTATGACGAAGCGAGAGCCTATGCGCAACAACACCGGCAGGAGATGGACAGCACGCTTGCGAGAGCCAGAGCGTTGCTCAGGAACATCATCCGACCATGGGGCGACGTCGAGGTCAACTTCGGGACGAAGGTGGATTTCAACCGCGAAATTGGTCGATCAGGGAAATATGGTTTTCACTATTGGGGATGGTCCAAACCACTCCTGATGGCGTATGTGGCTACGCAGGACCAAAGGTATCTGGTGAAGTTTGACGACCTTTTCCATCAATGGTACAGCCAGCGAAATGCAATCACACGCGGTTTCCCCGATCTCGATGTTGTCTATTATGAGCTCGGGCTTGGTGTTCGCAATCGTGTGTTTATCGAATACTATTTCCTTCCCCATAAAGATCGACCGTGGCAGACACATCAGCAGATGTTGCTGGCCCAACTCGCCCTGGTGTTTCCTGAGTTCAAAGAGTCGCAGGAGTGGCTCGCGGTCGCCCTCCAGCGGATGAAAGAACACCTGGGGCAGGATTTCTTCGAAGACGGTGGGCACTCCGAGCGAGCGCCGCGCAATTACACGCTCGCAACGTATATGGCATTCCGTAATCTGTACTATTTGCTCACCGCGTATTCCGCTGGCGATGACCTCGCGGCTGAAATCCGGCATCGCATGGGAAACACCATCGACTGGTGGATCACCATGCTCACGCCGACAGGAGAAATTCCTGCGATCAACGACAGCCACCGGGGTATGTTTCCCACGTTTATTCTTCAGGACGGAGCGGAGTTCTTTCAGAAACCGTATATTTACGGAGTGATGAAGAATTTGTTGGGCACGGCTTCAAAGAATGAGTCTTTCTCTCTTCCCTCGTTCACGTCACGGCATATGCCGGCATCCGGGTTTACCGTCATGCGGACCGATTGGACCTCGTCTGCACTGTACATGAGCCTGAACTATGGAAAATTTGCCGGCTTCCATACACACAACGATATGATCGATTTTGAGATCTACGCATATGGAAATGCGCTTGCTGTCGATGCGGGGCTTGGACTGACGTACGATGATCCACTCTACGTTCCGTGGTACCAATCCTCCCGTGCCCACAACATGGTCATCGTGAACGATCGGAACATCGAACGAAAGGAAACCGAGGGGAATAACATTGTTTGGAATTCAGGGGCGATGCTCGACTACTTCTCGGGCGAACATGATGGGTACAAGAACCTGGGTGTGCACGTTCAGCGCCGGGTTGCATTTGTCAAACCGTCATACTGGGTCATCGTTGACCAGATGGACTGCAAGAAGGAAGGGGACACTCTCTCGTGGTACTTTGTGCTCCCGGCGGACCCTCAGGTACCATCCCGGGCCGGGACTGGCATGGCTGCGAGTACGCGCGACTTCACGCCCGGAAAGACCGAGCAGATCCAGTGGATTTCCTTCGACCAAATCTCGGCAATAGGTCCGGCGAATCAGTTCGCAATTCTCCTCTACCCGTTCGAGGGCCCACACGTGTCAGCGAACATCTCGAAAGTCGCCGACGACCATTTCAGGGTCTCCACGGCCCGAGGTACAGATGATCTGTATTTCCCGCATGCTTGGTTTTCTGATGAAGAGGTGTCGACGGACGCATCCTTCCTGCTCCTCCATAGGGAGAATGGTCTGATCGTGCATTTCAGTCTGGTCGATGGGACAATCCTCCGTGTGAACGGGAGGAACTGGTGGAAGTCCAAAACGAAGAGATCTGCTGAGGAGAACTTGCCGACGGACTAGTGCCGCTTCCAAAAAGTATCATTGTGTTTGGAAATAGATTCTACTAATGGAAGCGAGCACTAGCGCCTTTTTGAATACAAGATCTCATATTAGAAGTGGCACTAGCTACACCACCTGCTGAAGGGGGGCTACTTCAGGAGTAACATAGAGCGGGTCTCAGTGATCTTTCCCACCTCAAGCCGACAGAAATAGACTCCACTCGGGAGATGATCGGCGGTAAAGGGTATGTGGTAGGTTCCCGGGGGCAGCTCCCGGTTGACGAGCGTCGCGACCTCTCTGCCGAGTACATCGTGTATCCTTAGTGTCACAAATTCAAAACTCGAAATCCGAAACTCAAAATTCGTTGTCCCATTGAATGGATTTGGATAATTCTGTGTAAGCCAAATGGAGTTCGGAATCTCCCTCTGTTCAGCTGAAATGCCGGTGGCAGGCGTCTTGAGGAACCACGATGAGGCAGTGGGATCGGACTTGAAGAAGTTCAACAGGAGTGTAGCTACCTTGAGGCACCCGCTCGCCGATGGATGAGTGCCATCGGATTGTGTGTCCGTGGCTTGCCAGACAAGTCCGTCGGATCGTTGTGTCGTGCCGTCAACCCACAGATACGGTCCCCATGCCAGCCAGGGTGATCGTGCGAAAGAGCCGCCATAGGCCAGCGACGTGTCACCACCTATCTGTTTTTCGATCATCCACTTCACAGAAAACCCGGATTCGTGCGCAAAGGGCTCTGGATTAAGACTCGTCGTTGCATAGCCGGCGTACGTCCTGCTCGAAACATATGCGACCCGCACATTTGGGTACAGCGATTTCACAATGCGTGCGATGGTCTCCAGTTCGTGTTGCAGCGTCATTGCGTGCGTCGGAAAGGCCTGCGTCGGATTTGCATCTGCTTCTTTGATCCAGACAACCTGGACTTGCATGCGCGTGACACCTGACGCCGTTAGCCGCTGATCCACGACGGTCCAGAAGTTCGCCGATGGGCTGGAAATAATTGCCGCTGTCTGTCCACCTTGTGCTCCATCGACGATAGCCAGCCGGGGATTCTTCGCACGATCCGTATCTGCGATCTGCTTGAAGACCGAGAATTCCTGTGTTGTATTGGACATACCGATGGAAAGCAGAACGATCTTTCCGTTCGTCAGATCGCCGGATCCTCTTGTGTCCAATGGCTTGATCAGTTGAGCGAAGGCTCGCCCGGCCGAATCGTGAGCCCGTGGCCTGACATTCTGGCCGTTGGGATACAATCCCCCCTGAAATCCTTTGTACCAATCGCCCTGCAATTCGTTCATCGGCTTCAGCCCGACGGAGGTGTTCTGCGCGGATGAGACCGCGAGGGAAAGACTGAACACAACCAGCCAACAGAGAGGGGAGCGATGCATCGATGATGCTCCTAGGGGAGCAATCCAGTGTGTTTCTGACTTACCTTCCAGAGCTCGCGCTGGAGTGTTTCGTCATACGTCACAGGTGAAGAGGAAATGGAAATCTTGTTCTGGAAGTATCTGCCTGTTACATGTTCTACGTCTGGAGAAGAGGCCAGGTGGATGAGCGTCTCGGCACCGTCAGCCGTGGTTGCGCCGGGCATGTTGAACCCGGAGCGAAGGAGTTTTGTCCCAATAACGCCAGGATGCAGACAATTGGAAGTCACTCCGGTTCCCTCAAGTTGATGTGCAAGCTGATAGGTAAAAAGAACGTTTGCGAGTTTCGAAAGAGCGTACGCGTAGTAACCGCCGAAGGTCTTCTCCGCCTGGAGGTTTTCAAAATCAATTCGCCCTCGTGTGTGCGCTACAGAGCTGACGGTGACAACTCTGGCAGGAGCGCTCTTCTTGAGGAGATCGAGGAGGAGGTTCGTCAGCAGAAAGGGAGCAAGGTGGTTGACACCATACGTCATCTCGAAGCCATCCGTGGTCAGCTTTCGTTCATTCATGAAAACGCCCGCATTGTTGAGTAGGACGTCAAGGCGGTCATAACGGCGTTGTACCTCTGCCGCGAGCTCCCGCACCTGATCTAGCGACGAGAGATCAGCGATGAGGAGGTCGACCTTCCGGTTGCCTGTCGATGTCTGGATCTCTTCGACAACAACTTTGCCCCTGGTTGCATTGCGCCCATGGATGAGAACCGTTGCACCGAGGGCTGCCAATTCTACTGCAGCCTGCCTGCCAATGCCATCGGTCGAGCCAGTGATGAGAATGACCTTATTCTGCATGCGAAGAGTTCTCTCGGGGAATATGCGTGATCGGTCGGGGAGGGTTCCGGGAACCGAGATGAATGTACTCGTTCAGGGGGGAAACAGCAAGGGCGACATCAGTTCGTAGAAATGCCCGAACCAAATGCCGCCCCAGATCAATGGTAAAGCGAGTGAGATTAGTTGTTGCGCGGAGGACGATTCATCATCCGTTGTTGCTGTTGCTTTATGATCTCTTCGAACTTCGCCGCCTGCTCCTTTGTCAACAGGGCAATGATCTCTTTGTTCTGAGCATCCCTGATCTCCGTCATCGCTGCCATCATCGCCTGCCTGTCATCCTGAAGCTCGGCACGTTTGTCAGCGATGATCTTCTGGTATTTATCATAGATTGCCACGACTTTTGCGACGATCGTTGAATCAAGACCAAGTTGTTTTCCGAGCGTATCTGCGCGCTGCTTCGGAGACATCCTCATTCCCTGTCCCTGCGCAAATGCCACCTGCAGCATACCAGCGACGAAAACCACCGCAAGGAGAACGATGAGAAGACGTCCAATACCGGTTGTTAATTTCATACCTGTTCTCCGATCTGATTATTGATGGAAATAGTGAATTGAACTATCGTAGCGCAAATAATGATCAAGCTCTCTATCTTCTATTTTGACGGTGATCCACTCGACAGGTGAATGGTAATCCAATGTTTGAGTGGATCTGGCGATTCATTGGCGAAGCTTTGGCCTGACCCGCCTCCTGCACGGCTCCCGCCTCGGCCGCGTCCACCCGAGCTTTGAGATGGACTGGATGCACCGGTTTGTCCCTTCATAGCTTCGGCGAAGTCGCCGGTTTCCAGGAAGACAATAACCTGCTTCGTCGTGTCAGCGTTGATGGCGTATGGTTGCTCTTTGGTTCTTTGAAGAGGCACTTTTAATTCATAAGTCAAAGTGCCATCGGCGTATCCGAGCCGGGCCTCCACACCCTTGGCGCCTTGCACGGACATACGGTGCTGCTCTTTTTCTCCCGGACCACAGATGGTCAACTGGCGTTGTGCAGCATCGACCAAGCGTTGAATCTCTTCTGGGGTTGTCCGTACCGGATAGCGTCGGCCCTGAAGCAAACCGGATACCGGAAACTGAATGCCGAACGTCTTGTTCTTCTCCCCCGCCGGGCCGAACCACGCCGTACATCCAAGCGCAAGCATCTGAAGTTGGGTCTCACGGTTTGATGTGATCAGGCCGATGTAGAGGTTCTTGTCGTCATTCTTGACTCCGACAAACACCTCGGGTCCAGCGATCTTATTTGTGGCATCTTTCCAGTGGGATCCATCGCCGGTGATCGCGAGTTTGTGATCTGTCCATCCGCTGTTGAGTTCCAGCGAGCTGCTGCAACCGTTCAAGAACAGTATGAGAAAACAAGAGGCTGAAACAAGAACACAGGAAATTTCCTTCAATAAACGACCTTGCATTTTCTTTGTGCTCCAAAAGGTACGGTGATCGCTCTGGAGATGGCCATGGATTGAATGGCTGAACGGATACTGCAGTGCTATGAAGATAAGACGGACAAAGTGCGAATTTGTCTCGCTGAAAAAAGCAGTCATCTTTCAAAAACCCGGAAAAGATGGGATTTTTCCGTGGAAAACCCAGGCCCGCGCGGCCCGCAGAGCAAATGAAAACGGAGCCTTGACATCACAAAGCTCCGTTTTCTTTGAGCAACCGAGCAACAAACCGCTGTTTGGGTCCCTCAATTACACCTGTTCGCCATTGTTGTCCGCTCTGCTGAACCGTTTGAAGAATAATGATATCCGTTGCGTTGCCTCTTCCAGAAGAGAATATACGGTTGGCATGATGACCAACGTCAGAAACGTAGAAACGGTAAGTCCAAAAATAATGGTGACCGCAAGCGGGCGCCAGAATTCGGCGCTCTCTGCACCGAAAATGAAATGAAATTCCCGCCAGTCAAAGTCGATCCCCGTTGCCAGGGGCAACACACCGAGTACGGTTGCCGCTGCTGTCAAGACCACCGGGCGGAGACGAATCCTCCCCGCTTCGAGAAGTGCATCTTCCAGCGAGAGTCCCCCTTCACCATGTTTGTGCTTCACGAAGTCCAGAAGAACAATGCCGTTTCGCACGACGATTCCAGCAAGAGCCACAACCCCGACACCCGTCATTACAACACTCACGGGTGTCCGTGTGATGACTAATCCAAGCATGACCCCGATCAGCGAAAGAACAACAGAAATCAGGATGACGAACGGTACCTTTAATGAATTGAATTCAGCTACCATGATAAGGAAGACAAGGAGCAGCGTGATGACAAACGCTTTGCCGAGAAAATCCGCGGCCTTCTGCTGTTCTTCCTGTGATCCGGTAAGTTTGATGGCGTAGCCGACTGGAAGTGACAACCCTGCAACCTTCGCCCGGACGTCTTTGATCACATCAGACTGGACGCGGCCCTCGACTTCACCGGAAACCGTAACGACGCGCTTCTGGTCTTTCCGTTTGATATCCGACACAGCCGTCGTGCGCTTGAGTTCGGCAACGGACGTCAACGGGATGGAAAGCAGCTGTCCCCGCCGATTCATGAACGTGATGCGAAGGTTTTCAAGATCGGTCGGGGAGACGCGCTGGTCTTCCTTTAGTCGGACACGAATGTTGTACTGATCTTCCCCGACCCGGTACTTCGATGCGTCAACACCAGCGATGGCGGCACGAATGGTGGAAGCGATCTGCCCGGTGCTTGTGTAATACATGCCGGCTTTCTCGCGGTCAATTCTAATTTCAACCTCAGGGCGACCCGTGTTGTAGTCGTCTTTCAGGTCAACAAGACCGGGAACATCCCTGATCTTCTCGCGCACGACCTTACTGAGAGATGCCAGCTGTTCGTAATCCTCTCCCGAGATTTCGATGTTTACAGGCGCGCCAACGGGGGGGCCCATCTGCTGTTTCGCCACACGAATCTCGGCCCCGGAAATGCCACCAGTGGTGTTCCGCACCTCCTCGAGAGTCTGAAATGTACTCTGTTGCCGGAGCTTCTTCTCGTAAAAACTGATCGCAATCTGTGACTTGTTGGGAGTACCCTGAGCGCCGAAATCAAACGCGTTATCCGAAGTGCCCGCGCTCGCAGCGACGAACTCCGCATCTTTTCTTCCGGGAATCTGGTTGATGCGGTCCTCCATAATCTCCGCAATGTGATTCGTGACATCAAGCGATGTGCCAGCCGGCGTCTCGATATTCATCGTGACCTGCGATGGCTGAGTATTCGGGAAGAAATCGACCCCCTTGTTGAACAGTCCAAACAATACCATGATAAAGAGCAGCAGGCCGAAGGACACTGCGATTGTGAGACCCTTGTGATCGAGCGTCCATTTCAGCGTTTTCACGTATTCGCTCTGGAGCCACGGAAACACCACGCTGTCAACCTCATGATACAAGAACGTGAATGGGTTGTATTTCTTGTACCAGTGTGGATGTTCAAGATTCTCCTTCGCCTTTCGTATGTCGCGCTTGTAGTTGATCCACCGCGCAGCCTGCACAGGGCTGATGACATACGCCACGAAGAGGGATGCTGTCAGCGTGATAATCAGCGTGTACGGAAAAAACTTCATGAAGTCTCCCACAATCCCCGGCCAGAACGCTAGGGGGAGAAATGCCGACAGGGTCGTCACCGTTGAGGTGAGGACGGGCACGAAAACCTCGCCGGCCGCCTTTTTCGCGGCTACTTCAGGGCTTTCCCCGTATTCCTGCTGATGCCGGTACGTGTTTTCAATAACGACGATGGCATCATCAACCAGGATGCCGAGTACCAACACCATGGAGAACAACACAACCATGTTCAAGGTGATCCCAAGAGCAGAAAGGACGACGAATCCCACAAACATTGAGAGCGGGATCGCCGTCGAGATCAACAGAGAGTTCTTGAATCCGAAGAACATGAAGAGCGACATCACGACGAGAAACATACCCGTGAGAACGCTGTTTTCGAGCTCCTTGACCATGCGTGTGACGAATTTTGACTGGTCATTCGACACATCGAGGGTGATTCCCTGAGGCAACTGCGCCCGTGTCTGTTCAACGATCCGTTTGACTTCATCGGTTATGCGAATGAGGTTTTCCCCCGCGCGCTTCCGGACGTGCACGGAGACAACTTCCTTTCCGTTCAAGCGGGCATAGGTCTTCCGGTCTTCAAAGGAATAATCTACCTTTGCCACATCGCGCAGATAGATGGGCTTGCTGTTCTGCATCTTGAGGACGATATCTTCCAGCGGGCGCACTTCCTTGAACTCGCCCGGGATGCGAATCGTCAGGTTCTTTTCCTTTGTGTCGATGGAGCCGCCGGGGATGGAGAGATTCTCGGCACGTATGGCGTTTGCGATATCATCAAAGCTGATCTGGTAAGCATTCATCCGGTAGACATCGGCGTTGACCTGCACTTCCGGCTCCAGTCCGCCCGTAATGTCCGCTCCGATAACGCCGGGAATCGCCTCGATCTCATCACCCAAATCATCTGCAATTTTCTTCAGTCGTGCCAAACCGACCTGCCCGCTCACGTTGATGTAAATGACGGGGAATTCGCTGATATTGATCTCGTTGATCACGGGATCAAGAATGTCGCTGGGAAGCTGCGATCGTGCCGAACTGACCTTGTCCCGGACACGCCGTAGTCCTTCATCAATATCAATGCCGGTATTGAATTCCACTTGAATGGTGGAGAGCCCCTCTTTGGAAACAGAAGTAATGTGTTTGATGTCCTTGAGTCCCTTGAGCTCCTTTTCGAGCGGTTGCGAGATCAATCCCTCGATGTCGACGGGAGACACACCGATGTACGGAGTCGCCACGATGATGAGCGGGATCTTTATGTCGGGGGCAGCCTCGCGTGGAAGACCCTGGTACTCGGTCCACCCGAAGAACACAATCAAAACCATAAGAATGTACACGGGTGTCTTGTGATCGACTGCTATACTCCAGATTTTCATGGTCTGTCTCCGCTATTGGGTCACGATGACGGGTGTACCATTGATGACTTTCTGATATCCGGAAACGATGAGGTGATCACCGGCGTTCAAGCCCTCGAGCACCTCGACCATAATTCCCTGACGTCCGCCGAGTTTCAGACGCCGCTCTTCCGCCTTCCCGTTGTTCTCGACGTACACGATCGTGCGATCACGGTCGACAAGCTGGACAATGTTCTCGCTCACCAAGAGCGCGTTCGGCTTTGTCCCGCGAATTATCCTCGCTTTTGCCACCATCTCCGATTTGATTTTTCGGTACGGATTGACTACCACGATCTCAACCTGAAACGCGCGGTTGGCAGACGACACAGTCAATCCAACGAAATTCACTTTGCCGCGGAGCGTATCGCCGGGGAGCGCGTCAAACGTGATGATGGCCGCGGAGCCGACGGTAACGGAGCCAGAATACATTTCAGGGATGTCCGCTTGAATCTTGATCGTCGATGTGTTGACGACGCGGGCAACCGGAATACCCGGAGGCGCGAAATCGCCTTCGTTAGGTACAATATTGTCCACGATCCCGTCAAACGGAGCCCGGATTTGCGTCCGCTCCCAGCGAGCTTTCATCAGGTCTGCGTTCGCCTTAGCGGCGTCGCGGGTATACTCCAGGTTTTTCATCTGAAGCTCACTGATACCCTGCTCGTCAAATACCTTTTTTTGCTTTTCGAGGTTGAGCTGTGCCATCTTGTACTGCGCTGTGGCTGCATCATAGCCCGCCTTGATAACCTCGTCTCTGAGAACGATAACCAAATCACCTTTCTTCACGGTCTGGCCCTTCTTTGCCCTCCATTCCTTGACAACGCCTCCCTCTTCAGGACTCAAATTCGCATCTTCCGAGGCTTTGACCGTGCCGGCGACCTGTATGGCGTCGACCAATCGTGATGGCTTCAAGATTTCAACCCGTACGTCGACCGGTTGGACTTTTTTGCCGTTGGTGTTTGTCTCTTGCTTGCCGCAAGAGGAAAGAAGCAAAGCACTCAACATCACTAATGCCGCAAGAGCTTGTTTTGTACTGGTCATGAAAGTGTTCCTTCAGTAGTTTACTTTTCTTCAGTTTCGAGGAGGTAGCTTGGCAGACGACCGATCAATTGCTCGAGGTCAGCCGACGATAACAGGTAGTCGTAGATCGCCTGGATACGATTGACTTTTGCCTGAGTCAGAGCCAACTGGGCATCGTTCACCTCGAGCTGAGTTGCAGCGCTGCTCAGAAACCGTGTGGTGACGATCTTGTAGCCGCGTTCAGCCATCTCCACGGTTTTTCCTTGAGCATCAATTCGCTTCCGTGCTTGCTGCAGGTTTCCGAGAATGGAATGGGCCCCGGTTCGTAATGTCCTCTCAAGACTGGTTTTCTGCTCTTCGCTCTTGCGCTGCTCGAGTTGAGCTTGTTCCACTCGTGCGAAGGTCTGCAAACCCTGGAAGAGGTTGAGAGAAAGGGAGAGCCCGACCTGTGACCCTTTATAGAAGTCATTAGTGGAGAAGTTGAACTGCTCCTTGGCGGCGGTGTACGAATACGACCCGAATGCTGCCAGCGTTGGCAAGTAACTCGACCGCTCGGCATTGACAACGGCACTGTTGAGTTCGATCTGCCGCTTCGTTGCGCTTAATCCGGGATTCGTCTCGATCACCAGTTCCTCTGCCACAGCAAGAAGCTGATCATCCACCGGTCGAAGCGTGAGGCTGTCTGCGAGGACGAACATCTCTTTGGTTGTGATGCCAAGTGTGTTCTTCAGATTATCCACCGACAGGTTAAAGTTTGTTTCGCTCTGGATGACCATGGGACGCAGATTCTCAACGCCGACAGAAGCGCGCAATTCATCGTAGTCCGAAACAATTCCCTGTCTTCTCATAAGCTGGACATTCTTGAGATTGTCCTCTGCATTCTGAAGGCTTGAATGCATCAAATCAAACGCCTCACGTGCGAGAAGTGCGCCATAGTAGGCCTTGCGAACCTTGGTGACAGTTTCCACCTGCTTTCCCTGGTAGAGGTCACGTGCGAGGTGCGAATAGATATGTGCGGCGCCGACACCGATGAAGACAGCTCCGTTGAAAAGAATCTGCCTTACATTGACAGACGCGCTCGCAGTGAATGCCGGGGCAAAAGAAATCGGCACGAGTTGGCCGCTTGGTTTGGCGATCGTGGAATCGATCCCTTTGAGAAAACTGTATAGAAAGTAGTCGGGGAAAAATGTCACCGGCTTGTCGATCATGTGGACATATTGTCCCGAGACGTCGACCGATGGCATGGCGTTTCCCCATGCTTCGAGAACGCGGGCATCGGAGCGCTTGACCTCAAGCCGCGCGGTGACGAGATCGGGATTCTGCTTCATAGCGAGGCGAACAGCATCCTCGAGAGAAAGCCGACGGGGAGATGCGTCCTGCGCTTGCGCTCGCGGGAATGAGAGTGCGGTCGCGAAGAGCAAGAGAATGGAAATCAGTGATTTGGATTTCAGGTTCATGTATTCCTCGTGAATGTGTTCAAGAGTTCGAAAGTGCTTTCAGTTCCAGCCTTCCTTTTTCTGTGCAAATTGCGTCAAACAGCAAACTATTGGAAAGCTTGAGTACATCGTGGAGGTTGAGCTGAAATGCCTCTCTCCAAATTCCCTCTTCATTGTCAATGCGCAGCATGAGAGCTGTCGCGCTCGACCAGAGAATGAGTCCCACTTCGGCTGGATTCAGGTCCTTGCGCAGGAGACCCCCGTCGATACACTGCTGCAACATACCGTTCACGAGATCCCAAATCCGCTGGTTGAGAACACTGCAGCTCTGCTTCACTTCTTCCGAGATCTGTTTGTGAAATTGCGGGGCCTGCAGATAATGCATCATCCGGAAGTAGTCTCTGTGATTGTTGAAATAATTGAGGTATACCTCGGAGAGGCGTGAGAGCATTTTTGCAGGACTGTAAGCGCCGTTTGCAACTTCACTGAAAACATCGTAGAGAAGTTGCATCCCACGCATCATGACAGTGAGATACAGATCCTCTTTGCTCTTGTAATAGAGATAGAGAGTCCCTTTGCTCAGCTCTGCAGTCTCAGCAATGTCATCCATGGTGGCAACAGCCAAACCTCTTTCAAAGAACACGCGCTGAGCGGCGTCGAGAATGTCCTCTCTGCGTTGTTCCTTCTCCCTTTCCTTACGTTCGTGAGTTCCCAAATTCAACTCCAATGAAATAAATGACTGATGGTCATTAATTACGTTCAAGTTAAGGAAAAAGTTGCAATCGCTCAAAGTCTTTCTTGCCTACCTAGCCTGGCAGTATTAGGGCCCCGATCCTGGCCAATCCACGGGCCTGCACAGCACCGGAAGTCCTTGGAAAATAAGGCGTTCTGCGGTTTTGCCTTTAGCATGAAAAATGAATACTATTTCTTCAAATGAGCAGTCTCCGCTATAAGATAGGCTTCAGCTATTTCCTTCTGGTTTGCGTAAGCCTTGCCTCCAGCGTAGTAGCCCTCTACAACTTTGTCGAGCTGCAGAGCTCTGTCGGGCAGTTGATGCGCGAGAACTATCAGAGCGTCCTGGCGGCGGCGCACATGTCAAGAGCCTTGGAACGACAGCAGCAGGCGCAGGAAGCGCTCATGTACTTCAGCGTGCCGTTGGCAGGGACGAGGCCTGTTGGAGACGAACTCACAACGGCCAGAGGTGTTTTCAACAAGAACCGCGATGATTTTGTCTCGTGGTATCGCACTGCAACGGAGAGCGTCCTTGTCGCTCCAAAGCCACCGGTTCTCGACAGCATTCCTCTGAGTTACAAGAGATACAACGTCGCATCTGATTCCTTTTTCAACATTTTCAGAGTGACTGCAAAGCGAGGCAGTGCACGCAATTTCCAGCAGAAGATTCTCAAACCGCTTGCGCAAATCGTCCAGGGCCAATGTGCGCGTTTTTATGAGTTCAATCAGAACGCGATCAAATCGGCGGACCGCAGAGCAAAGGAGGCGTCCAATAACGCGGCCTTCGCTGTTATCTTCACCTCGATCTGCGCGATTGCCCTCATCCTTTTCGCCAGCGTACAGATTTCAAGAACCATCATTCGCCCGGCGGAAAAGCTCACTGAGGCAGCGCGACGTATTGGACGCGGACAGCTGAATCAGAAAATCGATATCACGACGAACGACGAAATAGGTGAACTGGGAAGCGAGTTCAACAAGATGACGGAACGCCTCAGAGCGTACGAAGAAATGAACGTCAACCAGTTGATCGCTGAGAAGAAGAAATCCGAAGCGATTGTCGCAAGCATCCCCGATCCTGTGATCATGATGGATGAAGGAGACAATCTGCTTCTGATGAATCAGGCTGCGCGAAGGCTCCTTCGTATTCGTGGCAACGACTGGCAGGGGAAACCGCTCGACCAGACTGTCACCGATGTTCAGTGGTTGAAGTTGCTCGGTCGCGGAGGCGTCAGTGAGGAGGAGCGGGAGAAACGTGACCCGTTGCTTTCCATCCAACAGCCTGGAGAACAGATTCTCTACTTTCGCCCCAGACAGACAACGATTATCGATGAGTCGAATAATATTCTCGGTGTTGTCACACTCCTTCAGGACGTGACGCGTTTCAAGAATTTGGATAGGATGAAATCGGAATTCATCGCCACGGTGTCACATGAACTCCGCACGCCGCTAACGTCGATCAATATGGCAGTCGATATTCTCTCGCAGGAGGTCCTGGGCAAAGTCAATGAACCTCAGAAGGACATGCTGGCGACAGCCAAGGACGATTGTGAGCGATTGACGAAACTGGTGAAGGAACTGCTCGACCTGTCGAGACTCGAATCGGGGAAGTACGAGTTGAAACGAGAAAGCATCAACCTGCATTCAGTCGTCGAAGAAGCTTTGAAACCCCTCCGGCTGCAGTTTCGGGAAAAGGGCATTCGCCT
>JAPLFP010000198.1 GCA_026390585.1 Ignavibacteriales bacterium | reverse complement strand
CTCGTTCTTCATACACTTTCACGAAGAAAAGTATTGCCGGAGCAAACAGGATGAGTACCCAGAACACAAACAGCGCTGACTGAAACCAGATCCCCAATGACAGGAGCCAAGCCAGAGCTGCAAGCACCATGGGATTACGCGTCCAGGCATACAACCAATCTACCGCCAATTTCCTGCTGAGTGCAATCGCAAAGGGCGCACCGAGCCCTTTCAAGGCAAGGTTTACCACTGTGAGTAAACAAGCTGCCCCGGTAATAATGACTAACAACAAGCCGATTTCAACCGGTATGGGAATCTTCCAGTCATACCAATCTTGATGAGTGGTTACTGCTTGAATGAGGGCTGCGCCAAATGGAATCCCCATGACATAATGGACAAACGTGGTTATCCAAACAGCGCGGCTCGGTGTTGGCTGTCTGTCGAGAATCATCCTCCCGAGCCAAACGATTGGGAATACCCACAATACACCTCCCACAATGATGAACAGATTCGTTGTATTTGAAAGCGGTTGATTGAGCGCCCACAGCCAAATAAACAAAGTGAACGCCAAAAGGGCAATCCTAAAAAATAATTCAATGGCATGTTTCATGGTAACCTCTTGTGACCATTTTCAAGACCGCACAACTACTGTCTATACGGTTTCCAGATAATATCGCTCACTGGCCATAGTTGATTAGAGGTGCCGCCACCCGCCTCATAAAGAATCTTTGCTTGCATATAACGTCTGGACAAACCGCAGTGCCAAGTCAGTAATTGACTGTGCGCGAAATGCTGTCTTGTTTAGCTTGAACGTTCTCAACCTTGAAGCTGAAAATGTAATCATTGATGACATCCTCAATTTGGAGCGGCAAGAGAACCTGATATGTCTTACCGACATTTGATTTGACAGCATTCGCAAAAGCCTTGAAAGTCGGATAGGTGCCTGGGCTATAATTGCTGTGATAATCGGAGTCGAGTAACAGTGGGTCTTCCTCCCAATTTCTTTCATTCCAGTGGACATGGTCGGTTGGGAATACGATGTCTTCAATCATGCCTTTTCGAACCACAATAGATGGTGCTTGCGGATTCTCCCTATCGGTGTACTTTACTCCAGAATGCATTACCCGGTGGCTTCCACCGTTTTCGTCGACGAAGGCAGCTTCGTCCCATGGGATCTTAATCGAGTGGTCGGTTTTGTTCTGCAGGGAAAACGCGATTTGGCTGCTTCCTGGCATCCACAAAATCTTGACCAAGTCGTCCTCGAATGAGAACTTGTACTTCGAGGTTCCAGATAGGATGTCTACCTTCTGAGAGCCATATCGTTGAGTAGCCTTCTCTGGCCGTTCGACCCTGTAAAGCGAAATATTGTAGTCTGCACTGTAGTAGGTAGCCCTCAGCGTATAACATCCCGTGAAACTGGCGACGAGGGTTGCAGCCGAAATAGCCAAAACGATTGGGGTCGCGTGGAATTCTTTCATGATGTTATCCCTTCGTGTGTTTGCAGATTGCAGGCAGTTTAGGCAAACCGCAGTTCCGTTGCGAACTCCTCCTGTCAATCATTGTGTGAGCAACAGCATCGAGTAAGTCGCATGCAGTTGTCAGAGAAGGGCACGATGCTGGTGCGCGCTACCTTGCAAGGTGCATATGCCGGAATGAAGGCGCAATACCGGAAATCCGGTATATTTTGTACGGGATCAGAAACGAGAAGAACTGATTTCGATGGTGAAAGACGGGCATGACTTCGCCATGTTGTCGTGGAAGGATGTCAACGGTGCGTTGGCAGGAACGAATAACAGCACAAAGCTACTCCAGTTCACGCTGAAAGGCAAATGGCAGAGGTCTTCTGCAAGGTTTTGCCGAAAAGATAGGGTATGAATGAAGAATTCCTGAGTAAAACAAAGAATCCCCACCGATCTCTTTCCAGATCGCTTTGGATTCGCACAGACAGTTACTTGTGCTGAGACCTTACTAACGAAAGAGCAACTGAAACGTTCGGCTCTCAGTGATTTTCTTCAAACCCCCTCCTGAATCCTTCGATGAAGATTGGTCTTCTTTTAGCCGGAACTAGCCCGAAGAAACGGTTTAGGTGCTTCCTTAGCCACGCAGCTACCTTGACTGGTTCGTCCAGGATCTTTTCTAACTCGTCGAGAACATCAGCGTCTATGTGTTGGCCGACGTTTCTTCCCAGTTCGAAGCCGGGGTTGAAAAAACTACAGCGCCCAACTTCTCCGTTCGCCGACCTAACAACTTTCCGAAACGAAGCATCAATCAAGAGACCTTTGAAATAAGCAGGAACATGTGCTTTCCGAACCCTCTGTTTCCATTGTTCATGTTTGGTCGCCATATGGTTTGCCCCCCTTTACTTACTCCATCAGCTTCTTGAAGCGTTCCTCGCTTGGAATGTTCGCAGGAAGGGAGTTTGATCTAACTTTTCTTCGACGTTATTACTGTCACACTGGAATAGTATTGCTCAACGTTTTTGCTCCCACAATTCACACAAGCTGGTTTTTGATCCTTCTCATGCTGTGAAATGGTGGAGATCACGACGAAGGTCTTATTGCATTCCTTGCAGATGTATTCGTAAGTAGGCATGTGAATTCCTCCTCTACAAATCGTTGGTAGATCAAATATGTTACAAGTACACCCATCCCGCCTTCACCAAGCTTCTCAAGGATCTTGTAGTGTGAGATGGTTTGACCGATCATGGTTTTGCCTTTTCAGGTCCCGAGCATATCTCACTTACTAAGCGGAAACCCGACTTTTGCATGAGAATGTTCAGTGAACATTCGGACTTCTTTCCGCCAAAAAGTTACCGTCCGAAACTTGCCACTGCACGTTCGACAGTATCATAGACTTTGAAAACCCTGATCAGATGCGTAATCATCATGAGCGCGTGCACTTTATCCGACAACCTTGCCAAGGACAAATCACCACCTCTCTTTCGCAGCGATGTTAGTGAGGAAACTAATACACCGAGCCCCGTACTGTTGACCGCTTTCAGACCGCCAAGATCAAGAACCACTTGTTTCTCAGCGCGTTCTGTCAAACGATAGACCGTTTCCCGTAAGGCTGTTGTTTCTGGCTCACCCAATAAATTGCCTTTGAGCGAGATGACCGTAACGCAACCGTGTTTGTTTTCAGTGATCGTCATAGAGAGATTTCCTTGGCCTTGTCAGTCTTCTCAGCCGAGAAGAAATCCAGCTTTTCGAAAGCTAGAGTGTGAGACGGTCGTCCCGATCACGACGACCTCCTCTCAGAGGAAGACAGCAGTTAGAGCGAGAGCAACATCGGTGCTTAGGTAGGAAAAACGACGCTATCAAGCTACTTCAGTTCAAGCTGAAAGGCAAATGGCGGACTTCTTCTGCGAGGTTTTTGGGGAAAAGATGGGGTGTGATTGAAGATTTCCTGAGTAAAACAAAGAATCCCCACCGACTTGTCCCGTGAGCCGAAGGCGAAACGGGATCTTCACCGATGAGGATTCTTCTTTAGAGAGAGTAGCGGGGGCCACGCCTTCGCCCCTTCCGCCTCCGTCATGACTTCGGTGTACAGGTCGGGGCTACGGCGGGTAAACCGCCTACTTACGGCAGTTGCAACCGTGCACAAAATCTTTGAAATGCCAATTGAATAGCGAGGCTAGCCGTCAACATCCATGGTCGGTAGTGAATCCTGCAGGAATTGATCCGATTTTGAAAAATCTGCGGTTCGGCCGGCCATTTGATGAGTGATCCCCTCATCCAAGTATCGAGGCTTGGCGCGGGCAATTTTGGCGGAAATGTCATATCTTACCAGCGATACAATCATGTCTCGACCAAATCTCCATACTAAGCGTATTGTCGCCATCTGCGGGAAGTATCACGTGGCCACAATAAGTCTGTTCGGCTCGATGGCCCGAAATGAAGCCACTGAAGCCAGCGACATTGACCTACTCGTTTCATTCTCGCGCCCCGTCTCTCTGCTGCAAATGGTGACATTGGAGCGAGAGTTATCCGACGCGTTAGGCCGGAAAGTTGATCTCCTTACCGAAGCATCTCTGAGTCCCTACCTCCGCGACCACATTCTGAAGGAACGTCAGCTTGTCTACGCAGCGTGACGACTCTGTTTATCTCAAACACATCCGTGACGCCATTGCGAAAACCCAGGCTTACGTTAAGGGCGTGAGTAAATCTGCTTTTCTGAGCAATAGTCTAATCCAAGATGCTGTCATCCGACAGATCGAAATCATTGGAGAGGCGGCAAAGCGTGTTTCGGAAAAGACACAATCAGAAAATGTCCAGGTCCCATGGCAAGATATTGCCGGGATGCGCAACAAGCTCATCCACGACTACTTTGGTGTCGACATCGAAAAAGTCTGGCTGACAGTGAAGAAAGACATCCCCACGCTGAAAGACCAAATCACTCGCATCCTCAAAGCCCTTTGATTGTTGTTCCCGCAGCAACAATTCCACAGATCAAACGCTCACCAATGCAACAGTACGGGTGTGCCTCGTCAAGGCTCCAACCGCGTACACAACAGTGAATTCACATTGACATCGATACTTTTGTTCTGTGTCAATTATCAGGGCAAAAGGTCAAATGATCAGATCTCTCCTATCGTTCTGTCTCGGATGCTTCAAGTCAAGAACTCAACTCCAGCTGGAAATCGTTTACCTGAGAAAGCAGCTGGAAATATTGACTCGCACACCTCCCAGACCTCGATTCAGACCTTCCGATAGATTCTTCTTCAGCGTTCTCACAACC
>JAPLFP010000155.1 GCA_026390585.1 Ignavibacteriales bacterium | reverse complement strand
AAGGAAGTGGAGCCGATGGTTCCTGAAGGCGGTCGGCCAGCTGGAATGATGGCTGCGGAATCACCTATGATGCGACTTCAACCAGAAGTGCGCGAACGCATGCATAAGCTGATGACGAACTTCCGTGAAGAAACGAGGGATCTTCAGCAGAAGATATTCGTGCTCGAAGACACCACGGTAGCCCTTCTGAAGAACGATCCACCCCCCATGGGCCGCATCACCGACAATCTCAAGCAGATCTCGGATCTCAGACTGTTGATCAATCAGAAAGCCATTCATAATTTACTCCAGGCAAAATCTTTCCTCCCGCCGGAACAACAGGACGTGTTCTTTCGATCCATCATGCAAGCCCGCCCCCAGATGGGGCGCTACGGAGCCGGCATGATGGGAAGGGGATCGATGTGGGGAAGGCAGATGCCCGGACGAACCGATACTATTGGTCCATACTAAACAAACAGAGGAGAATCACCATGAAACGAATCACCGTTGTGCTGTTGCTACTCACGATCTTCCTGGGTGCCCTTGCTTTCGCTCAGCAAGAGCCTCAGAAAGCTCCGACGCCGCCGGCAGGCAAGATGAAAAAGATGGCGATGATGCAGGGAATGATGCAAGGGAAAGGCGGTCCGGGCGCGATGATGGGATTGCTGAAACTTACGGATGAGCAAAGGACGAAAATCCAGGATCTTCGTCTTGCTCAACAAAAGGAAATGATCTCCCTGCGCGCAGATCTTCAAAAACTTCATGCGAACATGAAGCTGGAGATCACCGCGGACAAATTCAATGAAAGCAAGGTGAAGTCCATCCAGGGAGAGATCTCCAAGGTGATGAATGAGATGGCTTCGAAAATGATTCTTCATCAACGAGCGGTGAGGGACCTTCTCACACCTGAACAGAAAAAACAATTCGACGAACGCATTCTCTCTGGTGGCGTGATGGGAAATCGCGGAGGCATGCGCGGAGGAATGATGGGTCCGGGCCGTGGAAAGGGAATGCATCAGGGTATGCCGGGAATGGGTGGCGACGGCATGGGTGGGTGCAAATGTGAGAAAATGAAGTAAACCTCCCGATACTTCACCAAAGAATCCCGATCGGTCGTTACCGGTCGGGATTCTTCTTTTCCTACTAATACCACTCGTGACATTCGTATTGCCTTTCAGAGTATACTCTAGTAGTTTTCCTCCGTCGCTCTCTTCCACGTTCCCTCAGGAGGCACTGTGCCGATAACCTTCTCAGCAAGATCAATCCGTCTTCTCCTCTTCATGACGCTTGCATCCATGAGCATTCTGCAAGGTCAGGCGAAAGTATATCTCGTCCTTGGCTCAGACACGGCAATTTGGGATGGAATGGGTGTTGATAGGTTCAACGATACCTATGTTGATGCGCTCTTCACGGATCCAACCTACAATGCTTATAAGGTGATGGATCCATCGTTTCGCACTCCTCTGGTTGATTCGTATGGTCAGACCATAAAGTTCACCTGGTGGATGATGGGGGGGAACATCTTTCGGTATGCCACGAACAGAAATTTCCCTGTGCCGAATATCATGACCTTGTATTTGATGAGGAAATATCATGGAGAGGCGATCAAGAAATTCGGCGACGAAGTCACAATGCACTACCATACGTTCGTGTGGACGGATTACGACAGAGACGGCATTTTCTGGTGGAATCAGGCTCATAGGTTTACTGAAAGCAGTGACGACTTCGATGTCACCCTTGCACAATATCTTCTCGAGGAGAACACCTTCCCGGTATCATTCCGAAGCGGATGGCACGCGATGGACAACGACTGGCAAAGATACCTCGACACACTCTTGCCATTTTCAATGCATGACGATTGGCCGGCTGTCCGCATCGATACAACTGAGCCCATCGATAATGTCTATGATTGGTCGAAATCGTCGAAGGAATGGATCCCCTTCCATCCATCAGCCGACAACTACCAACTTCCGGGATCTCTCAAAGGTTGGAACTTGCGATCGACGCACATCGGGGGTGTCGACTCAGCTGCGATGGTTGCCATCTTCGCCAAGGCGAATGCCGGCGTTGACCAGGTCGCTTGCTTGTGGGGACATCTACCGGAAACTGATTTCCTTGACAACATGAAGAAAATCGACAAGGTAGCGCATATTGCAGCCCTGAAGTACCCCGGCGTCAAGTTTCGCTATTGCACTGCCGTCGAGGCAATGCAGCGCTGGCGAGGAACGACTGACGTCACGCCTCCGGTCGTCAACATCAGTGAGCGCAGGGCTGGCGACAACGTGACATTCCTTATTACGACAAACGAACCGATTTTTCAGGCTCAGCCCTTCGTCGCCGCGAAGGATCTCTATGAGCGGTACTATCATGTGGCTGCCAGACAGACCGGAACGAATGAATGGACAACGACAGACGCCCTCGCATTGAGTGCTCTTGCCAAAGTTGGAGTTGCAGTGACGGATACCTCAGGCAATCTGCAGACGGCGTTCATTCGCTACCTCCCGGACGATATGTACATTGACAACCGCGACGAGAGTTATTCTGAGACTTCGGGGACCTGGACGACCGTCACAAATCGTTCCTGGGGAATCGATGCCCGGACTGCAACGCTCGGACAGACGGACTCCGCGAAGGTACAGTGGAAACTTGGCGTGAGTCAATCCGGACTGTACAACATCTTCGTGCAAGTGCCATCCATATCGAATGCTGCTGGAAAGTTGTTGTTCCACGTTGTCATCAAGGGTCAGCTCGCTCAGAGCGTAACGTTCGACAAGCCGATCGCATCGGGGGATTGGGTCTTTGTGGCGACGGCTCAGTTAGACGTTGGTGGAACCCCGACAATCGAGATGGTCGCCAAGGCAGAAGGGCAGTCAGGCAAGATCGTTGCTGCAGATGTGCTCAAACTCTCGGCACTCGTCAGGCAACGCCAGATCGCAGTAAGCAACACAATTGTGGATTTTGGAGATGTGAGCGAGACCGACACGGCACGGTTCAATCTGACAGTACAGAACTTCGGGACGCTGGACCTTACGATTCAGTCTGTTTCATGCAAATTGCGTTCTGTGTTTCCTCTTTCTGCATTCCCGGTCATTGTGCCACGCATGCAGTCTGTGACTTTGCCGCTTGCCTTCAGTTCAGCGGTCCGGGGTAATTTCGTGGACACGCTGTTCATCGCAAGCGATGATCCCCTGCAGCGAAATCTCGCCCTTCAGGTCACGGCAAAAGTCGTGAGCTACTTCACGACGATCGACAATGAGGATCCAACTCGGTACACTGAATTCGGAACTTGGTCCTACAGCAATGCTCAGGCATATGGCGCGACCAGCCGCTATGCTCCTCTCGGACCTGGATCCTATGCTCGCTACACAACTACGTTGGCGAAGAGCGGTGTTTACGATATTCAAGTGATTGTGCCAAAAACAGTCAATGCTTCAACAAGGGCGAGGTACGTTCTGGCCGTCTCGGGCGCCAGGATTGACAGCACGATCGTCGATCAAAATGTCGGCAGCGGCGGATGGGTAACGCTATTGACGGCGTCCCTCCCTAAACTCAAGTCGATCGATGTCACGGTGAGTGATGTTTCGGTCGCTCCCGGCTCTGGCTTCGTTCTCCGGGCAGATGCGCTGAAGTTCATGCTTCGTCAGGAGGCGACACTGGTTGAGAAAGGCGTGCGAACCTCTGTGCCAGAATCGTTTCAGCTCGAGCAAAATCACCCGAATCCTTTCAATCCGTCGACCGTTGTCGAGTATGCCATTCCGCATGCGAGCTACGTGACGGTACGAGTGTACGATGTGCTTGGTCGTCGGGTTGCTGTTTTGTTTGAAGGGATGGCCGCGCCCGGATGGTACACTGTGAGCTTCCAGGCTTTCAATCTGCCAAGTGGTCCGTATCTCTGCCGTCTTGAGTCAGGTGGATTCGTTCAAACCAGGAAAATGCTGTTGCTGAAGTAGTTCTCTCTGAAATGTTCTCGCTATGCCCCAAAAAGCAAGCGTCTCATTCGCTCACGTCGAACCCAACAGTCGCGCTGAATGGCGCCGCTGGCTCGCGAGAAATCACTCGACTTCTCCCGGAATAAAACTCATCCTCCACAAGAAGAACAGTAAGAAGCCGCGGATGACGTACGACGAGGCGGTCGAAGAAGCGCTCTGTTTCGGTTGGATAGACAGCAAACCGAATACACTCGACGAAACGCGCTACATCCTTCATTTCAATCCGCGCAAATCTGGAAGTGTGTGGTCGCAGCGGAACAAAGAGCGAGTCAAGCGATTGATTCAATCAGGACTGATGCAGCATGCGGGACTGTCCAAGATCGAGGCCGCAAAAAGGGACGGATCGTGGCGAAGTCTGGACAAGGTCGAAAGGCTTGAGGTACCGCAAGATTTGAGAAAAGCTCTCTTGGTCAACAGAGAGGCTCAAAAGCACTTCAAGTCGTTTCCGAACTCATCTAAAAAGATCATTCTCTTTTGGATCCAAAGCGCCAAGCGCCCCGAGACGAGAGCAAAGAGGGTCAAAGATACTGTCGCTCAGGCAGCCAAAAACATGCGTGCCAATCACTATCGTCAATAGCGCCCTCCCTACAAATCACTAATTTCCGCCGGAGGCAGATGGGCCTTCGGCCCAAACCACTCACCATTTAACTAATCACCAACCAGATGTCCATCCACTCCACAGCCTGCCCCAGGAATTGCTACAGCACGTGCAGCTTCAAAGTGCGCGTGGAGAACGGCAGGATTGTGAACATCGAGCCGCATCCTGCCAACAAGGCTACTCCGGCGGGGGTCTGTATCAAGGGCCTCAGCTATTTCGAACGTGCGCATTCTCCGGAGAGAATCGTTCATCCAGTCAAGAAGCGAAGTGCCGGAGGATTCGAGAAGATCACATGGAATGAGGCTCTTGCCACGATCGCAGATCGATTGAACCATTTCAAGAAGAATTTTGGTCCGCATTCTATCTTGTTCTATGAGTCAAGTGGGATGGCAGGATTGGTGAATGAATTCAGCGGAAGGTTCTGGCAGATGTTCGGGGGAGCGACGACTACGTATGGGAATCTCTGTTGGCCGGCGGGGCTCGAAGGCATCCGACTGACGCTTGGTGAGAACAAGCACAACGTTCCATGGGATATTGAGAATGCGCGGTTGATCGTCTTGTGGGGAAAGAATCCCGCTGAGACGAACATTCAACAGATGATCTTTATCGAAAAGGCACAGGCAAATGGTGCAAAGGTTGTTGTCATCGATCCGAGGCGCACGCAATCGTCAGAACGAGCTGATGTTTTGATACAGCCAAGGCCCGGCACCGATGCCATCATTGCGCTGGCGATTGCCGGTGAGCTGATTCGAAACAACTGGATTGATCTTGAATTCGTGAACCGGCATGTGCTTGGATTCGACGAGTTCAAGAAGACTGTCCTTGATCTCACGCTCGACGAAGCGGCGCGACGCTCCGATGTTCCGGTGGCAATGCTCGCTCAGCTGGCTCATGACATTGGACACATCAAGCCGATGACCATCGCCCCGGGATACGGAATGCAACGCTATACGAATGGCGGGCAGACGATTCGCGCTCTTTTGGCGCTCAATGTTCTCACTGGCAACATCGGGGAACGGGGGGCGTGCTTCCATTTTGCCAATCTGCAGAGCTATGTGTTCGATGATGTCAAAGAACCTCTCTGCTACTACCCGCCAAAGGACTCAAATGGTATTTTCAGGCGGACCGTCTCCAAAGCAAAGCTGGGTGAAGACATGCTTAGGCAGCGAGATCCGGAGCTCAAGATGATCTGGGTTGAGAGGGGCAATCCCGTTGCTCAAAATCCGGATACGAACTTGACCCTTCGGGCGATGCGGGAACTCGATTTTAGGGTGGTCGTCGAGCAGTTCATGACAGACACAGCTGCCGAAGCAGACATCATACTTCCGGCAAAGAACATGTTCGAGCAAACAGATATCATTGGCTCGTATTGGAACCCCTATGTCCAACTCAAGCCGAAGATCCTCGAATCCGCCGGAGAGGTGAAGCCGGAAACAGAAATCTACTACCTGCTTGCGCTGGAGCTCGGATATGCGAGACAGCAAATCCTCGAATATCTGCCCGAGCCAGGAGATGACAAGATCCAGACTTTTCTCAAAGAGCGACTCAAAGCATTCCCGCAATTGAGTTGGGAAGCGTTGGTCGAAGGCCCTCAGCTCGCCCCGGGACTGCAAGAGATTGCATTTGAGAATCTGGAATTCAGCACTCCTTCGGGTAAGATCGAGCTTTATTCGATGCAAGCGAAGGAGTTGTGGGGAGTCGCACCACTACCTACGAGTACCGAGTTGATAGAAGGAGAGGAAAAGCACAAAGAGAAGTACACCATCAACCTCCTGTCTCCGAACACAAAGAACCGCATCCATTCCCAGTTTGGCAACCTTTCCATGATCAGGCAGTTCGAGCCGCATCCGTACGTGGTGATGAATGCCTCCGATGCAATCGACAGAAACATCGGGGAAGGGAATGCCGTGCGGGTGTACAACGATCGCGGCGAAATGAAAGTGCCCGTCAAGCTCAATTTCAGCATCCGGAAGGGATGTGCATCGTTCTCCAATGGCTGGTGGCTTTCGGAAGGGGGAACGCCCAATCTCTTCTCGAAGGGGAGGGAAACCGATATGGGCCACGGTGCAGCATTTCATGATACCCTTGTCGAAATCGAAAGAGTGAAATGAGGACAGGGTTCATCTTCGACCTGAACAAGTGCGTGGGTTGCGAAGCATGCGTTGTGGCTTGCCAGATAGAGAACTCTGAGTTGCAGAGTGAACCGTGGCGTTCCATCAGTACGTTTAATTCATTTCAGCATCCTGCTCTACCGCTGTTTCATTTTTCGCTGGCCTGCAACCATTGTGATGATCCGTCGTGTTTGACAAGCTGTCCCACGAATGCCTTTAGCATGGATCCGATTCACCACACTGTCGACCACAACCGGGATCTTTGCATTGGGTGTGGCTATTGCACTTGGACCTGCCCATATGACGCGCCGAAGTATGTCTCTGCTAGAGGGATAATCGAAAAGTGTACACTGTGCAAGGAAAGAATTGTCGAGGGACAGAAACCGAATTGTGCGAACTTGTGTCCCACTGGAGCTTTGGATTTTGGTGAGATCGAATCGAAGCGAGCGACAGACGTTCTGGGATTTACGGACAAAGGGATTTGGCCGGGCATCAAAATCATCCCCCTTCGGAAGGAAGACCCTCCCCTCACTGCTACACGTTCCTTACGTGAAAATGAGACCCTGATTTTCCATCAGAAAAAGTCCAGAGATGACCGGAAAAGCACCATGAAATCAGAGTGGCCGTTGGTCTTGTTCACTCTTTTGGCTGCTTACCTATTTGCGGCTGTCGCAGCTTCATTATTCGGTGCTCCACTTCTCGATCCAATGACCTACATCGCCTTGGCGCTTGGGGGTGTGATTGTAAGTATCGTGCATCTTGGAAAGCCGTTGCGGGCCTGGAGGGCGTTGGCAAACGTCCACACTTCCTGGTTAAGCAGAGAGATCGTAGCGTTCACTCTTTTCCTTGGAGGATCAGGACTGTTTCTGCTTGTGTGGCCGTCCATGTTGTTGGGAATTATCAGCGTGCTTCTTGGGCTCGCGACACTGGTCTCGGTAGACATGGTCTACACAATAGTAGATCGTCGGATAATCCTCCTCGAAAAAAGTGGAAGTATTGTCGTTACTGGAATCTTGTTGTTCGCTGTTCTTGCACAAGTACCAGTTTTGTCGGTTGTGATGTTGGTGGGGAATGGCGTGGTCTACATCAGAGAACTGTTGACAACCGGGCAGAAAAACCTCCAGCGACTGTTCGTCTCGAGTGTGAGAATCGCGGTGGGATTTATTCTTCCGTTGATTCTCCTGGGTGTGCGTGGGGACTTCCTTTTTCTGGCGATGTTCGTCTTGATAGGGGAAGGCATCAATCGTGCGGAATTCTATCTTGACCTCGACATAGTAACGCCCCATCGGCAAATAGAAAGTGACTTGCTGAAGAAGCTGGCTTTACCAGCCACGGAGCAATGATGAAAAAAGGAATCATACCTCCATTTGCTGCCATGGTGCTCATGGTACTGTGCAGTGTGGCTACCGCGCAACAGGCGACCGTCGAAGTGCGCGATGATCTCAAGAAACACTTCGAGCAGTTTCATGTTCAGGGGTCGTTTACGCTCTTCGATTTGATGAGCAACAAATGGATCCTCTGCAACCAAGAGCAGTGGAAGAAGCCGTTCATTCCCGCGTCGACATTCAAGATCTGCAACTCGTTGATTGGGCTCGAGACCGGCGTCATCACGGACGAGAACTTTGTCATCAAATGGGATGGAGTTGTTCGGAGCCGGCCTGAGTGGAACACGGACCATGATTTGAAAACCGCCTTCAAGAACTCCACGGTGTGGTACTACCAGGAACTTGCCCGGCGAGTTGGCGGCCTACAAATGAAAAAGTGGTTGGATATGAGCGGCTACGGTAATGCCGATACTTCCGGGGGAATCGATATGTTCTGGTTATCAGGAAGCTTGCGGATCACACCGGAGCAACAGGTCCTTTTCCTCAAGCGACTCTATGAAGACAAGCTTCCCTTTTCGAAGCGAACAATGGATATTGTGAAGCAAATCATGGTCGCCAAGGACACCGCCATGTATACGCTGCGGGCAAAAACGGGTTGGGGTGATCAGGACAACAAGGATATCGGCTGGTATGCGGGCTATCTGCAGACGAAAGACAATGTCATCTTTTTTGCCACCTGCATCCAGCGTCCGCGATCTGACGAATTGGGTTTCATGAGCGCCAGAATCGAAACTACGCTCGCTATCCTGAAAGAGCTCAAGTTGCTTTGAATAGGAGTAGAAGTCCGTCTTCTACATGAGAAATCTCCCGAAGAAGACGGACTTCTTACCCGTGTGCAAGCATCAATTCTTCGTCGCCAAGAAGCTGTTGCGTTGGCCCATCAGCGATAATGGCGCCTTGATCAAGCAAGATGGTGCGTGAGCAAAGCTCGACTACCATCTCGAGGTCATGTGTTGCTATGATTTTTGTGGCGGAAATTGATTGAAGCGTCTTGATGAGACTGCGCTTGCCACGTGGATCAAGATTGCTCGTCGGCTCGTCGAGAGCCAACACCTTCGGATCACACGCCAGAACTCCTGCGAGACACACACGCCTTTTTTCCCCGCTGCTCAGATGATGAGGTGACCGGAACTCCGAGCCGAGCAATCCTGTCTGCTCGAGCGCTTTCGCCACCGCGTTTTTCACCTCTTCTTCGCTCGAACCAAATTGCTGCGGTCCGAACGCAACATCCTCAAACACTGTCGGGCAGAACAGTTGATCATCAGGGTCCTGGAACAGCAGACCGACATCCCGTCGGATGTCGGTCGCACTCTCTCTGCTCAATTGTTTGCCGCAGATGATCACATTGGAGATCTTTGGATATTCTTCGGGGAGAATTCCGTTGAGATGCAGGAGCAGCGTTGATTTGCCGGAACCGTTTGGGCCGACCAACCCCACACATTCCCCCTCAGTGATCGAGAAACTGACTCCGCGCAATGCTGCCTTGCCGTCAGGATAGCTGAATTGCAGACCTCGGATTTCAATTGCCGGTTTCATTTCCACCCCCGGGCAGTCATGGCGGCGTATATTCGCTCGGCCCGCTCAGTCGAGCGCACGAACAGCTGGCCGATCAATGAGGCAAGCATCTGCCACCTCTTTCTGCGGTTCGTCGAGAAGGTGCGGCTGATCCGGGCACGATTTAAGCGTTCGGCCTCGTCGATCAGCACAAAGAGATAGCGATACAGCAGCGCAAGAATCGTGACGAGCAATCGTGGAACGCCAAGGCGAGCCAGGGTCTGAAGCAGGCTTGAGAATGGCGTCGTGTTTGACAGAAGTATCATAGTGAAGAGACACAAGGTGCTCTTCACGAGAATCGAGAGGAATACCATTCCCCCGTTTTCCTGGAACAAGGCCATCAATGCAATCCCGAGAGCGAACGGCTCAAGGAGAATCAGTCTTCCGAAAATGAACCTCCATGGTATGGAGGTGAGGGCGGAAAACACAAGTAGCATTCCGGCAACTATGATGAAGAACCAGTAGTGCGTGAACGAAACTGAAACGTTCGCCGCGACAATGCACAGGGACCCTAACAACTTCACAATGGTGGGAAGCCGATGGATCGGGCTGTCGAGTCGACTGTAACGGTCCAGAAAATCGTGCCGCATGACAGTTTACTGTTGATTGAGCGGAGTGGAAGAATGAACGTCGCTTTTCCGCCGGGGGACAAGGACGCGTGCAAGAAGAAACGAAAGGGCGAACACGACAACAGCACCAACGGCTCCAGCTGCAATTGTCGCTGTGGATGCAGACTGAATTCCCGGAATCTGGTAGGCCTTCATTGGAGAATCGACAACAGGGCTAGATGAAGCTTTATGCTCGAATCCAAGAGACAACGCCACCTTTTCCAGCCCGTCTGGCATTGGGGAGGCGTGGGGGGCAACGAGCAAAAATAGTCCGATTACAACGAGGGCACCGTACACGAGAGTCGTTGATCTCCCGGTTGATGCCGTGGACTCATAGACATCAGTCAGCAGTTCAGGGCGGGTCCTGCCAATTGCGGCGATGATGAGCATGGTGATTGCCGCTTCTCCAAGTCCTGTGAGCATATGGACGCCGGTCATTGCCGGAAACGCTGCTCTCCAATCTGCGGTTCCTGACCATGCCAGCTCACCTGCGCAAAACACCGCGGCGATAACCGTCGAGAACCATGACGCAAATCCAACAGCCACAAGTTGGCCTTGGCTGCTCCGCAGGAGTATCCGCAAAGCCTTGTAGACGCCGTATCCAACCAGCGGTGCGACGATCCCCATATTAAATATGTTCGCGCCGAGTGCGAGGATACCCCCATCAGCAAAAATGAGCGACTGCACGATGAGCACAGAGGACATTACGATGATCGCTGCGCTTGGCCCCAACAGCACGGCGGCAAATGTAGACCCCAGCAAATGTCCCGACGTTCCGCTGGCGACGGGGAAGTTCAACATCTGCGCAACAAAAATGAATGCCGCCGTCAAACCAATCAACGGTATCTTTCTTGACTGTAAATGCCTTCCGGCATGCCGCAGTGCCGCGCCGAGCCCCGTCGCTGAGAAGAGCCCAGTGGCCACTGCGGTCTTGACATCAAGGAAGCCGTCTGGAATGTGCATGGAGTCTCGTGTTTTTGCGTGAGCACCTTCCGTCAGTGAAACCTTCGGAAGGTGACAAGATCGGAAGGTGCGGTGATCGCAAGGAGATACGCTGCCAATGTACCTCAATAAGCATAACGTTGCAATAGCTAAACTCTTTGGGGGTTGGATGTGCCACGCACCTTGTAGGTGCGTGGCACATCTCTCGTTGACTTGTAGGACAGTTTGACAAACTGTCCTACAGGGATGCAAGCCGATCTCCAAACTTCTTGCCTTTCAGAGTATTCTGCGTTAGCTTTTCGATCAGACATCCCCCAACCCTCAAACTACAGGTACCTGGTGAAAATCCTCCCACGCCTCTTGATCTTCTTGACGCTTGAATTGACCCAATTCGTGTTCGCGCAGCAGCTCAATTCAGATATGTATCAGAGTTTGCGCTGGCGGATGATAGGTCCATTCCGCGCCGGTCGCACAGTCGGTGCAACAGGAATCCCCGGAAAGCAAAACGTCTTTTATATTGGCGTCAACAACGGTGGAGTATGGCGATCGAGTGACTTCGGCCTTACATGGGTTCCGATGTTTGATGACCAGCCGACCGGTTCTATCGGCGCTCTCGCCGTTGCTCCTTCCGATCCAAACATCATCTATGTTGGGAGCGGAGAAGGGCTGCAGAGACCCGACCTCTCAGTCGGCGACGGCGTCTTTAGATCGACGGACGCGGGAAGAACGTGGAAGTTCATGGGTCTCAACGATGCTCAACAAATCGGAGCTGTCCTCGTCGATCCCGTCGATCCAAACAAATTGTACGTAGCCGTTCTAGGCCACCCGTATGGGCCGAACGAGCAGAGAGGGGTCTTCAAATCCACCGATGGTGGCACGAGCTGGAGCAAGATCCTATACAAAGATGAAAATACAGGCGCAATCGCCTTGGCATTCGATCCCTCAAACCCAGAGATCATCTACGCTGACCTGTGGGCAGCCCGCCAGGGGCCATGGGAAAACGGATCGTGGGAAGGAAAGACCTCGGGATTGTTCAAATCCACGGACGCCGGAAAAACATGGCGTCAACTTTCGAAAGGGCTGCCGGGTGTACCCGAGGGATTGGGACGCATCGGCTTCAGCGTTGCGGGGAGCGATCCGAAGCGCATCTATGCGACCGTAGCGGCTGAGAAAAAGGCGGGGATATACCGTTCCGATGATGGCGGGGATTCATGGACGTTGATCAATACGGACCAGCGACTCTGGGGGCGCGGTGATGATTTTGCTGAGATCGATGCCGATCCGAAGAATAAAGACATCGTGTATGTCGCGAACATTGCGTCCTACAAATCAACTGATGGCGGAAAGACGTTCACAGGATTCAAAGGTGCACCTGGCGGAGATGACTATCACACCATCTGGATCAATCCCGAAAATCCGGATATCATTCTCCTCGCGGCGGACCAGGGTGCAACGCTCACCGTCAACGGCGGACAAACGTGGAGCTCATGGTACAATCAGCCAACGGCACAGCTGTATCACGTCAGTGCAGACAATCAATTCCCGTACTATCTCTATGGTGGACAGCAGGAAAGCGGCTCTGTGGGCATCGCCAGCCGCGGCAATGACGGACAGATCTCATTTCGTGAATGGCATCCTGTTGGCGCCGATGAATATGCGTATGTCGCCCCCGATCCTTTGAATCCCAACATTATCTACGGAGGCAAGGTCTCGCGCTTCGACAAGGTGACAGGACAAGTGCAGAATGTGGCACCCGAGGCCATTCGCTCGGGTAAATACCGGTTCCTCCGCACGATGCCGATTCTCTTTTCGCCGGCCGATCCGCACGTTCTGTTTCTTGCATCGAACGTTCTGTTCAAGACGACAACCGGAGGACAGAACTGGGAAATCATCAGTCCCGACCTGAGTCGTGAATTGCCCGAGGTGCCACAGAACATTGGAATCTATCGCACACCTGCCTTGGCGAAACAACAACGGCGAGGAGTCATCTACTCTGTCGCACCATCCCCGAGCGACGTCAATGTCATTTGGGCTGGTACCGACGATGGGCTCATTCATGTGACCTGGGACGGTGGAAAGAAATGGCAAGACGTGACTCCTCCAGGAATGACGGCATGGAGCAAAGTCGCTCAGCTTGATGCAGGGCATTTCGATGTCAACACGGTCTACGCTGCCGCGAATTGTATCAGACTCGATGACATGAAGCCCCACATCTATCGCACGCACGATGGAGGTAAGACGTGGAAAGAAATTGTGAAGGGACTTCCGGAGAGCGGGCCTGTCAACGTTGTTCGCGAAGACC
>JAPLFP010000017.1 GCA_026390585.1 Ignavibacteriales bacterium | reverse complement strand
TTTGTAATGCTCATACAGGTTGCCGATCTTCTCCGGTGCTCCGGCGAGCAGGGAAATCATCTCCTTCTCGTGCGGGCCGATCGGCCCTGCTTGTGGTACGACTCCCTTGAATGTCTTTTCTGTGAAGGCCAGTGTCCGATTGACGAAGTTCCCGAGGGTATCAGCCAGCTCATTGTTTGTTCTCGCCTGGTAATCCTTGAGATAGAAATCGCTGTCTCTCGACTCCGGCAGATTGACAGCCAGCGTGTACCGGAGAGAATCGGCCGAGAAGTGCTTCAGGAAATCCTGGAGGTCGATTCCCCAACCCCGGCTCTTCGAAAACTTCTGCCCTTCAAAATTCAGAAACTCATTCGCTGGAACGTTCTCTGGCAAAACGTATTGCTCTCTCCCGGCATCATTCCATGCCATAAGCATGGCGGGGAACACGATACAATGAAAGACCACATTGTCTTTCCCGATGAACGCGACGTACTTCGTGTCTGTTCCGAGCCAATAGTCTTTCCACTTGTCCGGATTCCCGATCCTGGCAGCCCACTCCTTTGACGAGGAGATGTATCCGAGCACCGCATCAAACCAGACATACAAGACTTTCGATTCATACCCTGGAACAGGCACGGGGACACCCCAGCTCAGGTCACGCGTCACCGCCCTGTCTTGCAGTCCCTCCTTGAACCAGCTCTCGCAATATCGCAGGACATTGTCCTTCCATCCATCCCGCGCCGACCGCTCCTTCACATACGCTTCCAGGCGGGTCTGGAAGTCACCCAAGGGGAAATACCAATGCGAGGTCGTACGAACAACAGGGGTCGTTCCGCACAACTTGCATTTCGGGTCGATGAGCTCAGCCTGATTCAGCCAAGTGCCACAGTTCTCACACTGATCACCGCGCGCCTGGGTATATTTGCAGCTCGGACATGTCCCTTCCACATAACGATCGGCAAGGAACATCCTATCCTTCTCGCAATACAGCTGCTGCTCTTGTTTCTCACGCAGGATCCCCCGACGATGGAACTCAGCAAAGAACTCCTGGGCAGTCTTGTGATGAAGAGGCAAGGAGGTCCTGGAATAGTTGTCGAAACTCATCCCGATGTTCCTGAAGGCCTCTTTGTTCATCTCGTGGTAGCGGTCGACAACGGCCTGCGGCGTGATTTTCTCTTTCTCCGCCGTCACGGTGATGGCCACACCGTGCTCGTCCGATCCGCAGATGAACAGGACGTCGCGCTTCCTTGCGCGCTGGTAGCGCACGTACATGTCTGCCGGAAGATACGCCCCTGCAAGATGGCCAAGGTGAAGAGGACCGTTTGCGTACGGCAATGCCGCCGTGACAAGAATTCTCTGGCTTTGGGATTTCACAACTTTATTGAGATTATGATGCGAAAAGTCGTTTTAGGTCAATGGCGAGACCCGTTACCACAAGAGGAAGGTAGCCATTTTTGCCAACAAGAGCAATGCTGGCTTCAACCCGTTCGAGGGCCTGTGCGAGCTTTGCGCGCGGGAATTTCTGATTGAAGCTCGTCAAATCTTTGAGATGGTCGAGATTCAGGAGTCCCTCTTCTCCCTGTTCGCGCAGAACCAGTGCATCGCGCAGCCAGACACCAAGGAGTTTCATCCATCGCTCGACGGCCGTCCGATCTCCAAGGGCCGCGATGCGCTCGATCTCTTGAGCGAGAGGAATTTTCTGTGCGCCGAGGAGCGCACGGAGGAACTGGACCGCCTCCTGGCGTTGTTCGACCATGTCCACGGAGAGGAGGTCAAGGGCCTCGGTGTAACTCCCGTGAGCGAGACGTGCAATCAACGCCGCCTGGCTTTTCTCGACTCCATTGCGGGAGGTCAAGGCTTCTTGCAGCTCTTCTTCACTCAGCGGATCAAACTGGAGAAGCTGACAGCGCGAAAGGATGGTTGGAAGCAATTGCTCTTTCTGTGCCGACGTCAGAATGATGATGGAGTCGGACGAAGGTTCTTCAAGAGTCTTCAGAAGCGAATTGCTCGCCTCTGCATTCATCTCTTCGGCATTGGAGATAATAAAGACGCGCTTCCCCCCCTCAAAGGCTGAAAGGGCCACTTCGCGACGGAGATTGCGCACGCTGTTGATCTTGATGAAGTTTGCCTTCGGAACTGCAATGCGGTGGTAGGGATTCTCTGCCTTCAATCGAAGCTGTTCCTTGACAGCGTTGAGCTGATCCTCAGACAAGGACGCGATAGGGTCATACCCCGCTTGTTCGTTTTTCCCGATTGGAAGTGCAAATACCAGATCCAGATTGGGATGCTGCAGCAGATCGATCTTTCTGCAACTTGCGCACGTGCCGCAAGGATCCAACTTGTTTTCCAAGCAGTTGAGTGCTCGGGCGAATTCAATCGCCAGAGCATCTTTACCAACCCCCTCTCCCCCCCAGAAGAGATGCGCATGTGCAATCGTCCCCGACGAAATCACCCGCCGGAGAAGCTCTTTGACGCGACGTTGCCCTATGACCCGATCCCACCCCATTCAACGTATCCTAAAATGCATGACCGATTCCGAAGTGAAGGACAAAATTCCCGAGCGTTTCTTTGTAGAACTTCTTCTGCGTAATCCAGCGCCGCTCAGGGACATCGGAGGGATCGTAGACGCGGAATCCAAAATCGACTCTGACCGGTCCTGCGATCGTTGCGTATCTCAGCCCCATCCCCGAAGCCATGGCAAGATCAGTGACGCGCACCCGCTCAACTGTTGGCCAGACATTGCCGATGTCGTAAAAGAACACGAGAGAGAATTTGTTGAACTCGAGGAACCCGAGCCTTCCTGCGTTCTTGAGAAGGTTCCATCGGTTCTCCAGACTTGCCTC
>JAPLFP010000266.1 GCA_026390585.1 Ignavibacteriales bacterium | reverse complement strand
CTGTATTCTGTATTCTGTATTCTGGCTTCTTCTCTTCCGTTCACGATTCACGGTTCACAAGAGATTCTGTATTCAATCATAGTGCTTCGATGTCTGTCAGGATTCTATCAAACGGTAGTGCTGTGACGCCATGAGCCAGTGGAAACAAATCGTTCCCGGCGTGAATAACGAACAACTTCTTCAATTTCAGGTCGACAATCGCACTTCTCATGGATCGCGTGAGCTGCGGTGCAACGGTGCGTTTCATCTCAAACCCGATCCTCTGACGGCCCCGAACCACGAGGAGGTCGAGCTCGGCTCCGGCATGAGTGGCCCAGAAGAAACACTCCTCGGGACGCGCTCCCAGGCTGCGGGTAATTTGCCCGACCAGGAATCCTTCCCATGACGCCCCGAGCTTAGGATGTGCGTGAATATCGTTCATCGACGGAAGGTTGAGCAAGCCGTGCAGAAGGCCACTGTCGGCGATGTAGACCTTCGGAGACTTGACCTGGCGCTTCGAGATGTTTTCACTCCATGGAGCGAGCTGACGGACGACGAGCGCGCTCGAGAGCAGATCCAGATAGTTTCTCACAGTAGTATCGGCGACTCCGAACGATCTCGCAAACTCTGATGAATTCCAGACTTGTCCGTGGTAGTGCGCGAGCATTGACCAGAAGCGCCGTAGCGTGGTCGAGCGAATGAGTACGCCAAGCTGGGGGAGGTCGCGTTCGAGGAACGTTTTGATGAACCGTAAGCGCCAATCCATGCTTGCGGCGTTTGTCGAGGCAAGATACGATTGCGGAAATCCACCCCGAACCCACAACTTTTCATAGTTACGAATGCCCACTTCCCGAAGTGAGAATCCCTGCAACTCGTGGTAGGCAATGCGACCCGCCAACGATTCTGCCGAGCGCTGGATCAGGTCCGGCGAGGCGCTTCCGAGAATCAGGAATTTCGCTCCGGAACGAGGACGGTCGGCAAGAACACGGAGCACCGGAAAGATCTCCGGTTTGTGTTGAATCTCATCGATAATGATCAGGCCCCGGAGATTTCTCAGTGCCAGCATAGGATCTGCCATGCGTGCCTGATCTTCCGGGTTTTCGAGGTCGAAGTATGTTGATGAGCGGGTGTTTTCCCGCTCCAACATCCGCGCCAGAGTTGTTTTTCCTACCTGTCGGGCACCAATGAGACCTACAACCGGATAGCGGCGCAGGAGCAATCTGAGGGTCTCGATTTCTTCTGGTCTATTGAGCACGTCTGAAGTTACCTTGAATTATCGGTGATGTCAACCGGATTTTCAAGGATGGGTCTTGAGAGAAATCAGGAGGCAGAAAACAGTGAAGAGGAAATAGTGAACAGTGAAGTCAGGAGTCAGAAGCCAGGAGTCAGAATACAGAAGTCAGAAGGCAGGAGACAGAAGTCAGAAGGCAGACTGTAAACAGTGAACAGTAGACAGTTGTCGTGTCTCGTCCGGCCAGAAGTTGACAGAGTTGATTAGGTAATCACGCTGCATAGCGCATCTCAGGTGTCAACATTCCGAGACTCAAGTGTGGACGCTCGGTGTTGTAGATTGTCACTGCTTCCAGGACAGCTTCTTTCGCTTGGACGATCGAGATGAAGGTTCTGTCCAAGTAGAACTCTGATTTGAGAATGCCGTTAATGCGCTCCGCTACAGCATTCTCGTACGGACATCCAGGAGCTGACATACTACTCTGGCCGCGGTGAGATTCTAAGAACGTTCTGTACTCGTTGCTGCAGTATTGCACTCCGCGATCCGAGTGATGGATAAACCAATCGTGGTGTGTAATACCCTTGAGCGCCATCGTGAGCGCTCGCAAGGGTCCAGACGTTTCCAGTGTCAGACTGACGTCCACGCCAAGGATCTTGCGGCTGTAGAGGTCACTGACGAGCGACAGATAGCAGAAGCCATGCTTCAAGCGCAGATACGTTTGATCGGCCACGAGAACCCGACCAGGGCCATCGGGCGTGGTCAGCTTCAGTAGGTTCGGTCGCACTGGCAGTGCGTGACGACTATTGGTTGTTGGCTTAAACCGCTTCCGAGGTTTCACTAACAGCCAGTGCCGTCTGAGTATCTCGAACAAACTATCACGGCCAATGCCCAGCGGCTCCAGCATCGGCTGCAGGCGGTTGTAGAGCTTCCGGGTCCCAACGCGTGGCATCTGCTGCCGAATCAAGTGCACCTGTTGGATGATCTTCTCTTCATCCACCCGCTGCTTGTGCTGGCGTCCGGCGTACTGATACACAGCTTGCCGGGAGATGCGAAGCATCTTACAGACCCGGCTTACGTTGGCCGATCGTTTCCGGAGTCGTTCGATAACGGCGTGTCGGTCTTTTTTTTTATTCGTTGGCCTGTGCGCTCCTCCAACACCTCAAGCGTGGCCTCCAACGTCATGATCTTCAGTTGGGCTTGAGCAAGCGCCTTCTCCAACGCCTGTTTCTCTTGTTCCAGCTTTAGGATGCGGTTACGTTCATCGGGCATCTCGATCCTCACGATCCGTGTCTGGGAACCCGGTCCACCATAGTGCTTCATCCAACGATAGATGATTGCAAAATGTATCTCGTGGATCCGAGAGGCTTCGAGCACAGTATACTGTCCCGATCTCACATCTGCAACTACTGCTTGCTTGAATGCTGTACTAAAACGACGTAGAACCTTTTCCATCGCCCGGCTCCTGTTGTTAGGTAAGTAATACCTGTCAACCTATTCCCGGACGAAACATCGATTCACGGTTTACTCTTCACTCTTCACGATTCACTCTTCACGGTTCACGATAATCCCGTCTTCCGTCGCGGAAGAAATTCGGACTTCTATCCGGAAGCAAGTGAAAGACGATGCGAAGATCCGACCGCCTGCTGCATCTCGGGTGAGACACCCGCTTCGGCGGCGAACGCCGGCCAGCGGGCGACAGTTTCCACTACCTGTTCGACGATTTCCTTGGCAGTCTGGATGCCAAAAGCAATGCCGACCGATAAAAGGTCATCGTGGACGAAGCCGTCCTGCTTGCCATTGATCCGCATTTGATGGACGTTTGTCCAACGGCCATCGGGATTGAAGGCCCATATCACGTCGAATGCCGGGGCCAGCTGCCACTTGCCGCGCTGATCCATCAGGAATGCGATATTGCGCGTGTGATCGTCCTGGTTACGCGCGACCACATTGAAAACCATGCGGCGATAGAGTTCTTGAAGGGCAGGATGGCCAAGATTCAAGCGCAGAATTGCAGAGAAGGCCTGCTCATAGCTGTATGCGCCTGCAGCGTTAAAATCAAAGTGGGCAAGGCCGCAGAGGGAAAGCATATGGCGCTTCTCGTTATTGGGGCCGCGGTCAAACCGCCTTGTCATGAAGTGAGCACGCCCCCCCTCTTCAAGCAATCGACACGACATCATCTCGATGCCACATTCTACAGCCATGCGGTGATATGCATATTCAATGCGGCCGTAGCCTTTAGGGTCTCCGAGCATTTGATCCTGCACGCCATCGAATTTCAGGATCCAGGGCTCGAATCCAAGCGGAACGGGCACTTGACCTGATCGGACTTCACCAGTCGAAGGATTCCATGCGATCAGGGCTTTTGCGCGGGCGCCTCCTGCCGATGTACCGATGC
>JAPLFP010000058.1 GCA_026390585.1 Ignavibacteriales bacterium | reverse complement strand
CAAGATTCGGCCTCGAGAATGTCAGCTTCGAATTCCCATCGAGGATCACCTCCCCTGGTGTTTCTGCTCGTAGGGTGACGGAAGCCGATGAAGTTGCATTGGCAGTGAAGTCAATGACAGCGTCATGCCAAGCTCCATTCTTCATGATAATGACATCTCCGGGCTTGGATGATGATAGTGCCGAGTTCAGCTCTTGAAGATTTGAGACCTTGATCTCATTGCCTGTGACTTTGCTGCCGGTCAGCGATGCCAAAGCAGGCAGAGCAAAGACCGAGATCCACAGCAGGATAGTGCAAAACACAGTCAATACGAATGGAAGTGAACAAAGACGGCGTGTCGCCGTTTGTCTCACATGCGTTCTCACGTCAGTTATCGTCACTCTCTTGTTGCCTTCCATAGTTGTTTCTCTCGTCATGTTCTCTGCCAGCACATCACGTTATGGTTTCGCTTTTATCCAGCCCGCCTTCATCATTTCGTGGAGTTTCCCAACCAGCTCCTTGTTCTCCGGCTTGAAGACGATGCTTTCCTTGCAGAGCGGATCATTTTTCAAATCATACAGTTCCTTTTCTTTCACTTCCCCCGTTTTCCTATCCTGCCACTCCGTGTAGCGATATTGATCGGTTCGAATGGAATAGCCCATGATATTTTGAGGGCGCGGATATTGGCTGAAGGCAGCTTTCTTCCATGGCTGTGCCGCTTTGTTCATGAGCGGAACAAAGCTTGTACCTTCTAGACCGTCCGGGAGCGGCAAACCGCAGAGTTCACAAAGGGCAGGGAAAATATCCACGAGCTCCGTCAGTGCATTTGTCCTTATCCCCTTCGGAAGATCGGGGTCTGATACGATCATCGGGATGTGTGTATCCAGCTCGAAATTGGTGTGTTTGCTCCACATTGAGTACTCGCCAAGCTTCCACCCGTTGTCCCCCCAGAGAACGATGATGGTGTCTTTTCGCAGATCCAATCGATCCAGTTCAGCGAGAACCTTTCCAACCTGTGCATCGACAAAACTCACACAAGCATAATAACCGTGGATGAGTTGTCGTGTTCGTGCTTCATCACATGGACCGACATCCGGAATATCCGAGTAGTTGCGAAGCTCCGGCCAATTTGTAAATGCAATGTCTGGCGCATTCTTTGGCTTGTGAGGATACGGCATCTGGATTTTTTTTCTGTCGTAGAGGTCCCAGTATTTCTTCGGGGCACAAAATGGCAGATGTGGTTTTACAAAACCGACCCCAAGGAAGAACGGCTGCTTTTCTTTTTCCGCTTTGGCCTTTGGAGCCAGTCTCCTCAGAGATGCGATTGCCATGGTGGCAACAGTCCCGTCGACATACACGTCATCGGGGACATCCGCGCACTCCGTTGCATTCGAGTACCTGATCACTGGTCCGATACGCTCTGCATTGTTACCCTCATTCGGAAATTCTTTTCCTCCACCCTCCAGCAGCTTCTTGTTTTCTTCCAGAGCATAGAGACTTCCGGTTCCATAACGATGTGGGACGCTATAAGAGGCTTCATCTTCCAGTTGGATGTGGAAGAGTTTTCCAATGCCTTCGGAGAAGTATCCGTTGTTCTTAAAGTGCTGCTGCAGCGTCACCACATCGGGCATTGTGGTGCGAATGTGCGTCTTGAGATCATAGATCCTGGTTGTGTCGGGTCGGCGGCCGGTCAAGAGACTTGCCCGCGATGGTCCGCAGACTGCCTGCTGACAGTACGTTCGCTCAAAAAGAATCCCTTTCTTTGCGAGGGCATCGATATACGGAGATTGTACCATCGGGTGACCGTAGCAACCGAGCTCCGGTCTCAAATCATCGAGGGCAATGAAGAGGACGTTCTTCCTTCTTGCAGTGAGAGAGGAAAGGCCAAAGAATGGGCTGCCAAATCCTTTCTGAAGTGGAGATAACCCGATCATTCCACCTAAACCAACTGCTGCCGAGTTCAGCAAAAAATCTCGTCTGGTCTGACTCATTGTTCATCTACTCCGTGTTGAGGTGTCGACCGCTTGGCGCAGAGAAAAAGTTTCGCTGCCAGACATGCCTCGTTCATGCCCTGCTTCTACGGTTTTGCTTTCTTCCAGCCGGCTTTCATCATTTCATGCAGCTTCTGGACCAGTTCCTTGTTCTCCGGTTTGAAGACGATGCTCTCTTTGCAGAGCGGATCATTCTTCAGGTCGTACAATTCCTTGTACTTCGCTTCATGGGTCTCCTGATCCTGCCACTCGGTATATCGATACTGCTCTGTGCACATGGAGTAGCCCATAATGTTCTTTGGACGCGGGTATTGACTGAATGCTGCCTTCTTCCATGCTTTCCGGGGATTGTCAAGGAGGGGTACCATGCTTGTGCCTTCCAGTCCTTCAGGCAACGTAAGGCCGCACAATTCAGAGAGGGTAGGATAAATATCCACGAATTCTGTGAGGGCATTCACTCTGATTCCTTGCGGATAGTCGGGATCTGAAATGATCATCGGCACGTGTGTGTCCAGTTCGAAGTTCGTATGTTTGCTCCATTGCGAGTATTCCCCCAACTTCCATCCGTGGTCTCCCCAGATGATCACAATCGTATCTTTTCGAAGATTCAGTCGATCAAGCTCTGCTAAGAGTTTTCCGACTTGCGCATCGACATAGCTTACGCATGCATAATATCCGTGAATCAGCTCTCTCGTTATTGCTGCGTCACACGGTCCAACATCCGGGATGTCGGAATACGATCTCAGTTCACCCCACGTCGTGAACGCGATGTCAGGCGCGTTCTTCGGCTTGTCCGGATATGGCAGAGGAATCTTCGCTCGGTCGTAGAGGTCCCAATACTTTTTGGGCGCACAGAACGGTAGATGGGGCTTGCGGAAACCGACGCTGAGAAAGAACGGTTGACGCTCGTTCTCCTGAGCCGCCGTAGCTTTCGGAGCGAGCCGGTTCAGCGACTCAATCGCCATGCGTGCAAGATCGCCATCGTTGTATGCTTCATCGGGTACGTCGGCACATTCCGTTGCGTGAGCGCGCATACGTGTGTTACCGGTCGATTCTGCAGCGGCGCCCGAATCATCTGTAACCTTCCCTCCCTCTTTGAGAAGCCGCAGATTTTCCTCGAGCACATAGTTTCCGGGTTTACCGTAGCGGTGAGGCACGCTGTACGATGCCGGATCTTCCAGACCGACGTGAAAGATCTTCCCCATCCCTTCCGAGAAGTACCCGTTATTCTTGAAATGTTGCGGAAGCGTTACAACATCGGGCATCGTCGTGCGAATGTGTGTCTTTAAATCGTACACCTTGGTTGTGTCGGGTCTCCGGCCTGTGAGGAGGCTTGCACGCGTGGGGCCGCAGACTGCTTGTTGGCAATACGTTCGTTCAAACAAGACGCCGGTTTTGGCAAGCTTGTCGATATTCGGAGATTTGACCATGGGGTGACCGTAGCAGCCGAGTTCCGGACGCAGGTCGTCGATCGCCAGGAACAAAACGTTCTTTCGTCGCGGGGAAAGAGCTCCCAGCTCAGTGATCCTGTGTGCAAGAGACTGACCGAACGGAGTCAGCGTTGCCGCTCCACCAACCCCCAGAAGAGCTGATTTGAGCAAAAAATCACGACGGGTTTGGTTCATGGTTTTCTCTTCCTTCGTATATTTGTTTCATTGACGATCTTTTCAGTCTCGGGAGTCTATTTGATCAGGGCCATTTTCTTTACCGATGTGGAATACTCCGTGTTCAGTTGATAGAAGTAAATGCCGCTTGAAAAGGCCGATCCATCGAACCGGACGGAATAGTCCCCGGGATGCATCTGACCCTGAGCCAGCGTTGCCACTTCCTGTCCAAGGGTGGAACAGACTTTTAGTGTCACCAGCGAAGATTTTGGAATAGTGAAAGCTATGGTGGTGACGGGATTAAACGGGTTGGGGTAGTTCTGGTGGAGCAACATGTCAGCCGGTACCGCACACTGGGATCCGTCAACTCCCGTGACAGTTTCCTGAATGCTGAATCCCGCAAACCGAACCGCTTCGTCACGCAAATCTGATGGACTGGTCAAGCTGCGATAGATTCCCCATTTGGGCCGGATGAAACCGTTGTCAGGACGGATCGTCATAATATTCGCATTACTGTAGGAGAGAATGACTGTTCCGTCGCTGACTCGTTTTATGAGCATCGAATAGGTTCCCGACGCTCCGATCTTTATGGTCTCTGTACACTCAACCCACACTCCTTCGAAGAGAGACAAATTCACGATGGCAACTTTCGTCGTGTTATCATGAATGAGCTCCATCTTGTTGGGACTCCCCTTTCTTGGCGTCAACGTGAATAGGGGATTTCCATCATCTCCGCCCACTGGTTTTATCTGATGCAAATGCGTAAAGCTGCTTGAAGGTTGATATCCGATAGCGATCTTGAATTTCCATTTGTATGTAACAGTCTCACCGACCACACCCTTCAGATTGTCCGGCGATGATTCATACGTCTTGATCTCTATTCGCTGTCTGTCGAAGTTGATACAGCGATCATTATCAGGCGTCACATGAGAATAGAATTCAAACACGTATCGATTCAACACGGAGTCCCAGACCTCTGCAATATGCCTTCCGAACTGAGGATGGACGCATTCAGGATTTTCGACTGCGTCACCGCCCGGCGCCAGAACGCTGGAAATCAATTCATATGTGTTGCCCGGACCATCCGCCTCAAGAACTGTTTGAGAATACAAAGCCAGCGGACTTGCCAGCAGCATCACCAGAACAAATGTGCGAATCATTACCATGAACCCTTCACTGCGTGGACAACCGTGCGTTTGCTCCACCCTGAACACATTTCGAAACTTCGCCCATAACCTACTTCATATACAGACTGAACTTCTGGACGGCCGAGTACTCTTTCATTTTCATAATTGTAAGTCGGACTTTCCAGACTGTTTCTTTTGGGAAACGATCGAGCTTTCGCTTGCCAACGGTTGTTCCTTGTGAAAGGAGCTTCCAATCGCTGTCAACCTGCCCTTCAATCCTATATTCCAGCACTCGTCCTTCAAAACCGGCCGCTTCACAGATTTCGGCAGCACCAACGACAACGGGACCTTCCATGTCGACTTCAAACGTAGCCGGGGTGGTTCCGTTGTCAGTAGCCCAGTACGTGTTCGGATTTCCATCTAGAGCTTTTTCAGCTCCAAATTCCCGCGTTGTACCCCGAATCCCACTTGCGTTCACAGGCCGATACATCGCCACATCTTTGCCCAGCTCCGGATCTTCGTCATGTCTCAAATCAGGAAGCTTTGCGAGCGTCTTGTCTTCTAGCAGGCCTTTGGTGTTTGAGGTGTATCCAACGTTCTTTGACGCTTGTGGGCCGAGTCGTTCTTCCAGCTGCGCCAGGTACAGACTCTGTGGAGCGACATTGTTGCCGAAGGCGTCAAATGTACCTTCGGGCAAGATTGGACTTGTATCAAACAACCGCGCCGTTTGCTGACGTTCTCCCACGCAACCGATCGCCCAGTTATACGAACCGGGAGGCTGCTGAATGACGTACGTCTTCGCCAGGCAGTTCCATGCAACGCCCCACCCCATCGTCCAACCGTGTCCTGAGCCTGCGACTCCGCGGTTCAGGAAATCGATTCCGCCATCAGGTACTCTGCAGTTGTCAAACAACAATCCCGTAGCCCAGCGTTGGTGCGGTTGAAGCCGGCTGCCGTAGCCGCTAAAAGAGCTGTTGAGCACAACATTCGGCCCCGACACAAGACTGCCCGTCCACACAAAATACGTGTTGCCACCGGATGCTTTGCATCGATCAATCAATATTTGACAACCTTGAATGCTGAAATCTGAAGGCTTGGAGGCTCCTAAATTTGGATACGTGTGTTTGACGACAATCTGCTGCATCGTCACTCTGTTGCCGCTCACTTCCGTTGTGTTCATTGTCTCTTCGCAATACACATCGTTCACCCAACAGTCATCTCCGCCAACACGAATTGCGGAATAGGGAGCATCGGTATACTTGATTTCGAGTGGGGGACATTGAATATGGATTTTCTCAATCCCTATTTGCGATACCGGGGCGGAGAGATTGCTCTTCGTCACGATCGTACCTGGAGGATTCAAGTACTTCGCATCGTAGGAATCAGATAACGGGACGTCGACGGTTATTCTATTCCCGTCAATTGCTTTGATTCTCCTCTCCGTCTGGCCGGATCTTGTCGTGGCGATAAATGTCTGGCGCTCTCCGTCTCGTTTCAGATTGTCCATCTGCATGAGCTTCAACCACGCAGCAGTTGTCGGTCTATGGATGACGATCGTATCGCCTACGGCAAACCCCTCGCTTTCTGCGACCGTGAATGATTGAGCTCCGCTTGGGACGTAGGCATCTGTGATGTTTGTCTGGAGGGATTTTTCTTGAGTACTCCTCTGCGCTCTTGCTGTCGCGCCTATGACGATGGCACAGTGTTTCTCCCCCACCATTTTGATTGTCGTCCCACCGGCACCGCTACCACTGCCACGCAACACGACACCGCTTGCGGAAAGAGTCAGAGTCTTCGAGCAGGTGAACGTGCCGGGAGCAAGGAGCACCGCGCCGCGGAAACCATTGATGCGCGGCAATGCAGCCACCTCATCAATCGCCTTCTGAATGAGCTCGGTGTCATCGGTGCCACCTGATGGCTTGACTGTCTTCATGACCGGCACGTCTGGCAAAGCGACCCCACCCCCCATGTACCCCGCATAAGAGAAATCGATAATCTTGTCTCCACTGGGAGTTGAACTGTACACCAACTTTCCATCCCGACCCGGATGGACCCAATCACTCACGATTGCGTTCCCGTCACCGATTCGTGCGGACGGTGTCTGGACAGTCCATAGTGGAAAACAAATCAAGAAGGAGAGTAGAGACAGCCCGATTTGTAGTGCTTGTGTCATATCATCAACTTTCTCGTGACGTTGTTCCCTCGACAGACTTATCGAAAGAGACCGTCAGCGGTGAGTGAGTTCGGTTTCCATTCCAGAGCGATTCGGATATCATCTTCGGTCTTTGCCGTCAATGCATTCAGATCGACCCGACCAACGCGTCCATACAGCGCAGGTTTGTATTGGGCTGAGGCGACGGAGGCATATTGTTTCCAGTGTTCGCACGCAGCTTTCAGATGAGCAATGGCCGAATCTTTTCTCTGGGGTGCATTCCCGAAATCGAAGAGAGCAAGATCTACTGCGGCCAGAATTTTTGCGGCGTAGTAGTTGCCAAGATGCGCGAACGCTTCAAAGTCGCCAAGCGTCAATCGCAGTTCTTTGTCTCCACCGATCTTCGGGCGGAGTTCGGCCACCAGCTCTAATGTCCTCTTTGCATCATTCTGCAGCGACGCAGCAAC
>JAPLFP010000351.1 GCA_026390585.1 Ignavibacteriales bacterium | reverse complement strand
GTGTATCATCGGATCCGAGAAGGGCTCAAGAATAGTGATATCCATAGTGGAGTCAAGGCTGAGGGGGTCATCCGGTTTGTCATATTGCGTTTTGAACCGGACTCCGTTCATGTAGAGCTGAATCAAAGCTTTTTCGTAAGCCTGAGCCAGGGTTTTCTCGCAGACGGTGAGGACGGGGATGTTACGCTGCATGGTTGTGCTCCTTCTGTGTGGAGAACTCATTCGCTGACCGAAACAAGAGACTTTCACGGTGCTCAGATGAGCAGTGCGGAGAGAGATATGACGAAGCTACAGCAGATTCGATTGAAAGGCAAGAGAACCGATTTTCGTTTCGAGACCAAGATAGCGCGGAGGTTCTCTTGGTTGAAGGTCACCTTAGCATCGATCGGAAGTAGAAGGAGGTGACCTTCTTCAAGAATTCACTGCTTCAAACATCGCGATGAGGCTCTCTGGCGGGACATCGGCGAGGACATTGTGGACCTGTTGAAAAACAAACCCGCCGCCGCGTTTGAGAACGCCAACCTGATGGCGCACGTGCCGCTGGATTTCCTCGGGGGTACCCTGCGGCAAGATTCGCTGAGTGTCGCATCCGCCGCCCCAGAAGACCATCTCACTTCCAAACTCCTTCTTCAGTGTGGTGACATCCATACCGCTGCAGCTTATTTGCACAGGATTGATGGCATCCAGCCCTGCGTCGATCAAATCGGGAAGGAGTTCCCTTACTCCTCCACAGCAGTGCAGCATAACCTTGACGTTTGCAAGCTGCTTCGCCCGAGTCCACATGAGCTTATGCCGCGGCTTGAAGAATTCACGATACATTGCTGGGGAAATCTGTGGACCACTCTGCATGCCAAGGTCATCCCCGAACACAATGATGTCAATGAAAGGCCCTACGATACCAAGGAAGTGCTCGAGATTCTTCAGATGGGCCTCAACAATGCGATCGAGAAATGCGTGAGCTTGATCGGGATCTTCGGCCAGCAGGAGAAGAAAGCCGTCATTTCGGTACAAAAACTGCCCCATCTCCAGAAGATTCCCGCCAAACAGGCCGAGAATTGCCCGCGTTGTTTTCTCGCGAAGTCGCCTCGCGCCCTCACGATAAACATCATCTCCTCCTTGGCCCTGGACCAGCGGTCCCGGTGGTGAGGCGATTGCTGTCCACATGCTCTCGGCCTGAGCTTGTGGAATCTCCTTAAGATTGGCCTTCTCGAAAAATGGGTAGTAGGTCTGTTCAAAATAGAGGGCGCCATCGGGCATTTGGGCGATCACTCGTCCAGTGCTGGATCGAATCACCCATCGCTTTTGTTCCCGTTCCGGGATCGACCACACCGGCACTTCACAGAGAGTCCCATCCGGAAGAACCCAGGGAGCCCAATCTTCCTCTCGCAGCGCGAAGCTGCGCCCCAACTCGATGGTGTCAATGCCGAAGTACTCCAATACATCATCATCGAGGACCGCCAATTGCTGAACGATGTCGTAGACGCGGACAGGCCGGGAAGGCAATCCCAAATATTGACGCAGTTTCGGATAGAGGAGGGCAGAGATGCCGGAAGACCGATGACCGGAGCAGTCGATCGGTACGCGGTCAGGCTCGCGATGACTTAATGCAGTGAGCACTCTTTCTCGTGACGTCATGTTCTCACCGATGGTTACTGGAGAGTCTGGCATCGACTGAAAGTCGACGCCTGTTCAACTGCCAAACCCTTCGGGTTTTTGTGAAAATCCAGCCGTCCGATTCATCGGATGGCGAAGAGCAATAGTCTCCCCTCCACATCCTGTTGAGGAGCTACTCGAGAGATCCAACCTCCTTCTCAACCTCTTCGAGAATCTCGCACGACTTCACGACCTCTTTCATTTTTGTATGATCCGGATAGAGCGGGCGATCTTCATCCAGATGCGCGACATGTCTGCGCACGATTTCCCGCGCCTTGCGCACGCCAACTCCCGGAGTGAATTCACGGAAGTCGAGTGCCTGTGCCGCTGCGATAAATTCGATGCCGAGGATCCCAAACGCGTTGTCAAGTATCTGACCGTTCTTGATGGCGGTGTTCATTCCCATGGAAACGAAATCTTCCTGATCTGCCGCCGCAGGAATCGAGGCAATGGACGCTGGAGCAGAAAGCATGCGTTGCTCCACAATCAACGTATCGGCCGTATACTGGCTCAGCATATAGCCAGAGAACATGCCGGCGCCTTTTGTGAGAAATGCTGGCAACCCGACACTCAGCGCAGGATTCAGGAGCCTGTTGAGGCGCCGTTCAGAGAGCACACTCACCATCGTCACCGCTGCACCAGCCATATCCATCGGAAGAGAGATCGGGCTCCCCTGGAAATTCGCTCCCGTCAACGTCAGATTCTGTTCCGGCAAAAAGATCGGGTTGTCCGCGACGGCATTGAGCTCAATCTCAACCTGACGCCTGGCGTGCGCAAGTGCGTCGTGTGCCGCCCCGATAACCTGTGGAGAGGAACGCATGGAGTATGCATCCTGCACTTTCGTTTTTATTTTCCCCGAAAGCAGATCGCTCCCCTTTATGCATCTCATGATTGCATTGGCACTGCGGACCGCACCCGGGAAGCCGCGAAGCTCATGGAGCCTCACATCATACGGCTTCATGTTTGCGAACAGTGCCTCCAACGACATCGAGCAAGCAATCTCTGCCTGTTTCAACCAGCGGTTCATGTCATAAAGATGGATTGCGCTCATGGCTGTCAGAAGATTTGAACCGTTGATGGTTGCCAAACCATCGCGGGCAAGCAGACCCGGAACGGGTATGCCGGCTCTCTCAAGAGCAACATTTCCTGGCAATCGTTCGCCGCTGTAGTACGCCTCTCCCTCACCCATCATCAGCAGTGCAATCTGAGACATTGGCGCCAGGTCTCCGCACGCGCCGACGGAACCTTTCTGGCACACAACAGGAGTTACTCCCTTATTTAGCATTGCGACCAATGTTTGCGTTATCTCCGGCCGGCATCCGGATCGGCCTCGCGCATGGACATTAATTCTGCCTGCCATTGCCCCACGCACATATTCGATCGGAGCGGGATCGCCAATACCGGCCGCATGATTGTAAATAAGGAATCTCTGAAACTGCTTCACCTGGTCATCATTCAGAACTATTTCGGAAAACTCTCCGATCCCCGTGTTTGTTCCGTACATGATTTCGCGAGCCTGGAGCTTCCGTTCGAGCATCGCGCGGCAAGTCTTGATCCGTTCAAGTGCCTTCGGATGTAGTTCGACGGTTTCACTGAATCGAGCGATTCGGACGAGCTGTTCGATGGTGAGACCTGATCCCTGGAGAACAATCGCCATAGAGTATTCCTTCCTTTCTGCTGTTTCGTGTCCGGTGTTGGTGGGTGGTATTCTGAATAAAGCTACGTCAGAAGAGGTTGAAAGGCAACAAAAAGAGGTGACCGAATGGAGAAAACAGCACGAGGCATGCGTCACCACAAAAATACAAAACCTTGAGGGGAGATTGATCCTTCAAGGGTTGTCCAGTCTCGAGAATGGGGTTGAACCTTTGGCGAGCGGGCGCCAGACCTCTGCTGCAACTTCAGTGTGCAGTCGATCCAAATTCAGAGAGAGTCCAGCGAGAGAACGAGTTGATCTACACAATGTGTTGCATCAAATCGTTTCTGGGCGTCTTCACGTGCATGTCGTGAGAGAGAGATCCTCAGAGACGAGTTCTTCAAGAGCAGGGCAATTGCAGTCGCGAGCGCTCTTTCGTCCCGCGGCGGAACGAGGATTCCATCCCACCCGTTTTCAACGATCTCCGGAACTCCTCCGGCACTGGTGGCAACAACGGGCTTCTGCATCGCCATCGCTTCGATGAGGAGGAGGCCAAACGTTTCGCTGTAGGAAGGGAGCACAAACACATCGATCGCCGCGAGGAATTCGGCAACATTTTCGGTGAACGGAAGAAACCTGACATGTTCAGCGACGCCAAGTTTCTCCGTCAAATCAACCAGATAATCCCGATACCCTTCTTCTCCCTGCGTTTCGTCCCCTGCAATCACATAGCAAACATCCGACCGGCGTTCCAGGACCGACGGCAGTGATCGCAGGAATTCTTCCTGCCCTTTTTGCGGATCCAACCGACCCAACACTCCAACAATCGGTTGGCCCACAGGAAGATTGTACCGCTTTCGCGCCCGCCGTTGGCTATACAGCTTTGGATCAAAGACGCGCGTGTCTCTTCCAAGCGGGACCACGCGAATGAGCTCCTCAGGCACCTTCGTGTTTTGCAGAACTTCCTGTTTCATCCGATTTGTGAGCGAGATCCAGAGCGACAACTTGGAGTACATCCAAGTGTGAAGGACATCACGCTTGTTGATCTGGGATTGCATTTGTTGGTAGAAGACAAGTTTTGTCCAGGGGTGAAACAACTTTGAAGCCGCAACAACATTGATATCTTTGGATTGCATGACGATGGCTATGTCAATTCCGCGGGATCTCATGAGGCGGGCGAGTCGCAGCGACGCCAGGAAATCCCCGTATTTCATCTTCGGTTTGAAGAATTCCACACGAAGGCCGTACTTATCAGCCTGAATAGCCATTGGAGTCGCTGCAGGCACGATGAGTGTGCACTCGGCATTTCGTTTCTTGAACTCAATCGCCAGTTGGAGTGTCGTGAGTTCAAGCCCGCCGAACGACGCGGAGAAGCAAATGATTGCGAGATTATGATTCTTGGAAAAACTCGTGACATTGTTCATGGTCTTCACACACCCTTTGACTCATCCCCGCCAAATCGGAAGAGAATTCATGCCATTAGACACATAAGTACTAACGAGGTTGAAATGAAAAAAGCTCTATTAATAAGAGTTAATGTTTGGTTTTAAAGCAGGAATGGGCCTCTCGGACCCAAAGAGGTCTGTCAACCATTGGCCCTCAAGCGAGTTGCTCCTATCATCAACAACTTCTCAAATATTGCTGCGTCTAATCCCTTGGCAAAGACTCTCGCTTGCAAGAAACTGGCGTGAAAGCTGTCTAATTATGAAGTCAGTGATTTGAGTTATCAACCGAAGGGAGCACAAAGAATGTCGGGAACGAAACACCTTCTGCACTTTTCAATCATCACAGCTTTCATTGCACTGCTGATCTTGTCGATCGACGGATGCAGCCCAATGCAACAACTCGCAAGCAAGTGGAGTGAGAATCCCGTTCGGATGGATGGAAGTCTCGCGGATTGGGCTGACTCGACGGTGTTCGTCGAGAAGGACGGCATCCGGTATGGCGTGGCGAACGACGGTGAGTTCCTCTATCTTTGCCTGATTTCATCGAAGGCAAATCTTGGACGTCAGATCATGTTTCGAGGGATGACGATCTGGTTTGATCCGAATGGTGGGGACAAGAAGACGATAGGAATACGGTTCCCCATCGGCGGGACAGGTATGGGGCGACCCGAGATGGGGCAACAGCAGCCGGATCAGGATCCTGAGCAAAGGGGAGACAGACTCGAAGAAATGGAACGCCAGTCACTCAACGAGTTCGAGTATCTCGGTCCCGGTGAGAACGACCGGATACGCGTTTCTAGGCTTCAAGGACAAGGGCTGGAAATGCACATGACTGCAACTCCTGAGCGCTTCCTCTACAAACTGAAGATACCTCTCCAATATTCTTCGCAACATCCCTATGCGGTGGAAACGCACTCAGGCGCAAAAATCGGCCTTGGAATAGAATCGAACACCGCTGCAAGGATGGCACAGGGTGGGCCGGGCGGCGAAGGTCGAGGTGAAGGCACGGAGGGTGGCCGGCCTGGTGCGGGTGGCGGAAGAATGCAGGGCGGAATGGGCCGGGGTGGACAGAGACCCGGAGGTTCAGCTGCAACCGTAAATTTCAGCATTTGGAGTCGTGTTCAGCTTGCTGAAAAAGCTCGATAAGATGTCGGATGTATTCGGAAAAACAAAAGGGCGTTCAGGTGAACGCCCCTTGTTTTACAGCTAGATGCGGCAGTCGGGACCGGCGAGCAGCCATCTCAAAAATGTCACGCAAAGCCGCAAAGACGCAGAGCAACTAAAAGACATCATTTTTCTTGCGACTCTGCGTGAGACTATTTTCTTTCCCAGAGTGTTTTTGAGATCGGTTCTAGAGATTCGGACGACAACCCCCATGTTTTGGGGCGACTGCAATTAAGGATGATGCCCTATTGCTCAAGCGGCAACGAATCGCCTATAAGTCATCCTCGTGAGACTACTGACTGCTCTTATGCTCATGAGTAGGATAAACAGCACGAAAGAAGCACCAAAGAGGTGAGAACCGGCGAACAGGGTGAGGTTCGCCACTGCTGCCGCCATTGCCAATTGAAAGAGCACTTTCGTTGATCCAAAGTATCGAGCCTTGCGCACACCCAGACGTATGAGCCGAGCAATGCGATGTTCGGCCACCACGCGTTGCCGATAGATGGTTCGATACTCGTCTGTTCTTTGAAACGCTTTCGCCTGTTGTAAGAGCTCTTCATGCTCATGCACTGAGATCGTTCGCCGCGATGCATCTGGTCGAACACACCCGGAACGCAACGGACAACTGCCACACTGTGCAACCGAGAACATGAAGCATTTGTTCTTGAAGGTGGTGCCTCGCTTAGTCTTGGTGCGTTGCTCATACCACGTCGAACAAATTTGGCCAGCCGGACAGGTGACGGTCTCGTTCTCAAGATCGATCTTGAACTCATCTTTGGTCAACCGGCCATTCTGTGGCAACTGCCCAACGGGTGCTGTGAGGGTGTAGCCTTCAGCTTGCGCATCAAGGCGCGCTTCAACGCTTCCATAGGCACCGTCGCCCAGAACACCTTCGACTGGTGCATCAAGGTTCTTTGCTGACTCAGCCACAAGTATAGGAGCGTTCGTGTTATCGTGCGCATTGGCGGGCAGTACGTCAACATCGGCAATCACTTGGCTCTCCGTCTCCACAGACAGTGATGCCTTGTAGCCATCAAAGCGTTGTGTGGCGTTCTTGTGCCCGTGGCGCATCTCGGGATCGTGCACTGAGATGATGCGATCCTTGGCAACACCGTTAATGATTTCGGCCTTTTCTGAATCAGTACGGCGAACATCTTGTGCCAAGAGCTTGCTGAGCAACTCGGAGGCTTCGAGGATTTGGTTGGCTTGCTGACTCGCTGCAGGATACTCGTTGAGAGTCGAAGATGCGATGCTCAGTATGCGCCCGCAATCGGCAACCAAGCTGTCTAAGACAGTTTGACGCTCTTTCTCATTGTCCCAGTTGATTGACCACGTGCCCTTGAAACTGGGCTGGGCGTATCGACCGAAGTCGTGGAGACGTGCAAACTCCTCTGGCTTCTGCGAAGCAAGATCAGCCAACACCCGCAGCAACTGGCGGAGTCCTTCGGCGAGCATATTGAATGTGTCTTCGACCGCTCCTTTGCCGAAGATCGGCGTGGTGTCCAAAGCAAGCCGGATTTTGTGCCGTTTCACAAATCCCTGCTTCCGAAGATACTCAATGCCTTTGTGGAAGATTAACTTCGCTTCTTTGTGAACAATGAGTTGGTTGCGAAATAGGCACAGCGTGCTCTTGGCGAAGGGCACCTCATCATCACTGATTCCAAGCGCCAGCTGCCAGCGTTGATCAAACTGTGCTCGCTCAGTTGCTTCCTGATCCGAGGCACGATCGAAGGCTTGAAGCAGCAATGCTGTCCCTAAGAGACTCGGAGGAACACTCGTGCGTCCATTGTCTGAGCAATACAGCATCGCGAAGTCCTCATCACGGAATAACTCGTGACGATGATCTGCCAGGAACACATAGAAGCTCTCTTGACCTACTTTCTTGCGAAGACGATTCTCAACTGTAAAAAGTGTTCCTTGAGGTGAGCGTTTCCCGAGCATGATTTCTCTCAAAAAATCGAGGATGTTGGTTTCAACATTAATAACTTACACGATCCATGCCACATCATGCTGGACTTTTCGTCCGAATCTCTAGTCTCTCTTAAAGAGGCGCTTCAGTTTCTTTCTAAATCCATCCCGTTCCCCTTTTCCTTCCTCGATGAGTTTGCGCCAATCGGCTTCCTTGACAGCATTCGCAGAAGGCGATACGACCGTTCTTTTTGCATCGCCCTGCCTCTGCCCATGCCGCGGGGATTGGCTTCTCGAACTCTGGTTATGGTCTCGTTTTCCTTGCGGGTGACGGGATTGCCCCGAACGATCATTTCTGTGGTGCTCTCGCTGTTCCCTCTTTTGCGGGTGTCCCTCTTTCACTTCAGTGACCGGAGCCTCCTTCTTCGTGTGATCAAAACCCGGATATCGCTTTAACTCGTACTTCTTGCCGACAAAAAACTCGATACCCTTGAGGTATTTTCGTTCCTGACTCGACACGAAGGTAATAGCGTCTCCGCTTAGGCTGGCCCGACCCGTACGCCCGATCCGATGGAGATAGTCTTCCGCGAACGCAGGCGTGTCGAAATTAATCACATGAGAGATTCCCTCAACGTCAATCCCACGGGCGGCAATGTCGGTCGCAACGAGAACATTGTACTGGCGCTGTTTGAATCCTGCAAGCGCTCTCTGGCGTTGCGCCTGTGTGCGGTTGGCGTGGATCGCAATGGACTTAACGCCGCTCTTCTCGAGACGGCGCGAGATTTTATCTGCACCGTGCTTGGTGCGGGAGAAAACAAGCACACTGTCGAGGGTTTGCGTTTGGAGAATGTGCAGAAGCAAACTCAATTTCGTGTCTTGCTCAACACTATAGAAATTCTGGCGGATCGCCTCCACGGGGCGCTGTTGCTCGCCGACCTCGATGAGCTCAGGATTGTGCTGAATTGATGCAACAAGGGCTTTGATCTCTTTGGACATGGTCGCTGAGAAAAGAAGCGTTTGGCGTTTTGCAGGAATACGTCCAATGATGGTTCGCACATCGTTGATGAACCCCATGTCGAACATCCGGTCGGCCTCGTCAAGGACAAGGACTTCGACGCGTGAGAGGTCAATTGTCTTGCGATTGATATGATCCAGAAGACGTCCCGGAGTGGCAATGACAATATCAACGCCCCGTCGCAGGCGCTTGATCTGGTTTTCCATATTGACGCCTCCGTATATCGCGAGGCTTTGCAGCGTGGTGAAACGACCGTACGTCGTGACGAAATCCTCGCCCTGTTGAGCAAGCTCTCTCGTCGGAGTAAGGACGAGGGCCCGGGGGTGCCGATGACCGGGGTGGCCGGGACTCTTCGTCAGATGATGGAGCAACGGTAGCACGAACGCAGCGGTTTTCCCCGTGCCCGTTTGGGCGCAACCGATGATGTCCCTTCCTGCAACCGCGAGCGGAATTGCGCGCGTTTGAATGGCAGTTGGTGCCGTGTAGCCCGTGGCAAGAATGCCCTGCACGAGCTGGTCTGAAAGACCGAGTTTTGAAAATGGCATGAATAAATCCTAACGATTGATGATGAAGGTGAAACGCGCTGCGGTGGATGGACAGGGCTGGAGATGGTAGGATGCAAAGTGTCTGACGCTGCTGAACCGCCGGTCACACAGGGTGTGACGCGATTGGTTCGTCCCAACAATACCTTAGCTGCTTGACATCAGAGAGCGAGTCTCGTGATCCGCCCCCGATGCATATTGCACGGACGCGGTGGCCGCCGTTGGCGGCACATACAATATAGCTCTCTTTGCGCAGACTTCCTACTGCAATCGCGGCGATGTGCCACGACGACTTGCAGGAACGGCGAATCCGGCTCAACTACGATGAAACCAGGAGAGAATGCTGTTGCTACTCATCGGCTGCAAGGCGGTATCCGATTCCCAACGCGCAATTTGCTCCTCACCTGTCGATGAATTTGAATCCGGAGAGGACTATTCGCCAGAGTCAAACCCCCGTCATTCCTCATCGCGCCGTCGCTACGAGCTTCTGGAATCGTGGATCGTTCCTGATTGCATCAAATCGGGGATCCAGCCGAAGAATTGCGCCCGTGCACGGATCAGGCCACTTAAGCGAACGTTCAATGTTTATGAGAGCTTTGTCAGTCTCGCCGAGCATCGAGCAGACAATGGCTGCAACCGGTTCCCGCGATCCCATAAGAGTGTCTACGTAGGATACCTGTTGCCGTGCTTTCGTTTTGTCCCCAAGACCTGAATACGCAAGAGCCAATCCACTATGCGCCCGCATATTCTGAGGTGCGTTGATGAGGACGCCTTCAAAGAGCTTCCGAGCGAATTCGTAATGCACTCTCGCAGTAATCGAACCTTTTAGCTTTTCAATCGTAAACGCACGGAGCAACTCGCTATCGGCTTGCCTGCTGGTGTCCAAGATGGCTAATGCGCGCTCATAGTCTCTCGCATAGAAAGCAATTTTCCATCGAACATTGATGGGGGCAAAGACAGGATTTCTCGTTACGAGCCTTGTTGCTTCGTCGAGCAAGGCTTGAGCCTTCTCCGGATCTCCGTGGCCAAGGAGAGCGGTCATCATCTTTAGATGATATCCTTGTCCATCCCCAGGTGTGTTCGCAATCATGATGTCTGCCCACCGATCAGCCTCATCGAAACGTCCGAGGACATATGCGGACCAGCCAGCCCAGTAGGGGCCGCCGTTGTCCTTTGGATCAAGGTCGAATATCTTTTGACCTATTGCGATCGATGCTTCGCTGTTCGAAGAACGCATTTGGACGTTCGCAATTTCACCGAGAACGTCGACGTCATTCGGATTGTGTATTCGAGCGGCTTCCAACTCCACAAGCGCCCCTTTAAGGTCTTTCTTCACAGTCTCGAGATATGCCCCGCGGGCGAGATGTATCTGTGGAAGATCAGGTTGGAGTCGATAGGCCTTGTCGAGCGCTGCCTCACACTTGCGTCCGTATTCTGCATCCTTAGGAGAAAAGAGGGCAGCGTACACGTGTGCTAATCGAGCATATGCGAGGCCGAAATTTGAATCGAGCGAGATAGCTTTTTCAAACATATCACCGGCCTGACGGTTTACTTCGGAGGTCGCGGCAATCCTCCAAAAATACATCCCTTTTTGATAGTACTCATACGCCGGCAGGTTTTTGGTCGGTTGAGTTTCAATGGATGACTTTTCTTCGGGAGTGAGTCTGGCCTTCAACTCAGATGCGATCTTCTGTGCAATCTCGCTTTGGATTGCAAAGATTCCGGCATAGGTTCGAATGTATTGCCCTGCCCATACTTGACCCTCCGATTCCCCGTCAGTGAGTTGCGCAGTCACTCGAATGCTGTCCCCCCACCGTTGGGTGCTCCCCTCGAGTACTACCGCTGCGCCGAGTTCCCGCGCGATTTCTTTAATCGACTTCTGAGAGTCTCTGTAATGCTCGACTGACCTTCTTCCTAAAACCTTCAGGTCGCTGAGATTCTGCAATTGCATGCGGATATCATCCTGAATCCCTTCGGCAAAGCGTTCGTCCTCTTCTGTCTTCGCAATTGAATGAAACGGGAGAACAGCTATGGACTTTCGATTACCCTCCGACGAGGATTTTCTTGTCAGGAGCAACCAGACAATTCCAAAAAGAACAACAATGGCGGCGATTGCCGCCACCGCTTCCACAACTCGTTGACCTCTCTTTTTGCGTGACGCTGGAGGAGCGAGCACACCCCGGTCAGATGAAACCCTGACAGCCCTGAGGTCAACCAACATTTCATCCATGTGCTGATAGCGCTCACCAGGATTCTTCGCCATCGCTTTGCGGACGAGGCGCTCAAGTTCCATCGGAATACCTGTACGAAGGCTGGTGATTGGTGCCGGTTCGCTACTTATGATGGAGTATAGCAGAGCATTTTCATAGTCAGCTTTGAAGGGGGCTCGCCCTGTCAACATCTCATAGAGCACCACGCCGAGCGACCAGATGTCGGATCGATGGTCCACAGGCTCTCCCCTCGCGTGCTCCGGCGACATGTAGGCAGCCGTCCCCAAAGTGCTGCCCGCCTTAGTGAGAAGCGTTCGACCGCTCAGTTTCGCCAAGCCAAAGTCCACAATCTTCGCCACGCCGCTCTTCGTGATCAAGATGTTGGCAGGCTTGACATCGCGGTGGACGATACCATGTGCGTGCGCTTCTGAAAGTCCGTGTGCGATCTGCATAGCAAGGTCTGTGACCTCCTCAATCTTCAGAGAGCCGCGCTCGATCTTCTTCTTGATTGTCTCCCCTTCATAACACGCCATTGCAATGAACATCTGCCCATCCTCCGTTTCACCGATCTCGTGGACGGTGCAAATGTTATTGTGATCGAGAGATGAGGCAGCCTGAGCTTCGTGGACGAAACGCTCTTTTGCCTCTTCATCGCGGGTGAGCTCAGGAGGAAGAAACTTGAGGGCAACCGTGCGCTTCAGCTTGGTATCCTCCGCTCTGTACACCACGCCCATCCCTCCTCCACCAAGCTTTTCGAGAATCTTATAGTGCGAAACAACTTGACCAATCATAGATCATGTTCCTTTGATTGACAGAGCCCAGACTGTCATAGCCAATTTGCCATCAGGATCAGCTTAATCTCTTGATGATCATCCGATTCTGTGGATTGCAGACGTCCTTGCCTTGAGTTGTGAAAAGGTAATCGATCCTATCACGATAGAATTCAGTAATCTTGCCTCTGACCATCTTCAGCGTGCTGTTCAGGAAATGATTTTGCTCCGTGAACCCTTCCCCCAAAACAGCAACAGCTGAAGGAAGCCACCGCTCCGGGAACTCTCCCTCATATGCGCCCCCTTTTTTGTACTGTCCAATCTCGGACTCAAGGAGTCTCAACGCCGCTTCCTGTCCTTCCTCTGTATGCGTCGTCAGATTGCGGGACTTGAGGTAGCCTAACAGGTTGTCCTTGTTGGGAACGATGAGGGCCACCGTGTAAGTGGACTGGTTGTTATAGAGCATGATCTGATCGATGAAGCGTGAATTTCCGACGAACGCTTCTTCAATTCCTTCAGGGCTGTATTTCTCTCCGTCATGGCTGATGAGCAGGCTTTTTGCTCTTCCGAGCACGTAGAGAAAATTGTCGTGATCCAGATATCCGAGGTCCCCTGTATAGAGCCACCCGTCACGCAGTGTCTCATTCGTGGCTTTCTCGTTCTTCCAGTAACCAGCCATCACGTTTTCACCTTTCACCACGATCTCTCCCTGCTGTCCAATCGCAAGTTCGCTCCCCTGGTCATCGCAGATTTTCACCAGAAGATCCCGTACGATGGCACCGGAAGAACCAAGCTTATGCCGCGCAGGCAGGTTTGCCGATATCACCGGCGCCGCTTCTGTTAATCCATATCCCTGGAACATGGGAACGCCAATCGCATAGAAGAACCTCTGGAGCTCGAGGTCGAGAAGAGCTCCTCCTCCCATGAAAAACTCCAGTCGTCCTCCAAAGTTTTGTCGGATCCTTCTGAAGATGAGGAAATCGAAGAGCTTGTATTGGAGTTTCGCTGCAAGAGTCGCCTTCTCGCCGCGATTCCATCCAATACCATTGTAAGCATATGCAATCTCCAGAGCCTTCTTGAAGAGCTTCTCGATTGTGGGACCTTTGTCCTTGATTCCCTTTTCGATGTTCTTGCGAAAGTTCTTCGCAAGCGCAGGCACGCTGAGGAGAAACGCAGGTCTGGTCTCTCTGATGTTCACCGGAATGTTCTTCAGGGTTTCCAATCCGGTCTTTCCGATCTGAACCGATGACATGCTCGCGCCATTCTTCATCAGCGTGTAGATGCCGGCCGTGTGCGCGAAACAATGGTCCCATGGCAGTATGAGGAGCGAAGTGTACCACTCCGGAATTGGCAGCAATGCTGACGCCTGTTCGACGTTCGCAGTGTAGTTACGATGCGTTAAGATGATGCCTTTCGGATCGGCGGTGGTGCCTGATGTATAGCAGATGTTCGCAGCATCAGATTCCCTGACCGATCGCCACCGATTCTCGAATTCGCTGCGATGGGTCTGGAGGAAC
>JAPLFP010000150.1 GCA_026390585.1 Ignavibacteriales bacterium | reverse complement strand
GGCATCCATCTCTGTTCTCGATGAGCACATCGTAGCCGGAGAACCTATTGGCGACCTCTTGGTCAAGACCACGGAGCTGCAAGGGGATGTGTGGCTGGATGCTCATGCCGTCGCCGAACTCATCGATGAGATTCCAGTGATCGCAGTGACACTTGCTCTCTCCGGAGCGGGACTCACCGTTCATGGTGCCACTGATCTACGTGCCAAAGAATCCGACCGCATTCGGTCAAACGTGGACAACCTCAGTCGTATGGGCGGAGACGAAGAGGAGTACCCAGACGGGTTTGCATTACAAGGCAAAAAGTCATTACTTCCTGCGAGATGTGACAGTTTTGGCGACCACCGGATAGCAATGGCGTTTGGGATCGCCGGCTTGGCGCTGGAAGGGGAAACGACTATCGAGAACGCGGATTGCGTCGAGATATCGTTCCCTGATTTTTGGAGCCTACTCGAAAGTATTCAAGTTCAATAGCCTCAGGAGAATCGCACCGTGGCAAGTGTTCGATTGGCAAACGTGAAAAAAGTCTACGAAGGCGGCGTCGTAGCTGTGCACGAAATGAGCCTCGATGTGAAGGAAAGGGAGTTTGTAGTTCTCGTTGGCCCGTCAGGATGCGGTAAATCAACCACCCTGCGGATGATCGCAGGTCTGGAGGAGGTCACCAGCGGTGAAGTGTTCATCGACGATAAGTTGGTAAACGATGTTCCTCCAAAGGACCGGGACATAGCGATGGTTTTTCAGAACTATGCGCTCTATCCACACATGTCTGTCTACGAGAACATGGCATTCGGCCTGAAGCTCCGCAAATTTCCGAAGAAGGAAATCGACGAACGAGTTCGCGAAGCCGCTGCAATTCTTGGAATCGAAGAATACCTCGATCGAAAACCCAAGGCTCTTTCAGGTGGACAACGGCAACGAGTCGCCGTCGGGAGAGCAATCGTGCGGAAACCAAAGGTGTTTCTCTTCGATGAACCACTGAGCAACCTCGACGCAAAGCTCCGCGTTCAGATGCGCACGGAAATCTCAAAGCTCCACCGTCGCCTCGGGGCTACGATGATCTACGTAACCCATGACCAAACAGAAGCTATGACCATGGGCGACAAGATCGTGCTGATGAAAGACGGATTCGTCCAGCAGATTGACGCACCACTTGACATCTACGCTAGACCAAACAACAAATTTGTCGCGGGGTTTATAGGGAGTCCAGCGATGAATTTTCTCGACGGTTCAATCGAGAAGGAAAAGGGCCTGTTCTTTGTTGAGAAGGATGGGGGCGTACGACTGCCAGTTCAGAAAAAGGATGAGCCCAAGCTACGAAAACAGGTTGGTCAAAATATCTACCTTGGCATGCGACCGGAGAGCATCCAAATGGCCGGCTCTGGTGGTTCGGTGGGTTCCAAAACGAAAGTAAAAGTGGCAGTGGAAGTCGTTGAGCCGATGGGGAATGAGATCTTCGTCTATTTCACGACACACAAAACCGGCAACCAGTACGTCGCCCGTGTCTCTTCAACGAAAGAACCAGCAGCCGGCAAGCCGCTTGACCTTATGGTCGATATGGCGCAGGCAATCTTTTTCGATCATCAGACCGAGAAGAGAATCTGAGGGAGGCTGTCCGAGAGCCGTCGGATCAATCGCTTCAGAGACGAATGACCTGATGTTTGAAGAGGTCTATTTTTAACTCACCGTACAGCCAGCGGAGAAATTCCAAACCGTATTTGTTGAGGAAATAGACAACGTTGAGTTCCCGCTCCTGGAAGCTCGACTGAGGAAACACGATACTCGCTGCTTTGTCGATCTGGCGCAATGACACTTCATGCTGTCGCTTTTGGGCCGCGACCGCCTTCTCTTTCAGCCCCTCAATATTCGCAACATTCTTCTTCGCAACGTTCTCCAGTGCCCCCACAAGAGTCGGATCAATATCGTGCAACGCAGTCTTTATTCCCTCGAGTGACTCCTGGATTGTCACGAAGGTCCCGCCGAATACTTCATCCAAATTGAGATCCGCAACCTGACCTGCGACCTTTTCCTTCACTCTTTCGACGTCATTGAGCAGGTCGAGGAGTGATACGGAGAAGCGATCCAGTACCTTTTCCGCTTTCTCCTCCATGATTGTTGCACTTGCTCTCGGATAGACTATTGGACATGGGATGTTGACAGCCTCGTAGAGAGACTTGAGTTGGGCGAAGTAGGCGACTTCTGCCGGCCCGCCAACATACGCAAGAGTGGGGAGGAGCCAGTCCTGGCAAATAGGTCGTAGAACGACGTTTGAACTGAAAAGCTCAGGCGTATTGCGCGCAGCTTCGGTGACGAATTCTTTTGTCAGATGTTGGCGGGTCCCCTTCAGCGAGTATCCGTCCGGCCGAGGCTCCAAAAGATACCTGCCACCTCGGTGGAAGAAGAAGAGGTTAAGCGATTTCGGCTTGATCTGGGCATGATACTGCCTTTCGAGTTCAGCACTTTGATCCACAACCAGCTGACAGAATCGGGGTGTCTCCGCCAGCTCACGTTGGAATAGCGGGGCAAGCAGTCTCTTGACGTCTTTATCATTGGGGTCAAGGAAGATGAGTCCGGAGTTTTCCAGAAGGACATTGAGAAGGTGGGCAAAGGCGCGGTTGAATGTCATTCCTTTCTGGTATGCTGTTCGAAAAAGCTCGATGACTTTTGGCTTAAATTCAGTCTGAACAAGAGCTTGTTCCAGACTGGCGAAAACACTTTCTATGGTATCGTCGAACTCGAGTTTTCCAACTGCACCAAGATTTTGATCGTCAGAGGGTGGCTTGAGCTCATATTTCATTTCAGCGACATCGTTGGCCGCCGTCACGACTTTTATCGAGTTGACCTCTTCATAGTCATGGTCCTCACCCTCAAGCCAGAATACCGGAACGAAATTATGTTCAGGGTGCCGTTCGGTAAGTTGCTCGACGAGCTTCAAGGTGGTTAATGTCTTCAGGATAGTGTAAAGAGGGCCCGTGAACAAACCAACCTGCTGGCCCGTTACCACGGCGACAGTGTTGTCGTTCAGAAGTGCATCTATATTTGCCAGGGTCCGCACACCACAGTGGAAATTACGGTTCTGCTCGCCGAGTATCTTTACGAGAGCCGATCTGTCCAGAGAGCGTTCCGCTACCTGCTTGAGCAGCGATTTCCAGTGAGTTTCGTTGCGGAAGTTCCACGTATAGAATTGTTGAACTCTTGAGAAATCAGAGACATAGTCAACGAAAAGGGGAGAAAACGTCCCCCCGACAGATCGTAGGTCTCGATAGTCAATGTTGTTTGAGGAGTCTGATGCCATGGCGAAAGGCTCTTAGTCAGTTCTGGATTCTTAGAATAGTCTCAGTGAGAAGGGCACTAAAAACTTGCTTTACCCGTGAAGCCGTTTGTGCTACCTCTTTATGGGATAAGCGCTCTTCGGTTAAACCAGTTGCTAGGTTGGATATGAAAGATATTGCTCCGACGCGCATGCCAAGTGCAGCGGCAACGATGATCTCTGGAACCGTGGACATTCCGACTGCATCGGCTCCAATCCTCCGAAGCATTTCGATTTCTGCCTTCGTCTCGTATGAAGGTCCACGAAGATAGCAGTAGCGCCCGCGCCTCAGGTTGATGCCAAGTTCACTTCCCGATTCAAGGATGAGGGTGGAAAGGTGTTTATCGATATAGCCATCAGGCGTCTTCTTGAAGTGATTTGCCGTGCCTGATTGAACCTGCCATTGAGGATTGAGAAATGAGAAATCGATGAAATCCTCGATGAGCATCAGATCTCCTTCGGAGAACGCCGGGTTGATCCCCCCTGCAGCGTTTGTTGCGAGAAGGACTCGTGAACCCAGCGAGTGCGCCATTCGAATCGGATACGTTGTCGTATCCAGATCTCCGCTTTCGTAGAAATGAACCCTTCCTTTGAAGACCAAAAGTGGAAGAGATTCACGTCCTTGAGACTTCAGGGTTCCGAAGATGAGGCTGCCTTCGTGTCCCTCGACCGTGGAAGTTGGATAGGAAGGAATTGCGCTGGCAGGAACTTCGATGGGATCGACGAGTTGGCTGGCAAAGTCCCCGAGTCCCGAACCTAGCACAAGAGCGATTTCCGGTCTTCGAGTGATGCGTGAGGAAAGATAGGTTACCGCTTCCTCTAGCACGTGATTGTCAGTCAAAACCTGCATTCCTTCCGCTTCATGTATCCACGTCTCGTTACCTGTATCAAGCAGGTGAACTCATTCAGAGGGGGGCTCAAAGCAATGTCGGCAACGCGCCTCATAGATATCCTTGGCTCCCACCAGAACGCGATCCGCACTCTGGGTCTTTCGCTGAGTCCGGTCGGCGGGGTTGCCGCAGACAACGCAAATTGCCAAAGTCTTCGTGATGTACTCTGCTATGGCCAGCATCTGTGGCATCGGTTCGAATGGCTTCCCACGGTAGTCTTGATCGAGCCCTGCCACGATCACTCGCTTCCCCTGATTCGCCAACTTTTCGCAGACTTCCACTAGATTTGCTTTGAAGAACTGACCCTCATCGACCCCGACGACCTGTGCATTCTCGGAAAGTGCGAGGATTTCCGATGCATCATCTACGACAGTGGATGTCAAAGACTGCTCACTGTGTGATACGATATGTCGTGCACTATACCGATTGTCTATACGGGGCTTGAAAATTACCACTTTTTGCTTGGCAATCTCAGCGCGCCTGGCACGCCGTATCAGTTCTTCTGTTTTTCCACTAAACATGCACCCGCAAACGACTTCGATCCATCCGGTGTTGCGTGGAACGTTGTGTAGCTCCGAAGTATCCATGATCTACCCGCGTTTCTTTTTTGTTCGTTCAAGGTTCTTTCTACCGAAGGCATGAGGAAGAAGCTCGCGCATCTTGAGAATCTCCACTTGACCTTTCCCATTGATCATTAGGAAATCAATGTTGCCGGCCAGGTCCATGAGCACCTGTCGACATGAGCCGCAGGGTGGAGTGTAACCCGGGTCGTCAGAGACAACGGCAATCGCTTTGAACTTCCTGTCGCCTTCCGAGATCGCCTTGAAGATTGCCGTTCGTTCTGCGCAGATCGTCAAAGCATAGGTGCTGATTTCCACGTTGCATCCAGTATAAATCTTCCCGTTGGAAGTCAGCAGCGCGGCGCCGACGTGAAATTTTGAGTAAGGTGCGAACGCTCGTTTCTTGGCTTCACGAGCCTTTTTGACGAGTTCCTGGTATTCAGATCTCAATCGGTTCTTTTCCCCGCCTTTGTGATAGGGTATTCTTTCGCTCATCTATCGAATCCGCGCAAAATATATACAAGATTGGAGTGAGATGCAATCTGGGGCGCAGCAACTGTAAGTTCATTCCCTGACTTTGAGATTCGGGAGTTGGCGACAGGTTCGCAGATCACCTTGCGGGGAACGGTTCCTGGATAGGCAAGGCCCATCAAGCGGTCGGATCGAGTTCGATTGGGAGACCATTGAAATCGGCGAGGGAAGCTGCCGATAGATTCTTCGTATCAGACGCAGCAGATTGCCTCGGACCATTTTCTTTCTCTTGGATACCTCTACGCTTGCATAGGACCCGCCCCATACCCGAAATGATTCAACGACAGAGGTGTCGCCATAGAGAGGAACTCCTTTTCTCAGCAGGCACTGTGTCTTGCCGGCGTCGAGGGCCAGGAATTCATTGAGCGGATCTCCGTCTTCACAATCGTACAAAAGGAGATCTGCTGCCTTCCCTTTTGCTATCAATCCCTTGTCGATTCCGAAGATACTTGCCGGAATCGAGGTCACGCCAAGCCCATATGCTCGGTGGATGAACCCGGCTCCCGTTTGAGGCAAGTCCGGCCTTATTGTAACTCTTCGTAAGTTTGTCTATATTTTGATCAAGCAAGACAATGGCCTTTTGGAAAAAAATACAACCCAGGCAGTTCAAGAAACCGGCGATTGCTCTCGCCATCCTTCTTCTGCTTTTCTACCTCTTTAACAACATTTTAATGCCTCGGTACGTTCAGCAAGGGAAGACCACAAAAGTCCCTAATGTTGTTGGGAAGCCTTTGGATCAAGCCTTCAAACTGCTCTCTGATGCGGGGCTGGCGGGGAAGAAGGCTGAGACGAAAACCGACAAGCAGTATCCGGAAGGCACCGTCGTAGTCCAGATACCACCTGCCGATGCAGAAGTAAAATTCGGACGTGGCATCTATTTGACTGTCAGTGGAGGCGAACCCCAAGTGGTCGTGCCAGGCCTACGGGGTCTGACACTCCGGGCAGCGACGTTTTTGCTTGAGAAAGCAGGACTTGCCTTGGGGACAATCCGGTACGAGGTTTCTGAGGAATACCCGCTGGGTAATGTCATTGACCAGGATACTCCAGAGAATACAAAGGTATCGAATGGCAGGGTTATCAATCTTGTTGTGAGTCAGGGGAAAAGTGGGGATCAGGTGCCAGTTCCCGATTTGACGAAGCGAACTTTTTCGGAAGCTGAGAAGATCGTTATCCTCGCCGGGCTTCGGGTCGGCAATATCACATATCAAGTGAACGCAGAGCTCCTGCCTAACACGGTTATCGATCAATTTCCAAAACCCGGCCAATTGGTCCCGACGGGACAGGCTATTGATCTGGTGGTTGCGCAAAAAGGCGAAAAAGCCAACGACCTTCAAAACACGCCATGAACAAACTGTACATCGCTCCATCTGTCCTTGCAGCCGATTTCTCAAATCTCGGCGAACAAATCTCTCTCGCTGAAGCGGGAGGCGCAGATTGGATCCATTTGGATATTATGGACGGACGCTTCGTTCCCAACATCACTTTTGGACCAATGGTTGTTTCCGCCATTCGCAAGATGACAAAGCTACCGCTCGATACGCATCTGATGATCGCGGATGCAGATAAGCACTTGGAAGCATTTCGGGAAGCTGGTTCTGATCGGATCACGGTTCATCAGGAAGCGTGCCCACATCTTCAAAGAACTGTCGCCCGCATACGAGAGCTCGGAGCCAAACCGGGCGTTGCCATCAATCCCGCCACGCCGAGCTCAACGCTCACGGAAATCATGGCGGACACCGAGCGTGTTCTGGTCATGACCGTAAATCCCGGATTCGGAGGTCAGCGCTTTCTCCCGGGCACACTGAAAAAGATGAGAGAAATCAAAGCAATGATCAAAGCCTCGGGGCGCGACATCCGCCTGGAAGTCGACGGTGGCGTTGACGCATCGACCATGCCTCTCGTCACCGCAGCGGGGGCTGACACGCTTGTGGCAGGAACATCGGTGTTTCGAACGACTGACATCCGACGAGCAATTGCTGAACTGCGCGCCGCCGGAAAGCCAAAAAAAGGTACCAAGTAGCAACCAAGCCCCTCGCGATTCGAAACGGCAACATCGTAACTCCCTTCCGCATCATCTTCAACGGTACACTTCGTATTGACGGTTGCAGTCCGTATGGCCTCCTTGAACGGGGCGAAAGTTCTAGGCATGGAGGACAGAAAAGGCATCCCTGATGTTGTCCTTCTGGACAATATGTTCGAAGTCCAGGCGACCATCTTCGAAGGCGAGATAAAATGCAGCAAGCTCCCGATGACCACTAGACTCTAGAGAACCTGAAACACATTGATGCCCGCGGACGCTGTGCTGCGAGCATTTTTGTCGAAAAGGTCTTGACATCGTGCTTTCAGTACCTTATATTTGCAAGTGAATACCCCATTATAGCTTACTTTATTAAGCGCACGCTGGTATTTCCTCACAAACTACTGGTCCTCAACATGCTCGATGACATCGACAACAAAATCCTCGAAATCATTCAGAAAGAAGGTCGTACGCGGAGGAATGATCTGGCGGACCGCGTTGGCCTATCGCTTCCTGCCGTCAGCGAGAGGCTTCGAAAACTTGAAGAGGGTGGGATCATCACGGGATATTACGCCCGGTTGAATCACAAGAGCCTTGGAAAGGATATCACCGCATTTGTGTTGGCAACAATAGATTCCTCCAAGCACTATGGTTCGTTCGTGGATCATATCGAAAGTACCGAAGACATCCTTGAATGCCATGCCATTACCGGAGAGGGAACCCATTTGTTGAAGATTCGCACGGAGAATACGGCGAGCCTCGAAAAACTGCTTGCGAAGATTCAGTCCTGGATGGGCGTCACAAAGACAACGACCAGCATCGTTCTTTCAAGTCCGAAAGAAACAACTGTCATCAAAGTTCATTCGCACAAATAATCACTCAATCTCATCCAGCAAGGAGCACTATGGCCAAAACCGCAAAACCGAAATCAGGAGTGGAAAAGGTGATGAAGACCATCAAAGACCACTCTGTGAAGATCATCGATCTCAAATTCACGGACCTGATCGGACAATGGCAGCACTTTTCCGTTACAGCAACAGAGTTTTCTGCCGATATTTTTGAAGATGGCATTGGATTCGACGGATCGAGCATCAGAGGTTTCCAGAAAATCCACGAAAGTGATATGCTTCTGTTCCCAGATCCAGCTTCGGCGTTTCTTGACCCGTTTACGGCTGTCCCAACGCTGAGTCTGATCTGCGACATTGCCGATCCCATCACCCATGAGAGCTATTCAAGAGACCCAAGGCATATTGCCAAGAAAGCCGAAGCGTACCTCCGATCGACGGGATTGGCAGACACCGCCTTCTTTGGTCCTGAGCCGGAGTTCTTCATTCTTGACCATGTGCGTTTCGACCAGTCGACACAGTTTGGATACTACTACCTCGATTCGGAAGAAGGCGCATGGAACAGCGGCGCAATCGGAGAGCCGAACCTGGGACACAAACCACGAATGAAGGAAGGCTATTTTCCTGCACCTCCCATTGACAGTCTTCAGGATCTCCGTTCAGAAATGGTTTTGACAATGGAAGCTGTGGGCATTGCCGTCGAGGTGCATCACCATGAAGTGGCCACGGCTGGCCAGACAGAAATCGACATGCGTCGGGATACACTGGTAAAAATGGCAGATAACTACCTCTTGTACAAGTACGTGACGAAGAATGTGGCAAAGAAACATGGCAAAACCGTCACCTTCATGCCCAAACCTATCTTTGGCGACAACGGCTCAGGCATGCATGTCCACCAAAGCTTGTGGAAGGGGGGAAAGGCTCTGTTTGCAGGGAGCGGATATGCCGGACTGAGTGAAATGGCATTGTATTACATCGGCGGATTGTTGAAGCATGCTCCAGCGCTTTGCGCAATCACGAATCCGACCACCAATTCCTACAAACGCCTTGTGCCCGGATATGAAGCACCGGTCAACCTCGCTTACTCACAGCGTAACCGCTCTGCCTCCGTACGCATTCCGATGTATTCTTCGAATCCGAAGGCAAAGCACATCGAGTTCCGCTGCCCGGATCCGACCTGCAACCCTTACATCGGTTTCGCAGCTCTGTTGATGGCAGGCCTCGACGGAATCATCAACAAAATAGACCCCGGAAAGCCACTCGACAAAGACATCTATGACATGACCCCGGAGCAACTTCGGGACGTCCCTTCGACGCCAGGTTCGCTCGGCGCATCACTCGAAGCCCTCGAGAACGACCATGAATTCCTCCTTCGCGGAGACGTTTTCTCTGAAGATGTGATCGACACCTGGATCGAGTATAAGAAGGAGAAGGAGATCGCGCCAATGGCATTGCGACCTCATCCGTACGAGTTCCTTCTCTATTACGACGCCTAGTCGATCGTAGCTCCCGTTGCATGATGTTACAGACCGTCCCGACTTCCGTCGGGACTTTTTTTTTGTCCAAGCTCATTCCTTGCATTTCAGAGGCCTTCTTGGTACTTTGATCACGCTCATGACTCCCTCGACAGACTACACCCGCATCAAATACGAAATCGATCAAAGGATTTGCACGATTACTCTCAGCAGGCCTGAGAAGCACAACGCTCTCGATGACCTGATGATCTCCGAACTCACCTCGGCCTTCCAGAGCGCGCAACGCGACAGCGAGGTCAAGGTCATCATGCTCAAGGGGGAAGGTGAATCTTTCTGTTCCGGGGCGGACCTGGAGTACCTCCAGCGAATATCCAAGTACGACTTCAACCAGAATCAGGAAGACTCGAACACGCTGATGCGGTTGTTCCTCCATATCTACACCCAGCGCAAACCTGTCATCGCTGTCGTTCAAGGCAATGCCCTTGCCGGAGGGTGCGGACTCGCTACCGTGTGCGATATCATCGTTGCGTCGAAGGAAACAGCACGTTTTGGATATACGGAGGTCAAGATCGGATTCATTCCGGCGATTGTCGGCTTCTTTCTCGTTCGGCGGGTCGGAGAAGGTCGTGCACGTGACCTTGCCCTTCGTGGAAATATCATCTCTGCCGATGAGGCATTACGCATCGGACTCGTGAACTACGTCGTTCCGGAAACAGAAATCGAGCAATACAGCCGGACACTTGCTTCTGAGATCGTGAAGAACTGCAGTTCCTCTTCACTGGGACTTATCAAAGAGCTCTTCTCCCGAATTCACGGAATGTCCGTCAATGACGCTCTGAACTATGCATCGAATCTGAATGCTCTCACTCGCATGACGGATGACTGCAAGAAAGGGATTGAGCAGTTCCTGAAGAAAGAACCCGCGAAGTGGTAGAAGTATCCCACAACAACCGCTAGATCTATGCACCCCAACCAACAGCACCTGGCCTCATCGATCCGTACGATTCCTGATTTTCCAAAAAAAGGAATCATGTTTCGCGACATCACCACACTGCTCAAGGACCGAATTGCGCTTGCTGACGCGACCAAAGCGCTCTACGAGTACTACCGCGAGAAGCGCATCGACAAAATCGCATGCATCGAGTCACGAGGTTTCATCCTCGGTGCGGCGTTGGCTCTCAAACTCGATTGCGGATTTGTGCCCATACGCAAGAAGGGGAAGCTGCCGGCAGATAAGATTCAGCAGGAGTATGCTCTCGAATATGGCACAGATGCAATCGAGATTCACAAGGATGCCATTTCATCAGGCGAGCGGATCTTGATTCACGACGACCTTCTCGCCACCGGGGGAACCGCCGGCGCAGCCTGTAAACTGATTGAAACGTTGGGGGGCACCATTGTCGGCCTTTCATTCATTATCGAGCTCAGTTTCCTCAAAGGGAGATCCGGTCTCGGCAAGTACGACGTGTTTTCTCTCATCGAATATGATGTGGAATGAAATCGGCCCGCGCGGTCTCCATCCGGCAGTCCGTTGCCATTGAGAGGAGAACCCCGTGCTCAAACCTGGAACTTCTGCTCCCTTATTCGAAGCAAAGCTTCACACCGGCGATCTTTTTCGTCTCGCGGACATGCGGAACCAATACCACCTGGTTCTGTACTTCTACCCCAAGGATTTCACCTTCAGCTGCACAAGAGAAGCCTGTGCCTTCAGAGACCATTTCGAAGAAATGAAGGATCTCAGAGCGATCGTTCTCGGCGTGAGTCCCGATCTACCCGAGAGCCACCAACAATTTGCACGTGAACACCGGCTGGCCTTTCCCCTTGTTTCGAATCCGCAAGTGAACTTGCCGGCCGCTATGGGGCTTCACTTCTGAACGGGCTGAGGATGCTTCGTATAACATACATCATCGACATGGAGGGGATCACCCGCGGGGCATTTCACCACGAGCTCCTCGTCCGTAATCACTGGGAGAACTCTCTTCGGATACTCAAGAGCCTGCAAAGGTAACAACATGAAGACCATCATCGAGCCTTTCAAAATCAAGTCCGTCGAACCGATTCGGTTCACTACAGCACAGGAACGCGAGGAGATTCTCCGCAAAGCGTGGTATAACCCGTTCTTGATCCGCGCCGACGATGTTCTCATCGATCTGCTCACAGATAGCGGCACTTCCGCGATGAGCGCAAAACAATGGGCTGGAATTATGGACGGCGATGAAGCGTATGCCGGCTCACGCAGCTTCTTCCGGTTTGAAAAATCCGTTAAGGAATTGACGGGATACAAACATATTATCCCGACACACCAGGGGAGGGCCGCAGAGAAGATCCTGTTCTCGATCGTGGGGGGCGCGGGGAAGTTCATTCCCAACAACACTCATTTCGACACGACGCGGGCAAACGTGGAGTTCTCCGGCGCAGAGGCCGTTGACTTTCCGACCGAAGAAGGGAAGAGACCTGATGTCATCGCGGATTTCAAGGGGAACATGAATATTCCTGCGCTAAAAGCCTTCATCGAGCGGACGGGAGCGTCCAACATCCCTTTGTGCATGTTGACAATCACCAACAATTCCGGCGGAGGTCAGCCTGTTTCCATGGCAAACATCCGAGAGACAAAGGGGCTGCTGCAGCAATATGGGATTCCACTTTTCCTTGATGCTTGCAGGTTTGCCGAGAACGCATTCTTCATTAAGTTGCGGGAGCGTGGGTATGCCGAAAAACCGGTGGTGGAGATCGCACGGGAGATGTTTTCATATGCCGACGGATGTACCATGAGCGCAAAGAAGGACGCCTTGGTGAATATGGGAGGATTCCTGGCATTGAATGACGATGCTCTTGCTCTCAAAGCAAGGAATATCCTCATTGTCACCGAAGGCTTCACTACCTATGGAGGGCTGGCGGGAAGGGATCTTGAAGCGATCGCACAAGGCCTTGAGGAAATCCTGGATGAGCACTACCTGACCTATCGTTTGCGTTCAGTTGCTTACCTCGGCGAAAAAATCATTGCAGGTGGGGTACCCATCGTCGAGCCTCCGGGTGGACATGCCATCTATCTGGATGCCAAGAGGTTCTTGCCTCATGTCCCTCCAGACCAGTATCCTGGCCAGGCGATCGTTGTGGAGCTTTTTCGAGCTGGCGGCATCCGTTCAGTGGAAATCGGTAGCGTCATGTTTGGAAAGTACGACAAAACCGGCAAGCTTGTTTCCCCGCCCATGGAACTGGTCCGACTCGCGATCCCCAGAAGGGTGTACACTCAAAGCCACATCGACTATGTGATAGAGGTCTTGCTGGACGTCTATTCGCGGCGAAAGGAACTCCGCGGACTGAGGATTGTGGAGGAGGCATCGATGCTTCGGCATTTCACCGCGAAGTTTGAAAAAATCTCATGATCGTCGAAGGTGAATTCTTCAGATATCTGAGAAAAAACCATTGCTTCCGAGGCTCAAACTTCATAGATTTGGCCTGAATACGACCAGAAGCTGATGATCAAATGCACCGTCTGCCTTGCAGAAAACGATGATTTCTCAACGACTTGCATCCGATGCAAGGCTTTTCTGCAAGATCGTGTCCCAAATCTGAATCTTTTTGAGACAAGTTGGCAGGTTATTGAATCACCCTCCAAGGCATTTCGGAAGATAGCCTTGGCCGAACACAAGAACTACGTCCTATTCTTGTTTTCTGTCTTGGGTGTCAGTCTCGCATTCACAGCGTTTTGGTATCTTCGCTTGGGGACTCGATTTGAATCTCTACTTGATCTGATTCCTGCAGCGGTTGGTATCGGAGTCATCTTGGGGCTTGTATCTGCATTCATCGTCACTGGCGTGTATCATCTTCTCGCGAAGACGATGGGTGGGATGATGGGATTCAGAGGTTCCCTCGGCGTACTGGGATATTCGATGACACCAGTCGCTTTCTCGCTGGCACTCATCCTGCCGATCGAGCTGTTGACATTTGGAATGTATCTTTTCACAGGGAACCCGCATCCCTACGTCATGAAGCCGGTGTCCTATGTGCTTCTTCTTGGATTTGATGCTCTCATAGCAGCCTGGACTCTTGCTTTAGCTGTTGCAGGCACAAAGGTGGGCCACCGACTGAGCATACTCAAGTCAATGATTGTGGTGTTCGTGACGCTTGGATTGTTCATGGGTGGGATGGTCTTCGCAGCGTTTCAGTTCCGTCTCATCGATCACGTGTGAGGTCGAAGGGAGGAGAAGAGTGACGCGAGAACGCTTCGAAGAGGTCGCACAGCATGCATTCGACAGTCTGCCAGAGAAATTCCGACACAACGTCGAGAATGTGCAGATCGTCGTTGAGGACTATCCTTCGACCGACGCTCGCGCACGAACGGGAAGCAACAGGCACGGTTTGCTTGGTTTGTATCAGGGCGTGCCTCTCCCGCATCGCGGCACATCGTACGGCATGTATCCTGTAGGTCCGGATAAGATTACGCTTTATCAAGCCAACATCGAAGGAACGTGCACGACAGAAGATCAAATTGAACGACGCATCGTGGAAGTGTTGTTTCACGAACTCGGACACTATTTTGGAATGAATGAACGTGAAGTGAGGGATGCGTTGAAGGATTTCGAATAAGACAAGCACCAACCCACGGAGAGACCAGCCTATGGCGAAAGTTCTACTGCAAATTTCCTACGATATCGATCCTGCAAAACGCGAGCAATATCTTGCGCTCGTTAAGGAAATGAAGGCTCATTTCAATCAGGTACGAAAGAAAAACTATTCGGTGTACGAAGCGAAAAAGAATTCTTTCGTTGAGCAATTTACCTGTGCATCTATAGCTGAGTACGACGCGCTGGAAGACGATCTGGATGAGAAAAGTGAAGAGCTCGTTAACAAGTTGGAGGGCATCGTCAAAGAGGGGAAAGCGAAGTACACGACGCTGACGGAAATTGACTAGGAGATCGTGCAGTCTCGGATGATTCATCCCTGACTGCACGCGGGTTCCGCTTGCTTCTCTTTTCTAGTACCACGCATATCGTTGTTGATTCATCCCCACGTGTCACTGAAATCTCGACTTCATCACAAGGTTTGCACTCTCCAAGTGCATCTGTGAAGTCGTAGACCTTCTTGTTTTCAACCACCCAATTTCGCGATGATATCTCATGCCTGAAATCGGAGCTTCCTCAGGCTAGGTCTCTCCACGAACTCCCCATAGTTTCACCGTCACAACTCGTCGCGAAAGCCGGAGGAAGCCCCCATCAACATCTGATTGCTGTGTCCCATCGTCTTCTGCCGATGCTCTTCCGCCAAAAAGACGAAGTTTCTCGTCAAGAATCCTCGTGCGCTGCAATCACCTGAGCTTTCTCAAGCACTTCGGAAGTGGCAGTCTCATCGTCTTCCGTTTCGTCATGAACAGCCGCCATCCTAACTCGAGGGACAGTTCTTCACACAGCCCTGGACGTGCGCTGCATGGTTGTGAATGATCCTCATCTAATCACTGAGAGAAGGGTCACATTTCTCATTGATTACAATGACATCACTCTCGCTCCCAACAATATGCTTTAGTATTACTCTTTATCGAGATTGACATTTTAATGGGAGGTGAGTTCAAGTGATTTGATACTGTTGATTTCCTGTCGAAGGGACTTCACTGATTCGCCAAGACCTACAGTGATTCCGGCAACCGCATTGCCATGACCGCTGATGGAGTTGGAAGGAGGGGGATTCCGAAGGAAAATAATCACGTTGCACGAAACGTTAGCACACCAGCGTCATGCACTTGGTGATTGGACCGGGTGTCCCGCGATCAAAGTGCGATTTGCCATAGACACCTAGGTGGCTGAGGAAGACACGAAGCGTGGGAAGTCTTTGTTTTCGGAAATGCTCTTAGTTTTGCCGGAGCTTTTACGGCTTAATCTATTGAGACTATGAAGCTTAATACTAGAAAATGAATGGAGATTCTGAGGATATATTCCATTGTCTCCACTCGGCATCAGGCCAGATGATGGCATTTTTTTCAAGGAAGTCAAACGTCGCACTCGCTCCTTTCGTCAAGGCCTGCTATGTAGTTCAGGCATTGTCGGGTCCTTGAGATACGCCTTGAAGCTCTACTTCAATTATCGCTGGGCTGAAGAGGTAGAAGAACATGAAGGCGGGGATGTCAGGGAACTGCCGTGTCGGCGGAACAGTGGGGAGATTCAGTTTGAATCGAATTCTCTGTGTGTTTTCGCGAATTCTTCCGCGTTGAGACACTGTCCTGTTGTTCCACGGCTTGCGTCAGATGCCAGGTAGACAAAGACGCCCGTCACTTCAGACGGCGACTTGAGCTTGGAGCGATCTTCATCTGGATATGCCGCGTGCCGCATATCGGTGTCCATCGCGCCCGGATCTACGGAATTCACCCGGATGCCTGCCGCTCTGACTTCATCCGCAAGTACCTGAGTGAACCCTTCGAGAGCGAACTTTGATGTCGCGTATGCCCCCCAGCGTCGCTTTCCAACGCTCCCCACCGAAGAACTGACGTTGATGATGGACCCCGCATGTTGGCCGACCATGGAGGGGAGGAAGGCTCTCGTGACCGAGAAAAGCCCATTGACATTCACATCAATGACACGATCCCATGTTAGTCTCGTCCATTCAAGAATGTCAGCTCGGGGGCCTCGGAGGGAAGCATTGTTGATGAGAACATCGACAGCTCCGAAGTCCGCCAGAACCAGGTCAGCGAATTGAGATACTTGGGTGGCATCGGTAATGTCGCACGCGCTCACGATGCACTGTGAGCCGCGAAGGCTCAGTTCCAGAGCAAGTCGGTTGAGTTCATCAAAGGAGCGAGCACACAGCGCAAGTCTCGCACCTTCCTCGGCAAAACGCGATGCGAGGGCCCGTCCCAACCCCTTCGAGCCACCCGTTATGACCACGCGTTTGCCTTCTAACTTCATCATTGTCCCCGTGCCGTTCAGATCTACCAGGTTCAATAACGCTAGTGAACCCAGTCTGCGACGAACACATTGAACTCGTAGTTATCTTTCGCATTCCGGTCGGACACAAAAACGATTTTCTTCCCATCACGAGACAACATGGCGAAAGCGTTGAAGTGGCCCCCAAAGGTGACCTGTTCCAGTCCAGACCCATCAGCATCGATGACAAAGAGATCAAAGAACCTTCCTCCGGGGTCCTTCATATTCGAGGAAAAGATGATCTGCTTGTCGCCCGGCAGGAAGAACGGAGCAAAATTAGCGTTGCCGTTGTTTGTCAGTTGCTTGTTGTTCTTACCATCAGCGTCGCAAATGAAGATCTCCATTTTGCCTGGTTTGACGAGTTGGTCTGCCAACAGGCTTGTGTATTCTTTGACCTCTGCGCTGTCGGTCGGGTGATACCCACGGTAGACAATTTTCTTTCCGCTCCACGAGAAGAAGGCGCCGCCATCATAGCCGAGCGAATGAGTGATTCTCTTCACTTCGGATCCGTCGAGATTCATCGTGTACAATTCAAGATCGCCATCCCGAGTGGATGTGAAAACGATTTTGTCGCCTTTCGGTGATATTGTTGCCTCCGCATCATAACCAGGGCTGGCAGAAAGAACCTTCAGGCCGGATCCGTCCGCGTTCGACACGTAGATATCGTAGTCGTTGAAGACACCCCACACATAACCCTTTGATTTGTCAGGTCGGGGCGGGCATAGATCGGCGTGTCCGTGAGTTGATGCATAGAGGATCTTCTTGTCACCAGGAAAGAAGTACCCGCAGGTCGTGCGACCCTTGCCCGTGCTTACGAGCTTCCGTTCTGAACCGTCAATGTTCATCGTGAACATCTGATCACAGTCGTACGGAGATCGGGTCGACTGAAAAATCAAGCGCCCGCCATCGAATGAAAAGTAGGCCTCTGCGTTTGTTCCACCAAACGTGAGCTGCCGTATGTTTCCTAGATGTTTTTCCTTGAGATTCCACAATGAATCAGGTCCGTTGGCCAGGACTGAGGTCGTCAACACGACAAGGAATAGCAGGCAGACTGAGAGCCTTTTCATTTTCTTTCCTTTGACAGTTGGAGTTGTGGTTTGCACTGTCAGCGACACAAGAGCGAGGTGAGAGGCCGGGGCTTGTTCATGGTACGCAATTGTCGGCTGCTTCATCCTTATCGAACGCGCGCAAGCGCGGTCTTTAGTTTCTCGAAATCTCTCAGATCTCCAACACTGTATTCCAGATTGAAGTAGGAGATTTTTCCTTGTTTGTCGACGACAAAAACAGTACGTCGATTGTATAACGACTTTTCATTGAAACTGCTGTAAAGCTTTGCTACGAGGTGAGCGTGATCGCTGAGGAGTTTGAATGGCAGACTGAGAGACTTCGCCCATTCGTGATGGGACCAAACATAGTCACCGCTGATTGCCAGGATTTCGGCATCAAGGGCCTGCAAAGCCGCAAAATTGTCGCGCATGGTGCAGACCTCTTTGATGCATCCCGTGCTCCAATCGGCAGGGTAGAACGCCAAAACGACTGCTCGCTTTCCAACGAGGTTGGAGAGACTCAAAGGAGACCGTGAAATAGAGTCTTTTGTCGCATAGGGAAGAGCAAAACCTGGTGCAAAATCGCCAACCTTGAGGTCATCCGGAGCTTGCTGGGTCTGCGCTACAAGACTCGACTCAAAAATAAGGAACGAAATGAAGAGAACAATGGTTTTCATAGAAGGTTTAGTTATTATATCGCAGATATGATAGCGGTTCTTCGTTTGAAATGCAACAAACGGGTATTCCAGAATTTTTCTCAACTGTTTTCTACATTTGATTGATGATCATGAACGTCGGAAAGCAGATCGCGGTAGTTGCCTTGATCGTCATCCAAGTGGGGGCATCAATTCTCATGCCCTTCTCGCATCAACACGTTCTCTATGGTCGCTCAGAAGGCACTCAGAATTTCCAGAGCCACGATTGTGGTGCGAACGAGATTCACAAGCCTCTCGACGATTCTTGTCATTGTCTACTGTGCCTACGCGATTCATCCTTAATTGCTGTCCTCGTCTTCTCTTCCATGGTCCCAAGGACATGCGCCCAGCCATTGGCAGAGCGCACGACAAGTGTAACTCCCCAGATCAGTGAATGGTTCTCTGAGCCCGATCGCGGGCCGCCATCAGTTTCAGCCTGACTCAAGCACTTTTTCTCCACAGTTTTTTATTTTTCGAATTCACTGGGGTAACCTCTATTCAGGTGGACCTATGGACTTTTCTAAGCTCATGAGTGGTGTAGCTCTTCTTTTATTTCTGGCATGTGACATAGCAGTTGCACAGCAGACAGATTCGACTGCAGTTGCAGATTCGCTTCTGATGCTTCAACTCCAACGCTCGATGCAACCGGCGACGGCCGCTGTTCAACAACAACCTGCTCCCGCACCGCGCTCGACATTAAGCACGAATCCGGATATTAGCGCAATCGGAGATTTTCGGACGTCCTACACTAGCGTTGGACCGCGAAAGGTCGATCTCTATGTGAATGAGCTTGAGTTTCAGGTCTCGTCGGTTGTGGATCCTTATGCTCGGGCGAATTTCATATATACCTTTGGGAAGGACTTCACCACAGGGGAACTCACCCCTGCGCTTGAGATTGCGACATTGACATCGGTTTCGCTTCCTTATCAACTGCAACTGACGCTTGGGAAATTCAAACCTACATTTGGAAAGGTGAATATCGTTCACCCCCATGCGTTCAGTTTCGTTGATTTCCCTAAAATGACAGGGAACTACTTCGATACCGAGGGGATGTATCTAGAAGGGGCTTCTCTCAGTTGGCTTGTACCCAATCCATACGACTTCTTCCAGGAATTGACATTGGAAGTTGGACGGGTTGGATCTGAACCGAATGCGTCGCTCGTTCGGGGAGATCACAGTCAGCTGTCGTATGTCGGACATCTCAAGAACTTCTTCGACTTAACTCAGAATTCTACGCTTGAGTTTGGGCTCTCAGGACTCAATGGTCCGAATCGGTTCGGTTTCTCCACTACCATCGGAGGACTCAATTTCACCTACAAATGGAAACCGGTCCACTACAATGTGCTCCAATCGTTCTCCTGGCAAAGTGAAATCGTCTTCTCGAACATGAGATTATCCGATGCAAATGTCGTTCGAAGCCGGGGCGCCTACTCACTTGCCGAATATCAGTTTGCGCAACGTTGGTTTGTCGGTGCACGGTATGATTATTCCGAGTATCCGGACGATGCAACCCGAAGGGATGTCGCAGGAACCGCGTTGGTACGATTTCAGCCGACGGAGTTCGAAGTCCTTGCACTGGAATACCAGTATACAGACCGCAATTATGATCGGAATACTAATCAAATCATCTTCAGGATCATATTCGGAATCGGAACCCACGCTGCTCATCAATACTAATCGATGATTAGTTTTCATTCCACAAACGGGAGACGAATTGTCATGTTGAAAAAGAGAGTACGATTTGCTGCAGGCCTGTCACTCCTTTGCACATTTCTTGCATATTCATACGGACTTGCACAGCTCAAAGTTGTCACCACGATCACGGACCTCCAGAGCATAACCAAGCTGATTGGTGGTGAGAACGCGGATGTCTTCGCGATCGCCACAGGTTTTCAGAATCCTCATTTCGTCGATCCCAAACCAAGCTATATCCTGAAACTTTCACGGGCTGATGTCTTTGTGACCGTCGGGTTGGATTTGGAAATCGGCTGGGTACCTCCACTTCTGAACAGCGCGAGGAATTCCAAGATCGAGAAGGGAGGGGAGGGATATGTTGATGCCTCGGTGAACATACCACTGCTCCAGGTTCCAACAAGTGCGAGCAGAGGGCAGGGTGATATTCACGTTTTCGGCAATCCCCACTACTGGCTGGATCCTCTCAATGGGAAGATCATCGCCAAGAACATCTTCGAGGCGCTGGTTCGCGTGGATCCCGATCATCGCTCGCTGTACGAATCAAATCTCAAGAAGTTCAATGCGACGATTGATTCGAAGACAAAGGAGTGGACGGAAAAAATGCGTCCTTATGCAGGCACGAAGATTATTGCCTATCACAACGAGTGGCCTTACTTCGAGCAACGCTTCGGGTTGCAGATTGTCGACTTCCTGGAACCGAAGCCCGGCATTCCTCCGACTCCGTCACAGCTTCTAAAAGTCATTAACGAAATGAAACGCGATCGTATCAAGATCATCATTATCTCCCCCTACTTCACAACGGAGTCAGCTGACCTTGTCGCACGAAATAGCGGCGGGAAAGTCGTTACGTTGGCGACGTCTGTGGGAGCGAATGATCGGGTCAAGACGTACTACGATCTTTTCGATTACAACATCGCACAACTCCTTGAGGCATTGAAATAAGATTTTGAAGGACCAAATCGGAGAAAAAAACCATGGCAGACATGCTGAGCCAGAGTTTTGTCGTTAATGCACTCATTGTGAGCGCGATCTTGGGTCTCCTGCTTTCTTACCTCGGCGTTCATGTTGTAGGCCGCGGAATTGTATTTGTCGATCTCGCCCTCGGTCAGATTTCGATGTTAGGGGTGGCTTTCGCAGGATTCGTTGGATGGGACGAGACGGTCATATCAATCTTATTCACGATGATTGGCGCTTTTCTGCTCTCGTTCATCAAAATAAAAGACAAGCGCTTGAAACACGAGGCGATCATTGGAATCGTTTATGCCGTTGCCTCTGCCGGCACTGTCCTCTTGATATCGAAAACGCCACATGGAGAGTCCGATATCTCAGAAGTCTTGTTCGGGAGTCTCTTCACCGTCACAACGAGCCAGATCGTGTCTCTGTCGATCGTCTTTGGGATCATAGCCGTCGTTCAATTCCTCTTCCGCAAGAAGTTCTTCGAGTTGACGGAACAATTCGAAAATCGGCAGGTAGAACATATGCGGGTCTTCGATTTGTGGAATTTCCTCTTCTATCTCAGTATCGGACTCTCCATCGTTTTCGCTGTCAGGCTCGCTGGGGTAATTCCTGTCTTTTCCTATCTCATTGTTCCTCCGGTAGCCGCTGTCCTGCTTGCACAAAGAAAGAACGTCGTGGTCTGGATTTCAATCATTTTCAGTGCGCTTGGCGGATTCCTGGGGATTTATTGTTCAGTGCAGTTTGATTTTCCAGCCGGATCTTCTGTTGTCGCCGCTCTGGGTGCCCTGTTCGTCCTGGTTGCCCTCATCAAGTTCACCAAGTTTGTAAATCTGCGCGTCACAAGAAACGGCGAATCGGCGCAAGACAACAATGCCGCTGATTGACAAAATCGCCCTGGTTCTTGGTGGGACAGGAGGACTCGGTTCATCGATCACGCAGCGGCTCGCCAGCGAAGGCTGCAGAGTCTATGCCACGTACAAGTCCGAGAGCGGTTTGCAGCCTGCCGCAGCGCTGACCGATTCAGGGAAATTGATTCAAGCAGATGTCACAGATGAACGTCAGGTGCATCTCCTGTTTGACACCATCATCTCGGAATCGAAGAATGTGCACATCGTTGTCAACACGGTGGGCGGGTACCTTCCACGAAAACCACTCAGGGACGTCACGGAGCACGAGTGGGACCTGATGATGAACATCAATCTCAAGTCAGCATTTCTCTGCACAAGAGAGGCTCTGAGGCGAATGGACGGACAGTCGTATGGCCGGATTATCCATATCTCGGCAATGACGGGCCTTCGACCTGTCCCGGAACGGATTCCATACTCTGTTTCAAAAGCTTCAGTCGTTTTGCTCATTGAACTTGTTGCCCAGGAGGTGAAAGGAACGGGAATCACGGTCAATGCCATCGCTCCAGATGTCATCGCGACTTCCGCCAACCTCGTTTCCGCATCGGGTGAGGATACTTCGAAATGGGTGACCCCCGAGCAAATCGCAGATATCATTTTGTCTCTTTGTTCCCCGGCTTCAGCGACCATCAATGGCACTACGATCCGGGCCTTTGGAGGTCTTTAAAGCCCACCGATGGTTGATTTTCTGGAACAAATTGAATACTTTGGAAGGAGTTAGCGGGAGCCTCCACGAATCATATGGCACACCACAGAGAGAGTTGCATGGAAGGCAAGTATAGCGCTTGCCTTTTTTCATTTGAAGAATGAGTAACTGACATGACGCTCAATGAACAGATCAACACCGACCTCAAAGCGGCGTTGAAGTCCGGTGAGAAAACCAAGCTGGAAACGCTGCGTCTTCTCCGCGCACACATGATCGAGCTATCGAAAAGGGGGGAAGGCAAAGAAATCACCCCTGAAGAAGAGCTCTCTGTCCTGATGGCCGCGATGAAGAAACGAAAGGAAGCCATCGAGATATACGAGAAGGCAGGGAGGACTGAACTTGCCCAACAGGAACGAGCTGAGCTCGACGTCATCTCCTCATATCTTCCCAAACAATTGTCTGCCGAACAGGCGGGCGAGATCATCCTGCGGATTATAGCTCAAACCGGTGCAAGTGGCGCCAAG
>JAPLFP010000102.1 GCA_026390585.1 Ignavibacteriales bacterium | reverse complement strand
ATTTCAAACTCATTGAAGCCTTCCGCAATGGAGATGAGAAGGCATTCGAAGAGATCGTGAGACGCTATCACCGTCAGGTGGCGAACATCATTTATCTGACTCTCGGCAATCGGGAAGAAGTAGATGATCTGAGTCAAGAGGTGTTTGTACGCGTTTTCCGTTCGCTCGACCGTTTTGAGTACGATTCGTCGCTGTACTCTTGGATCTATCGAATTGCGGTCAATTTGTGTATTGACGAGATCCGGAAAAAGAAAATCAGAAAACTGATTCCGTTGGATTTTCTGACGGAAAAGAAGCTTGAGGGAGAGAAAAAGTCAAAGGTCGTCGTTACAGCGTCTGACGAATTGTTGCAGAAGGAGAAAGAAGAAGTCATCCGGGGCGCCCTTAGCAAATTGTCGCCTCTTCATCGGACAGTCATTCTCTTACGGGAATATCAGGATCTTTCGTACGGAGAGATTGCCAAGACTCTACGGATTTCACAGCAAGCTGTCAAATCGCGGATTTTCCGTGCACGGGAAGAGTTGAGAGTCTTACTGAAAGACTACTTTCAGGAGAGAACATGAAACACAAATTGTCTGAACGGCAGTTGTCGGCGTATGTCGACAACGAGTTAAGCGAGAGTGACATGCAGTCTGTTCGGACGCACGTTGAAGGATGCGCTCAGTGCCAACAGCAGGTGCAGGTGCTCAGGGCTATCAGGATGTCGATTCGCGACGCAGCATCCGTGGTCCTGCCCGATACATTTGTCTATTCTGTTCAGCGGGCAGTGCGCCAGCAGGAACAAGAATATGTGATCTGGCTGGGCCCGGAACGGTTTGCCCGGAACATTGTTGTCGCACTCTGTGTAATCGTTTTCGCGCTGGTTGCCGTTGGGAGTTACCTCACGCCGCAACCCGTGGTGGGGGAAGAACGATATTTTAGTGGCGAGCCATCAGACTCCGCCGCTCACGCTGTGATTGGAATTCAGCATGAGCTTTCAAAAGACGATGTGATGATCGCTGCGCTTTCAAGATAAGGTGCGTGCCCATGGGACTGAAAACTAAAACGTTTGCTTTTGTGGTCATGAGCTTTCTGTTGGGAGGTGTTGCCGGTGGGTACATCGGGAAGACGTACTTCGCCACTCAAGGCGCAGGGCATCGGCCCACGCGGGCAACAATACAGAAGCAATTTGTCGACCGGTTGCACTTGAATGCTTCCCAGGCAGTGAAAGTCGACTCAATTCTCGAAGCTTATCGTCAGAGCTTTGGCCAGGTGCAGAATGGATATTGGCAGACATTTCACTCGAAGCGCGACACGCTCAGGCTCTCCATCAGAGCATTGTTGGCTCCGGAGCAGAACAAGCTGTTCGATGACTATATCAAAGAGATGGATGGCCGTGAAGCGAAACGCCGAGAGAATCCTGAACGGTAGCTTCAGTTGAGCATGCTGACAATTCAGTTATTTCAAGGGCCCGGGAAGATATGCTCGGGCCTTTCTGTTTCCCATCTCATTGAAGGACATGCCCTCACCTGAATGCATCGCGGCGCTAGGGTCGGGCCAACGTTCAGTCGACTTCTTGTTTCCCCAAGGGGGGGCTATATTCTTCTCGTCCGGCAATTACGGATCTTGTTTTCATGGTCAAGAAGAGCAGCCACATGTTCGTGACCAGTCTCAATATGGTGAAGACAGTGACTCACGAGGATGTGACGTCGGAAGAACTTGGTGGAGCGGTGACGCGCGCGACCAGCCCAAACCTATCAGCGCACTTCGATTCCTGGAGACCAAGGTCGACTCCAATCCCAAAAAGAAACACGGAAATATCCCCTTGTGATGGGAGATCGCTGGCGCCGTGAGCTTCATTTCCGAATTCATTGATTGTTCACTGGAAATTACGTACCTTCCATAGTCAAAAGAACGCAACTTCTCATTTGGGGGCTGATGAAGCGATTTCTCATAGGTTTTCTATGCTTTCTTGTCGTTAGTTGCTCCTCTGAGCGTTCTACCAGAAGTGATGCGACTTTCGCCCGTATTGAGAAAATAGCGAAGGAATCGGCTGCGCCACAAGATTCAATCCCTCCCAGTTCATCTCGATCGCAAAACGGTGCATTCAACGATCCGGTAGCTCCTTTGGATACCCAGATTGTCGCTACGAACGGGACCGCAGACACCGTAGAAACCGAATCTGTCTTGATCTCGCGGGGTCTCGAAGCGGCTCGCCAGCACTACGTCGCTGCTTTGGCCGCCCAAGAGACGGGAGATTCAACGTTAGCTGTTCCTGAATTTGAGAATGCGATGAGAATTCTGGAGCAGCTCCAGTACTACGATGTTGAGACGAACAAGGATTTCATTGACCTTGACAAGAGCGTAACGGATGACTATAGGAAATACATCGCCAGCCACAGGGACCTCGGCCGCTACGCATCCGATCAGGCCCTTTTTGAACAATTGAGCAACGACATTGAGTCGCCAGCTGCGACGAAAATCGAAGTCCCGAAGAATGATATTGCTGGGACCACGGTGCCGCTCCCTTACAACGAGTATGTGGAGCGCGCTATCAGTTTCTTCATGAACAGGGGAAGGGACCACTTTGAACGATGGCTCTACCTGGGCGGCAAGTACTTCCCTACGATGCGCAAGATCTTTGCTGAGGAAGGGGCCCCGGAAGAACTTATCTATCTTTCCATGGCAGAAAGTGGATTGCGGGCAGATGCACAGTCCTGGGCCAAGGCGGTTGGGCTCTGGCAGTTTGTGCGGGCGACTGGAAACATGTACGGCTTGAAGACCTCGTTTTGGTACGACGAGCGCCGTGATTTCGAAAAATCCACACGCGCTGCAGCACGACACATGAAGGATCTCTACGCCGATCTCGGTGATTGGAACCTCGTGCTCGCCTCCTACAATGCCGGTGCCGGGCGAATTTATCGGGGAATTCGCCGAAGCGGGAAGCTCGATTTCTGGGAAATGCGCAAGTATCTTCCGCGTCAGACAAGAAATTACATCCCGCAATACATCGCAGTTGCCCGGATGGCGATGGAACCCGAGAAGTACGGGTTCCACGTGAAGCCCGCTGATCCGTTGCTGTATGATGTCGTCACGATCGACGACTGTGTCGATTTGAGGGTCCTTGCGAAATGCGTCCGGTGTGACATCGAGACGCTCCAGGAATTGAATCCCGAACTCCTCAGAATGTACACGCCGGCTGGCGTGAAGGGATATCACCTACGGATTCCACTCGGCAGCAAAGAGAATTTCCTCAAGAACTATGCTCAGATCCCTGCGGATCAGAAGAAACAGTGGGTTTTACACAAGGTTAAGAAGGGGCAGACCTTGGCGAAGATCGCGTCAGAATACGGTGTGACCACCTCAGTTCTGCGAGACATCAACAACATTAAGACGAATCGCGCGTTAAAAGTTGGTTCTTCCCTTGCCATTCCTGTATCGCCTGACGAGATTGAACTTGTTCCGTTCGAATACGACAAGAAGATTGACAAAGTAACCTTCGGAAAAGGCAAAGACGCTGCGCTAGCTGCGGCAAAACCAGAAGTCGTTCGCCCTTCGAAATCGACAAAGACTCCGCTCAAGGCCCCCAAGGGAAAAGTGAAGCTTGCCTACACGGTCAAACGAGGCGACACGATCGGCCACATTGCAGAATGGTACGGTATCAGGGCGAGCGATCTCCGCAACTGGAACAACATCGGCTATGGGAGCACGATCCGCACCGGTGAGGAGCTCGTTGTTTGGGTTGAAGGGTCGAAGGCAAAACGTCTGAGAAACGTCGATGAAATGTCCTTCGGCGAGAAACAAGACCTAACGAGAAAAGAAGTTGGAACGAACAACGAGGTCATTGCCTCGAACGGCTCGGCAAAAGAATCCGACAATAGCCGAGGCTGGGTTCAATATACTGTGCGGCCTGGCGACGCCCTGGAGAAGATTGCGAGGGAGTTTGGCGTCAGCGTCAACGATCTCAAGACCTGGAATAGTCTGAAGGGGAACAAGATTGTTGCGGGCCAGAACATTGAGATCTACAGCGAACCGGAGGAACGGACGAAGATCATTGAGACACCGGCGCCCGTTCGGAAGGCTGAAGTGACACCCAAGAAGCCTGCTGCGAAGACGAGAACCGTAGAGCAGACGCACAAAGTGAAGAAGGGGGAGACGCTCTCGGCAATCGCTCAGAAATACGGCACGACTCTGAAAGAGCTGATGCACTACAACAAGCTTCACTCTTCAAAAATCAAGGTCAGCCAAATCCTCAAGATACCTGGATCCTCAAGAGCCTCAGCAAGCGGTACCCGCTAAAAAGACGCGCACAACTTCCACACAATTCATCTCGCCGCCATTCTTTCCAGCCTGAGGGGCAAGGGAAGCTTAAGTCCAGCCTTCCGAAGGTATCCTTCTTGTTCAAGCAGCTTTGTTGGTGTTCCGAAGAAAACGCTTCTCCCCTCGCTTAGCACAAGGACGTGTGACGCATATCGAAGGAACAGCGCAAGGTCGTGTGAGACGACGATGAATCCGCGTCGATCGCGTTTCAATTCTTCCAGAAGACGCTCGAGAACGTTTCGCTCGATCTGAGAGAGCCCCGCACTTGGTTCATCGAAAGCAAGAAACGGCGCTCCCGAGGCGATGGCGCTTGCGATGGTCAGGAGGCGTCGTTGAGGAGTGGGGAGGTCGTAGGGATGGCGTGAGGAAACTGAATCCAACGAACAGAGCGAGAGCGCTTGAGATACGAGTTGGTCGACGTTCGGGCGTTTCAGATTCCGTGGTGCGAACGCAACCTCTTTCCGGACACTTGGAGCGAAGATTTGGTCGGCGGGATTCTGGAATGTCACGCAGACCTCTGCTGCAAGGCGTGAAGTTGCATGTTGAGCCGAGTCGAGTCCTCCTATGAACACCTGGCCGAACGTTGGCTTGAGAATGCCATTCATGAGCTTCAGGAGTGTGCTCTTTCCGACGCCGTTCTGTCCGATCACAAGGAGAAACGCACCGGGTTCGACGACAAAGGACAACCTGTCGAGAACCTCGTGGTCGTCCTGATAGTGAAAGCTGACGTTTTTGAACTCGATGTTCATTCTAGGCCGAGTGCTTTCGCAACCAACTGCCGGTGGCCGGAAGACGCGTCTTCGGATCGACGTCGAGCTTGAACGCGCGTACGTTCGAAGAATCGGGAGAGAGCGCAAAATCGATCTGAGTGTCGGTAAGCAGTACGGTGGTTCTGCCACGAAGTGAACGCAATATGAACCGTAGCTTGTCCTGGGCGTTAGAATCCAGAGCTGTCGTGGGCTCATCCAGCAAGAGGAGCGATGGTTGAGCGATCAGGATCGCGGCGAGCGCGACTCGCTGAGTCTCTCCGCCGGAGAGGGATGTAGGCTTTCTGTCGGCAAGATGATCTATCCCGAGCCTCTGGAGAATCGATAAAATGGTCTGCCGAGGGTCTTGCGGGATCGTGCCAAGATTCTCGAGCGTGAAGAGGACTTCATCGAAAACAGTCTCTCTCACCCCGGAGATCTGGACGTAGGGATCCTGCAGCACCAGGCCTGCAATCGGGAAAAGAACATGATCTGGCACCCCATTGAACCGCGTTTCCCCAAACTGAATCTGACCGGTGGCAAGAGACTCGGGGTGATGTCTACGCATTGTGCCGGCAAGGCATTGAAGAAGAGTGGATTTTCCTGCCCCTGTGGGACCAATGATGGCACAGCACGATCCAGCCTCAACGTCCAGCGAGAGCGATGAAAGTGCCCTCGGCTCAGATGCCGAATACTGGAGCGAGAGATCTTTGATAGTTAGACGTTGAGCCATCGGTAGATCGAATATGCAATGATAACAAGGGACATGAAGTAGAAACAAATGGTCAGGAGATTCACCCGCGTTTCGGTGTCCTCTGGTTTCCTGCTGGCTACAGGCCTGCTCAGGAATCCCCGAAGTTCGAGTGCCGTTCCGCGTTCGATGCTCTCAACAATGGAAGACAGAACCAAGGGAGACAGTATTGACAGAAGAGCTCTCGTCCGTGAAAGAACTCCAGAGTCGACGGGAGCTCCTCGAGCCTGCTGAGCGAGGAAGATCTGATGGATTCTCGACGGCAAATGATCGAGGAAGTGAAGCGTCAGAAGGAGCATGAGAACAAGATATTGGGGAAGCCCTTTGCTCTGGAGGTAGTCGATGAAGACCGTGAGCGGTGTCGAAATGAAAAACATCAGAACGGAGAATGACAAGAGTATCAACCGTGAGGCCGTTCTGAGGCCGAACAGAAGTCCGTCCTCGTAGAACGAGAATCCCAGGAGTGTAGCAACCACGTTTCCGCTTCTGATGAACAAAGCGTTCAGACACGTGACAAGGAGAGCGACTGTGATGCTATAGAGAATAAATTTCGAGAATGCTGCTGCTGACCGATGGGACACTGGCCGAAACGCCGGTATGGCGAATCGTGCAATGACAAGCAGCAAGCATAGTCCGACTTGAAATGTCCACGGCAGAGTGAAGGCGCACACCCAGAGGAAGAAAACCAAAGAGAGCTTTGAAGGCAAATCGAGATTCGCTTTCACAGATATTTCCCTAGCCTACGTTGGCGGCTCCGTGAAGCCGGCTGAGAAGACGTTGCGGTAGATTCTTCGTAAGAAAGAAAACAATGAGGAAGCTGACCAGCTTGTCTACCGGGTCGGATGCAAGTCCTTGATAGATGACACTATTGAGCAAGTTGTTGCCTACCGACCGGAAGTAGAGCACAAGAAAATCAGTTCCCGCCATCATGACGCCGCCGAAAACGTATGCGGAGATCGGGGCTGAAACAAGAGCTGCCAGCACACCCTGCAGGATTCCTCCGATGACGACCAGATACCATTTGCGAAACCAGCCTTTTCTGGCCAGGAAGCCTGTGAATGCACCAATGACGATAACAACGGGGATGAAGAAGATCATCGACGGGTTGCCAAATGCCGCAGCGAGAAGATTAGCCGCACTTCCGCAAATGATCGCCGACCATGGACCAACCAGCACTGCCACGAGGATGGTGCCGATTGAATCGAGATAGAGTGGAATCTTGAGCGCCGCAGTGATCTGCCCGGCGGTCAGGTTCAGCGCAATACAAAAGGCGACAAAGGGAAGAGCTGCCCCCGTCATCTCGTCTGCAATTCTCTGGCGAATCGGCTTCGGCATGGTTTGGTCTTTATGCTGAAAAAAGAACCCGACACGAAGCCGGGCTCATTCAAAGAATTGTCTTGCGTCGATGGCGTTTTCTAAAGGACGAGCGACGCCGGGTTTTCGAGGATCATTTTGAGATCCTGCATGAAGCGAGCCGCGACCACACCGTCGATGATACGGTGGTCGGAGGAAAGTGTGATCTTCATGGTGTGCCCGATGACGATCTGCCCATTCTTGACAACTGGTTTTTCCACAATTCCGCCGACGGCGAGTATAGCTCCTTCGGGCGGATTCACGATAGCCGCGAATTCATCGACTCCGAACATGCCTAGATTGCTGATGGTGAACGTGGCCCCGAGATACTCGTCCGGTTTGAGTTTCCTGGTACGTGCCCGCTCCACAAGGTCGCGAAGTTCGGCATTGATTTGTTCAAGGCTCTTCTTTTCACAGTAACGGACGATCGGTGTTACTAACCCCTCTTCCATGGCCACGGCCACCCCAATGTGGATGGAGTGATACTGGCGCATCTTGTCACCGAGATAGGTAGCATTGACATGGGGATGCTTCATCAGAGCCTCGGATGTGGCCTTGATAACAATGTCGGTGAAGGAGAGTTTGGTTTCTTTACCGTTGTTGAATTGATCCCTGAACGTCAACGCCGGATCCATATTGATTTCGAAGGTCACATAGAAATGCGGGGCTGTGGCCTTACTTTCTATCATTCGTTTCGCAATTGTCTTGCGGATAAGGGAGAGTTCAACTTCTTCAAACGTTCCGGGAACACTGGGTCGGGGAACTGTCGGCACAGATGCACGCTTATCAGAGAGCAGACCTTCGAGGTCTCTCTTGACGACCCTTCCCTGAGGACCAGTGCCTGATACTCCTGATAAATCGATTTTGAACTCGCTTGCCAGTCTGCGGGCGAGGGGAGAGGCTTTTGTCCTGCCGCCTGATGATTGAGCTGTTGCAGTTGTCTGGAATGAGGGAGTGAAGGCTTGGGCCGTCTGCCTGGAATGATCGGTTGCCTTTGGCGCAGACACGGCCGGAGCGCCTGAGAGGACGGCGGAAATGTCCTCGTCCGGTCCACCAATGACTGCGATCAATCCTCCGATGGGCGCTTTCCCTCCTTCAGGAACGAAGATCTTGCGGACAACACCCGTGTCGTATGCTTCGAGCTCCATGTCCGCTTTATCAGACTGAATCTCAACAAGGACGTCCCCTTGTTTGATTTTCTCTCCCTCTTTTCGAAGCCACTTGAGGATGACACCTTCTTCCATTGTGTCACTCAGCTTCGGCATTTTGATCAATGTCGCCATGGAGTTGCCTTTGTCATTCAGTCGAGATAAAGGACTTTTCTTACCGCCGCACGGATCTTGTCCAGATTTGGCAGAGAGCGAATTTCGAGCCCGTGAGCATACGGAAGTGGGACGTCCTCCTGCGTGACCCTCTCCACCGGCGCATCCAGTTCATCAAATGCCCTGGAGGCAACCTCGTGAGAGATCTGTGCACCAACACCCGCAAATGGCCAGCCTTCTTCGACAATGACTAAACGGTTTGTCTTCTTGACCGACGACACGATGAGATCGTAATCCATCGGACGGATGGTGCGAGGATCGATGACCTCAATGCTGATATTCAACTCTTCCTGGAGGACATCGACAGCTTTCAGAACAACATGAGCGAGGGTCTTGGACCACGACACGATGGTGACATCAGTTCCTTCTTTCTTCACTTCTCCGACACCGATTGGGATGGTGTACTCCCCGTCGGGGATCTCGCCCTTGTCACCGTACATCACTTCGCTTTCGATGAAGACAATCGGATTGTCGTCGCGGATGGCGCTTTTCAGAAGACCCTTCGCATCTTTGCAGGTGGAAGGCATGACCACCTTCAAGCCTGGAAAGTGACTGTAAACTGATTCAAGTGCCTGCGAGTGAGTCGCTCCGAGCCCATGGGCCGCTCCGCCTGGGCCGCGAAAAACGACCGGCACGCTGAAATTACCGCCGGACATGGAGAGCATTTTCGCAGCGTTGTTAACAATCTGGTCGTACGCCACGAGAGAGAAATTCCAGGTCATAAATTCGACGATGGGTCGAAGTCCGAGCATTGCAGATCCAATACCGATGCCGGCGAAACCTGCCTCCGCGATAGGAGTATCAAGAATGCGCTTCGGACCCCATTTCTGTAACAAACCCTGGCTGACCTTGTAAGCGCCCTGGTAATTTGCCACTTCCTCGCCCATTAGGTAGACCCGTTCATCGCGGGCCATTTCCTCATCAATAGCCTGGTTGAGCGCTTCGCGTAAACTCACGATAGCCATGACTATTCTCCGCTCCTTTCGATGTACACATCTTTCCACAGCTCATCGATCGGTGGTTCAGGGCTATTCTCTGCGAACTCAACACATTCCTGGACAATTTGCTTGATCCGCTCCTCTGCTTCGTCAAGGTATTGGTCCGAAATCATCCCTTCCTCCTTCAGCGTTTCGGCCAGATGGATGATTGGATCGGATTGTTTCAGTCGTTCGACTTCTTCTTTTGTACGGTAGTGGCCACTGACGGGATCAGACATCGAATGGCCCCGGAATCGGTAAGTCTCAATTTCAAGGAGAGTAGGTTCATAGGTCGCGCGGGCATGGTCTGCAGCAGCTTTGACTTTCTGATAGACGTCGAGAACATCCATGCCGTTTACGACTTCACTCCGCATGTTGTACGCATATGCCTTCTTGTACAAATCTTCCACAGCAGAAGCGCGCTCGACCGCCGTCCCCATGCCGTACTTGTTGTTCTCGATGATGTAGATGACCGGAAGTTTCCACAGGCCGGCGAGATTGAGACCTTCGTGAAAGGCGCCGATGTTCGTAGCTCCGTCACCCAAGAAACAAAGACATACTTTCTTCTCTCCGCGATACTTGATCGCAAACGCCACCCCTGCGGCAATGGGGATGTGCCCTCCAACGATCGCATGACCTCCGAGGAAATTGGTGGCGCGATCGAAAATATGCATCGACCCGCCTTTGCCTTTTGTCGTGCCGGTGTACTTGCCGAGGAGTTCTGCGAGGATAGCCTTTGGATTGACTCCTTTTGAAATTGCCTGACCGTGGTCCCTGTAGGCCGTAATGACGTAGTCATCAGGATTGATCGCCCCCTTGATGGCTCCGGTGGAGACGGCTTCCTGGCCGTTGTAGAGGTGGCAAAAGCCCATGATCATGCCCATTCCATAGAGTTGAGCACACTTCTCCTCAAATCTTCGGACAAGGAGCATGTCTTCATACCAACTTAGGAGAGTCTCGCGGGGAAGTCCCAGAAGACGGGAGCCGCTTTGCTTTGGAGGAATTGCGATAGCAGTACTATTCATTCTACTTTTTTTCACTTCAGTATGACGGTGCTAGATTCCCTTTACAGCAAACGTAAATATACAAAGAAGTTAGGGAAAATCAAAAATGAGAATTGACTGGCGATTGCACTACGCAAATGAACAAATCGGAGAGAACTGAGCAGCTAGCGACGGTACCGCGAGATGAATTCTTCCACTTCCGGTATGCCTCCTTGAAAGATAAGATACCCGTTGCTCGGTTCACGCTCCGTGATTTCACCGGCGACCGGAGTCATCATGATTTGGCGCACCTTGGCGAGGTCATCGGTTTGTCCGAGCGCCCATCCAAGCTTCATGTAGGCGACCTCAGGAAGCATGTTCGCTGATGGCACTACTCCGAGTTCCATCATGTCCCTGCCGGTGTCGTAAACGTACATTTGAACATATCCCCAAAGGGTCTGGACGGTCATGTAGACGGCGATGTTCTTCTCGTGCGCTCTCTTGAGCGAAGGGTAGAGAGGTTTGTTGACATGTCCGAGACCGGTCCCGGCAATGATGATTCCCCGGTAGTTGTTGTCAATAAGGGAGTCAATAATGTCGGGTTTCATGTTCGGGTAGTAGTAGACGATGCTGACCTTTTCTTCAAACGCTGTATTGATGATAACATCCTGATCTTTGCGTCGGCGCTTGTAGTCTTGCCTCAGTGGAGTGATTTTCTCTCGGCTGACCATCGCAATGGGTATGTCCCCAATTGTCCGAAAGGTGGACCGGTAGCTGGAGTGCATTTTGCGAACTCTCGTACCTCGATGGAGTAACCCGTACTGGTCTGAAGTCGGGCCGAACATGCAAACCATGACTTCGGCGATATCGCTTTCGGCGGCGGTCTTGACGCTATGCATGAGGTTGAGTGCGGCATCGGAGGAAGGGCGATCGCTTGACCGCTGCGAACCGACCATGACAATCGGGACCGGCGAATTCTGCACCATGAACGACAGGATGGCAGCCGTGTGATGCATCGTGTCCGTACCGTGTCCGATGACAATTCCCTGCACGCCTTTCGCTATCTCGCGGCCGATAGCTTGCGCTGTGCCGATCCATTGCTCTGGTCCCATGTTCTCGCTAAAGACGCCGTAGAGCTTTTCAGTTTCGAGGTTACAGATGTCGGCCAGTTCGGGGACTGAGCCGTACAGCTCTCCGGGAGAAAACGCGGGGATGACGGCGCCGGTCCTGTAGTCGAGTCGGCTTGCGATGGTTCCGCCGGTCCCGAGGAGCTTCACACGCGGTTTGGCCGGATCGTACGGAAATTCCTTTTCGGGTATCTTGTAGTGGGCTTCCTTCCGTCCGTGCACAGTGATTGCTCGCACGCCCTCTGCCGCAACTCCGACATTGTATCCGCTGCGAAGCTTCAGGACAATGTGCAGAGGATCAGCAGTCTCTGAACGCGGGAGAACGATACCTGTGAACGATCCGGTGTCGGTCGTGATTTCGACATCGCTCCACACCATGGCGCCGAACGACTTCAGAGTGTCCAGTGCTTCGCCGCGATAACCTCTGTAGTTGTCTGGGGCGGTCACGGTTGAACCTCCGCCAGTGTTCTGGTAATCTTATCCGAGGCGACCCGTCCGTCGATTCTGCCGCGGAGATCATTCATGACAAGACCCATCAGCAATTCCGCCCTCTTTTCGGGGTGCCGCACCTTTGTTCGGGAAAGGACATTCAGCGATCTCTTCACTGTGTCGTCTAATTCCGCGTCCGTGCATCCGGGTGGAAGTGATTCGCGAGTGAACTCCCGCCCTGAAGCGATGTCGCGTAGCACCGGAAGAATTCCTTCCCTGGTCAGATCATGATCCTTCAAGGCCAGCAGAAGTTCTTTCATCGAGTGCGAAGAAAATGAGACGTGGGGCCCAAGATTCCGAGCCACTCTCTTTGGCAGCTGAATCAACGCCACCGAAGCGAGTGTGGGAGAGATGCCCCATCGCTTGACAGCAGACTCGAAGAGCACAGAGTGCGGCGAAATACTGAGAGGGTCCTTAACATCCTCCGGAATCCCGAGCTCGTTGTACCATTGAATGTTCTCGTAGAAAGGACGCGGCACCTTTGTGCTGATGTTCTTCAGATGCTCGCGCGTGATGCGTCGGGGAGGAAGGTCGGTGTCGGGATACATTCGATCGGGGCCTGGGAGGATACGTTCAAATCCATTTGTCCCATCTCGGAGCGCCTGGCGGGTTTCTGATGGGATACCAATCGTTGCCTCTTTTGCTCTGATGACTGTCTCAGAGGCTCCGGCCTTGGCGTCCACCTCATTTCCCCAGATGAGGATCAATGTATCGTCCTCGGTTGCAGCGACTGCCTTCTTGAGCATTTGCCATTCTGATGATGCGAGAGTCTCACTGGGGCTGTCCGAATGGATGATGTTGGGGAGCGTTGTGAGACATGCGATGACTCTGACGCGGTCTGAGATTTCGCGCGAGAAAAAGGTATCCGTCTGCGTTTGCCAGCGGAGCAATTCTTTGAACCCTCTCAGCAACACGCATTGCGCCTTCATTCCCTCTGCAATGGCGTTCTTCACCGGCATGTAGCGGGTCTTCCGGAGGAGCTTTGTTACTTCCTCGGAGCGTGCTTCAAATGTCTCTGCGGTAATGCCGCGCCGATGCAATTCATCACGGAGCCTCAGGAGGTTGAATTGCCGCATCGCTTCGCTGTACGTCAGCAAAGGAATGTTCGGAATTCTAGGAACGCCTTTGATCTCAACGCGAGTTCCACCTGTGACGCTCACGTTGACGTCCTGCCGGGCCGCACCGGGTCCTGTTCGTACCTTCCCGGTGCTCCTGACCAGCTTGCGAAGGATTTCGCCGACTTCAGCTACTTCCTGCGGTGTTCGCATATCGGGAGCTGTCACCGTCTCGATGAGCGGCATCCCCAGACGATCCGTCAGATACACTCTTCGGTGACCGACATCGCTTACTTCGCGGCACGCGTCTTCTTCAAGACCCAATTGAACGATCGTTATCGTCCGGTCTTTGTACGGGATACTACCCTGTACTCCGACAATGGTTGTGCGCTGAAATCCCGTTGGGATACTGCCATCGAGGTACTGTTTTCGAGCAATATGAATCTCATCAACCATGGTACAGCCGTAAAGCAGTCCAACCTCCAGCGCGATGTCGAGAGCCTGATCGTTCAGTTCAAACGGTGGCGTGTCATCCATCTCGTAGGTGCACACCGTGTTGTGATTGATCTGATAGATAATCTCCTTCTTTGTCTTGAACTCCATGAGTGCTGTTCCGTCGTATTCCCCGAGCTCTGAGAGGGTGGGACGCATGTGGCGGAGTATTTCGGCGTTGAAGGAGTCGCTGTAAAGCCCGGCAGGACAACGGCAGAAGAGCTTCTTCTCCGTCAGGAGTTGCTGATGAATTTCCAGTCCAGATTTGAAACCGACAGCAGCATAATCGCTCTCGGTCATCTCACTGAAGGGTTTGAACGTCATAGACTCGAGTTGTTCAGGAGCAGATTTGATAGCCTGCAGGCAACCAGTGCCGCTTCCAGAAAGTATTATTGTGCTTGGACATCGAGTCTGCCAATGGAAGCGAGTCCCGATCACCCCTCGGTGATCGGGACGCCTTTCTGAATACAAGATCTCTTGTTCGAAGTGGCGCTAGCTGAGCAGACCGGATTGAATTTACGAAACAAATATGCAAAATCAACAATTGCAGAATTGCTTGCTTTCTCGATTGTGACCCTCTGAGTGATATTCCAATGTCGAAGACATGACGGTGTTGTTTGACGAAGAGGGAAGGGCATCGGAATGTACTCTCCGGGACACATTGCTCTGTGATGCGCTTGAATCTGCCAATTCTCAGCCCTATATTGCCTGCGCGTTGCGGCTGGTGGAGAAGCATCCGCGGCTGAGTGACAACGCACTTCCATCCGACACCGTTGACACCTCATCACTGAAAGGAATCCATCACATGGTTCGCACGCGTTCTGCCACATTGTTTCTTGTTGCACTGTTCATGCTGCTTCCGAAGGGTTTTGCCCAAGAGGACGAACCAGGGACGAAAGATCCTGCTCTCTTTAACCGGATACCCGGCTACTACATCTCAAAGGCCGAAATCGGAGAATTTGATGCCTACAAATTCTACGACGGGAAAAAGACTGGTGACCGTTGAAGGGAAAGTGAACATCGTGAACTATGCTCCAAAGGAATCGCTCAATCCCAAACCTAGTGAGTTGCAGATTCACCGCAACTACGCCAATGCGATCAAGAAAATCGGCGGCAAGATACTCTTTCAAGGAAAAACAGAGCTCTATAAAGACAATCGATACACTCGGGAGGCTCTCACGGCGACCATTGTCCGCGAGAATGTAGAAGTATGGATGGAGGTATGGTCGATGGGGGACTATTACAACGTGACAGTGGTGGAGAAGCAGCCCATGCGTCAGGATATTGCCGCTACGGATATGCTCGATGCTCTCAACAAAGAGGGTTTCATTGCGCTCGATATACACTTCGATACAGGCAAATCCACGATTTTACCCGAATCGGAGCCCATCATCGAGCAGATTGTCCAATTGCTCAAGGGCAATGCGGATCTTAAATTGAGTGTGGAAGGTCATACAGACAATGTCGGCGATGCCAAGAGCAACCTGAAACTGTCAGACGAGAGGGCCAAATCGGTTGTCGCCGCGTTGACAAAAGCAGGCATACAGGCGTCGAGGCTGAGCGCTGCAGGCTTCGGGCAGGATCGCCCCGTTGCTGACAACAAGAGAGAGGAAGGGCGGGCGAAGAATCGGCGCGTCGAGTTGGTGAAGAAGTGAAACAGTTGCCAGCCGAGTCATGCATTCGGCAAGAGAAGCTCGATCAAGAGCCCCGTTATCGGGGCTCTTGCCTTTTCCAGTGTGGGCTCACAACATTTTCTTTTGCTCTTCAATGGCCGGAAGAGGGCACGAGACGTGAGGAGAGTGAGGATGTCCGGGATTGAATCGCGAACGAGCAGACCTGAAGAGGGGAGAAAATGAAACAGCCCCGCGATGGGGGCTGCATTCTCATTTCCAGACAAGTGGTCCGTCGCGGACCTTATTGCGACTGAACGATATCGCGAACCCTTTCTGTTATGGTCCTGAAATCTATCTTGCCGCTACCCGCCTTCGGCAGCTCCGGCATGACGACGAACCTGCTCGGCATCGCAATGTTCGGAAGTTGTTCTGCCATTTTCTTCAAAGTGCTCTTTTCATCGATTGGTTGTGTGATGGCAGCGACAATCCTGGATCCACGCAAAGAATCGGGGACTTCAACGACGCAGCATTCCACATCGGGGGGAAGGAGCTTTTCGAGAACGTCCTCAACTCGAATCAACGAGACCATCTCGCCGCCAACTTTCAGGAATCGTTTCAATCTCCCCACGTGCCACAAGTAACCTTCTGCATCCAGGTAACCCATGTCGCCCGTATCATACCACCCGTGTCGGATACTCAAGGATGTCTGTTCAAAGTCATCGAAGTATCCTTTCATCACGTTGTCCCCCTTCACGAGGATCTTCCCGATCTCTCCAGCTGCGCAAGGCTCGCCAGACTCGTAGTTCTCAACCCTCACTTGGACGCCATCAATCGGACGACCCACACTTCCCGGCCGATTGTGTTCAAGTGAGTTGACTGTAATGGCGGGACTCGTCTCGGTTGTTCCGTACGCTTCAAGTAAGACCTTTCCATGTTTCTCGGTGAACACTTTGCGGAGTGCATCCGGGCACTTGTCGGCGCCCGAGAGGAGGATTCGGACAGAGGAGAAGTCGCCAGGTTTGGAGTTTCTCACATATCCCCAGAAAAAGGTCGGAGTGCCTGCCATCAACGTCACTCGCTCTTCCCGAACAATTTCGCAAATCGTCTTGAAGTCGAGAGGATTTGCATATGTCACAATCGTCATTCCGTCTGCAAACGGAACCCAGAGATTTGCAGTTTGACCGAAAACGTGGAAGTAGGGGAGGTTTGCCAGGAAGGTATCTTCAGCAGAGAAACCGATGGCTTTTTTCAAAGCAACAATGTTTGAAGCAATGTTCTTGTGGGTCAGCTGTACTCCTTTTGGCTCCTTCTCGCTGCCGCTCGTGAACAAAATCAGCAGTGTATCATCTTCGTTCCCTTCATGGATGCTCTTGAGGATGCTTTCGACCGGGCGTCCTGCTCTGAAGGCAGCCTTGATCTTGTCGAAGAAACCCACCGAATTCATGATATCTTCGAGGAAGACCATGCCGTCAATTTTAGGGCAATTGATCTTTTCGCATAGCGCCTTGGAAGTAATAATCGTCTTGAAGGCACATTTCTTCTGAGCAAACTCACAGTTTGCGGCTGCGCCCGTGGAATAGTTGATCATCACAGGGACACGTCCACTCATGAGCGTTGCCAGAATTGCCAGCACAGAGCCGGCAGAGTTCGGCATCATGATACCCAGAAACCCTGGGGCGTAGCTCTCGAATTTCTTCGTGAGCATCAGAGAGCCAATCAGTGCCTTCTTGTATGTGACCCGGCGATTGAGCGTCCTGTCGATGATTGCCAGCTTCGTTTCGTACTGTTTTGCCGTACGTACAAACTGGTGATGCAGAAGCATAGTTTTTTCCTATTGAAATTGATGCCGGACACGGTGTTTGGAGGCTTGCAAAAGTAAGAACCTTTGGATTCAAGGGCAAGGGGAATCGCGACGTTGCGAAGCGTATTCGCAAAGATTCACTCTTGGTTCTGTTGGTTAACCGATTCGAGTGAGGAGATCACCTTCTTGAGTAACGTTTTCTGGGGGCAAGAGCGAGCATCGACTTTCGGTGTCTAAGACCAGTTGGAAGCAAAAGACTGCTTGCGGCGATCCACAGAAGAACATGGGTTCAACGTTGGCACCCTCGTCATGCAGCTACTTCAAGACCAACATTTTCTTTGTTTCAAGCCGGTTGTTTGCTTCCAAACGGTAGAAATAGATACCGCTTGGAATGTGGGATGCGTTCCAATTCACTGAGTGCTGCCCAGCGCTCAGTCGTGCGTCCACCACTTTGTCGACGCATTGTCCAAGTGCGTTGAAGATCCTGATCACGACGAATGAATCACTCGGAAGATCGTACCGGATGGTTGTCGTTGGATTAAAGGGATTGGGGTAGTTCTGATAGAGGGCAAATCTTTTCGGCGTTGACTCACCCGGGTCCACTGCTGAAATGGTTCCGAAATAGCTCAGGATCCTGCCCAGAACTTGCGTGCGCAGGTTTTGAGGGTAGATCGTTTCAAACGGAAAGCCGAGGACGATCGACATTCCCGGTCGAACCCCGGATGGATAGTACCCTTGATAGGAGACTCCGCTGAATCCGGAAGACGTATCGAGGCTTACGTACTTCATGCAACCGACGGCACCAGAGATCGGGCTGATGACATCGGGCCATTGGACGTCGATGGTGCCTTGCGTACCGTTGTCGAATGGAACGCTCGGCACCCCGCCGAAGAGGGTACCACTTATGCCTTCCGCCTGATATGTCGTCGAGGAAGATCCATTGGGCGCATCATCAATGTACTTCACCTTGAGATAATTGTTAAGGAAGTCCTTGTCTGAAGCGGTTCCTTTGTAGCCCAGGTCCCATGCAAGTTCTGAACCGGATACAAAGAGTTTTCCTCCATTTTGCAGGAAGGCCTTGACCTTGACCTGCTCTGCGCTGCTAAAGCTCTCGTCGGCGAAGCTCTCGTCTCCGAGAATGTAATCGACCACGGCATAGTCGACCAGCGAGAACAAGCCATCAACAATGGCATCGTTCGTGGCAGATGAGAGGGGCACCCGGTTGGCTATGAAGGAGGACGCATGTTGTCTGATGAAGTCGTGCGTATTTCCAGCTGACGCGCGATCGTAACCGTTGACCACGAGCACTTGAGGCTGGGTTGCAGAAGGAAGGCCGGCGAGGAGTTCTGATGAAGAGGAGATGCCGATTTGGTTGAACGCCTCGATTTTCACGCAATACAATGAGTCCTTCAGGAGATTTGTAAGCACAAGATTGTCCGGCGTGGTTGTCACAGAGTCTACAAAAGTGACGCCGTTTCTACTGACCAAAATGACATAACCCGTCGCCGTGGAGTCTGGTTTCATGATGATCCGAAGCGCGCTGCCAGATTCGCTCTTGATGCCAAATGATTTCGGAACAGACGGAATGGCATTGTTCTTGAAATAGCTCGGTTGAGGCATCACTCCGGATTCATTGCTGAGGACCTTATAGAGCGTTGAATTCGTCAGGACCTGGCTGGCAGTCATGACGACGCTATCAACAAGCATTTCCTTGTTAATGAATCGAATGCCATGGCTGTAGTCGACATAGGAGTTGATGTGGTTGCTATAGACGGGCTGGATCGCGGTGCCATCGAGCCGATACCATCCATAGATGACGACACGATTGGCGTTCGCAGGATCTGCAATCCGGTTGCTGAGGACGACATCTTTCTTGATTCCATCTATGAGAGCGCCGAGCGGTCGACCGGCTGCAACACGTTGAGCCTCAATGGCAGTGTTGTGGTCAACAAACTTCGAGACGAGCTCATTCTGATTGCCGACGGGGGTATACGTGACCGGGGCAAGCTTCACATCTGCATTCAAATGAATATTATCAACGAGCTTCGGTGTTGGCATAGTTGCGCCGAAGAGATTTGCCAGCTTCTGGGCAGTGATTGGTCCCATCGGAATTCGGCAGAAATCTTCATCCGAGCCAATGCAGAGGTAGTCGGGGGTTACCTCATAAATGACGGTATGCGAGACTCCATTCGCATCCTGAAAGGAAGACTGGATTTTCTTGAAGCCTCTCAAGAAATCCGGGACGTTTCCCAGCGAAATCTGTTTGTAGATTTCGGCCTCGCGCTGATCGAATGTCATCGGTGCTACGGAAGTCATGAATTGTGAACCCGTTGGTGAACCAGGCGGACGCGGCGGAAATTGAACAGGCTTGGGTACCGGCTTCCATGTTTGGACAAAGTCAGAGTACACCCGTGGACCATAGTAGACATAGCCGACGCCTTCGAGCGGAGTGCCGGAAAGCATAGTCTGAACAAAGCCGTTCAATTCCACCTGGACAGTGTGCAGAACCGCCCGCGTTGGATTCTGTTTTAGTATGATTTTGATTCTTCCGTTGAGGGCCGTACACGTGATGAAGTCCTCGTTGATGTCGGCAGTAAACGAGAAGTAGTTTGAAAGGTATGCAATCATCATGCGAGTTCTGTACCATGTTCCTCCTGTCGCACTGACAAACGGCTGCCCGTTAAGGAGGGCGATGCTGTCATTGTACGCAAGGACGCTGAGGAAATGATCCGGGGCAGCATTGATCCAAGCGCGCAGCTTGGATCCATATGTGTCGGTGTAGTTGTAATCACTATCAAGAAATTCGATTCGCTTAACATCATCGGGAATCACGCTAGCGCTATTCAGATAGTCGAAGGCGAATGATCCTCCACCGCTGTGTCCGGATATCACCGTAAAAGGATGGAAGTTAGCGAACATCGCTTTCATAGAATCGACAAGGCCCTTGACAAGTGCAGCATTGTTGGGGAACCGGCTGCC
>JAPLFP010000005.1 GCA_026390585.1 Ignavibacteriales bacterium | reverse complement strand
AGAATGACCTCACAACTTTGGAACCTCAGCAACTTCTTTCGGGGAGTATTAGTGCCACAGTTCTCATCGGTGAAGGGACGCAAATCTCCGCCGCTCTATTTGGTACGAAGACCATTGGTCCCTTCAATCAAGCGTACAGCTTGTTCGACGCGAGTGTTCAGCATCGGTTTACTGGAGGCGAAGTTCTCGCGGTGCGTGGACGACAGAGCATCTTTGCCCCCTCGAATGACGGAAAGGAATTTGCGTACCTGGCGGAGTTTTCGATTCCGCTTGCTGTGCCTATCGCTCGGAAAACGGAATCTGGCCGGCTCACTGGAAAAGTCGTAGATTCGGAAAAGGGAACCGGGATTCAGGGCGTGTTGGTGTACGCCGGAGGCGCAACCGCACTGACCGATCGCAACGGTGAGTACCATTTCGTTTCCCTGAAACCCGACAAGTACTACGTTCAACTCGACATGGCGAGCATCGGGTTGAATCGTGTCGCTTCACAACAATTGCCGCATGAAGTCACGATCGTTGGCGGCAAGGAAGAACGATACGATATCTCTCTGACTCGTGCCATAGGTGTGTCGGGAGTCGTACTGATCTTCGGGATGAAAGACCAGGCGCCGGGCGACACTTCGCAACCGCAGTTGATTGAGCAGGGAGGACATCCGAACGTCATCCTGGAGTTGTCGAATCCTCAGGAATCGGCTCGAAGAGTCTCGGACAACAAGGGTCGGTTCAGTTTTGCCGGCATCCGTCCCGGCAAGTGGACGCTTCGCATCCTTGAGGGCAACCTGCCACAGAACACTTACTTCGACAAAGACTCCTACGTCATCGACGCAGCTCCGGGCGCTTCGATGGAGTTCACGTTCAAGGCTCTTCCCCGGAAGCGACGTATTCAGATTCTTCAGCAAGGAAAAACACTCGAGGCTCCTCCTCAGAAGGGAAAAGCTCCTGAAGCTGTTCCTCCGAAAACGAAGCGCAATGAATCTGCACCAAAAGCCAAAGTGATCGAGCAAACGCCGAAGAAGGACAATCCGTCGACGGATGCTCCGCGCTAGCTGAAACTCCCTGCCACAAATTTCTCAAGTAACTGCATTCACATACCGATCGATTCTAGTTCAGCGTCGGCTTCCACAGTCAGGAAAAAACCGAGACACATCCTGAGCGGAGGGAGTCCCGATAAAAGTTGGGATGACCGTAGACGAAGGATGTGCCAATCCAGCCGTCCCATTTCTCCCCCACAACCTTCGGAAGGACACGATTAGGTCAGAACTTCCTTCGGAAGGTCGCCCCGCCACTTCTTCTGGCTATGTAGAAACTACAAATTCTTGAATTCTGCGAGACACCTGCCTCAAAAAGATACTCCCGTAATCCGCGATAGCATATGAACTTAGAATCGCGCCAAAAAGCGTCTCATTCCATTGGGGAGTGGCATCTGGTTTGTGCATTCATCGGGGAAAGAAACATGATTATTTATCTCGATGCTTCTTGAATTTGACAAACTAAATTAGCTACTTTGCACCCGTGATGACAATCACATCTACCAGAACTCTCCTCTTGCTTCTCCTCTGTCTGCCAATTGTTGCGCTGGCTCAAACTAATAGCAGCGTCACTCAAAGTGTGACCGTTGAGGTAAGAGCGATCACTCAGATCGCCGTGACCGGAAATCCTGGACCGTTGTTCGTTACGGACATGGGCTCTGGATCAGACGCGCTCACCGTGAGCGACAACAGCACAAAGTACAGCATGCTGACGAATCTGGAGAACATGAAGATTGTTGCATCGATCAACGGACCGATGCCGCAGGGGACGAAGTTGATGGTGAAACTGGAAACCAGCGCCGGGTTGAGCAATGGATTTGTGGATGTCTCCAATGCCTCGACGCCCGTCGATGTTGTCACCGGTATCGGCAAGGGAAGCGATCGTAATCAGTCGATCACATACGCGTTCGCAGCCGATCCGTCAGTGACGCAAGTGAACACGGACTCAAGGATTGTCACACTCACGTTGACAAACTAATATCCAGCAATATGAAGTGGATGAGAAACATAATGTTTTTATTGGTCATTTTTGCGTCTTCTGTCGCTGAGCTTTCCGCGCAGACGACGAGTTCTGCAGTGCAGGTTGTGACCTTTGGTGCACGAAGGATCGCGTTGCAGGCGCCCACTGCATCGTATGTCACGAACACGATGAATCAAAGTGCCGTCAAAGTCACGGCTGGATCTCAATCGCGATTTCAGTCGGCTGTTGACTTCAGGACAACGACATCGGAACAAACGTCTTCGTCTGTGGAACCTGCGGTGATCACGGGCGTTGACAATGCGCGGCCCGCAAGTGCGACCCGCCAATCGAACTCTTACAATTCAAAAACACCAAACACAGCGTCGAAGCCTTCTGGTAAACTGATTGTGACTCTCACCGAGTAGCTACGCTTCATTGTTCTCACGCTTTGTGATCTTCTCGTTTTGCCTCTTTTATTCCGCGACATCTCCGTTTTCGATTTCCACACTGCTTTGACGAAATCTCATTGAATCGCCCTCATCATCGGATCCCTGCGAATAGAATTCGACAGTATTTGCGAGCAAAATCCCACTTTTTGCCTTCATTCTTGCCATTTCTTGTGGTAATATACGGTTGAGACCGTAGTCACACTTCGTTTTCACCGTATTTTTGAAATTACGGTGTGCGATTGATGGTTTCTCTTGCCCTTCCAGCGCACATTTGATCAGAAAAATAAACTGAAGTCCTGTAATCACCTGCGTGCACTGGAGATAACCCGTGAAAGAGACAAGAATTCTTGTTGCAGATGACCATGGAGACTTACGAAAGGTCATGACAGATTTTCTCAACGGCCTGCCGAATGTCGTCGTCGTGGGAGAAGCGTGTGATGGCGTCGAGGTCATCGACAAAATGGAGCAGCTGGACGCGGATGTTGTGCTGATGGATATCACCATGCCGCGGCGAAACGGGCTGGACGCAACGCGCATCATCAAGCAACGTTGGCCGCTAAAAAAGGTCGTCATCGCGACGATGCACGAGAGCAGCTTTTATCGTGAGCTGGCGAAGGAAGCGAACGCAGACGGTTTCGTTCTCAAATCATCCTTGAAGGACAGTCTCCGGGCAATGTTTGGCGAAGCCGGAATGTCTCTTGTCGGTATCACAGCATGATGGCATGGCAAATGGATGCCGGGAAAGTCAACATGAAAACAATCAAGATACTCCTTGCAGATGACAATGACGGATTCCGTCGAGTACTCTCCCTGTTTCTCGAACAGCAGGAGCATGTGGAGATTGTCGGCGAAGCGAAGGATGGGGTGGAAGCGATTGAACTGGCGGAGAAGTTCCATCCCGATCTCATTTTTATGGATCTCGATATGCCAGGTCGGGACGGGTTTGAGGCGACACGGGAGATCAAACTTCGTTCTCCGCACACGAAAGTGGTTGTTCTCTCGATGCATGGCGCCGACATCTACCGTCGGAATGCGTGGCGACATGCTGCGGACGGGTTTGTGGACAAGGCGGAGATGAAAGATGATTTGCTGGAGATCATCTCCAGAGAGCAGAGGCGGCTTGCAGCAAGTGCTGTAACTGTGGAAACAAAACAGTAGTGATTCACTGGTGGCATTCGACATTGTGTTCAAGTATGGTTGTTTCTTGAGTTGGAGTATTGGACCCGCGCACTAATGCATAGATTCGTTTCCATATTGGCGAATAGACTCCGGCCGCTCGAGCTGACTCTTGCGATCGTGCTAACGACCGCGACAGCGCTTGGGCAGGGGAATAAACTGTGCGGGAGAGCGCTGCGTCATATCGCGTACACAAATCGATGACGATGATGCCGCTTCCGAATCTTGAAGATGATTCATCCGATGAATTGACGTATGGACTTACTCAAATCAAATACAGACGAAGGCCCTGACGAACGGTAGTGCAGCCTTCTATCGACATAATGCCCCGATCTTTCAGGCTAACGCTGGTTCTCGTTGCGTTCGTCATCGGACTCGCGCAATCTGCTCATGCTCAGCTGGATAACATCTGGACAGGGACGACGAGCACCAATTGGTCAATCGCATCGAATTGGTCGCGAGGATCCATACCGACAAATGCCGACAATGTGAGAATCCCTCGTGCGGCCATCTTACCTTCCCTGACTGCCGCCAGCGTAGCCCGGACCATAACCTTTATCGACTCCCTCTCTGCGAGCGCAAGTGCAACTCTCACCATGGCGGCAAACACGCTGACTGTTGGCGTTGCAGGTTTTGCAGGCGACATAACACTCAACAATGTTGGAGCGATAACAGCAACGACGGGTACAATAAGCCTCACCATCGGCGGCTCTCTCACGATCAACTCGGGCGGGTCTGTCACGTTCACGGGTGCGGGTGCGATCAACATCAACGGCAATTGGACGAACAACGGCGGGACGTTCACACCAGGCACCAGTACGGTTACCTTCAACAACAATACTACCGCTCAGACGATCGGTGGAACTGCAGCATCCCAGACATTCAACAACCTTACGATCAACAAAGCGGCCGGCATCCTCCTCTCGGTCGGCGGCAGTACCACTTCTCTGACGGTCAACAACCTGACAGAGACCCTCGGCAACTTCACGGCTCCGGCGACCTTCAATGTGAACGGAAATGTCACTCTCACGGCTGGAACGTTCACCGCTGGAACGGATGTGAATGTTGCTGGTAACTGGTCACGGGCGACCGCAGCGGTCTTTACACCGGGGACAGGCACGGTGACGTTCAACGGAGGAGCAGCACAGACATTGAACGGAACGTCGGCGACACAGACGTTCAACAACTTCACGGTGTCCAAGGGTGGGGGCACACTCACAGTTGG
>JAPLFP010000042.1 GCA_026390585.1 Ignavibacteriales bacterium | reverse complement strand
ACGACGGATACGACCTTGAGGGGAACCGGAAAGGTGGATCTTCCCGTCTCGTTCGGTTTTGGACTTTCCTATCTTGTTGCGAATCGGTACGTCATCACCGGCGACGCCTCGTTCATGCAGTGGCAGAATGCCCAGTTCTTTGGGAGCACAAATCCTCAGATGAGGAATTCCTCAAGGTTCGGCATCGGATTCGAGGCAATGCCACTACGGGAAACGGAGTCATTTCTCCAACGGATCGCTTATCGGGCAGGAATCTACTACAACTCGACAAACTATCTCATCAATGGAACCGGAATCAACGAGATCTTCCTCACCGGAGGATTTGGCATCCCCATTGGCCCCGACACCCGATTGAACATCGGACTTCAGGCGGGCACGCGGGGGACCACAACGAACAACCTGCAGCGGGATACGATCCTTCGCCTGTCGCTCTCCTTCAGCGCGAGCGAAATCTGGTTCATGAAAGTTGAAGACGAATAGATGTTCTATTGCGCGAGCAAACGACCATGATTGCCCTTGCCAGTGACCACGCCGGCTTTGATTACAAAGAGAAGATCAAAAAGCTATTGGATGAACTGCAATTGCCCTACCGCGATTTTGGTCCAACGACAAACGCGCGTACGGACTATCCGGATTGGGGGCACATGGCTTCGGAAGCTGTCTCCACCGGCCAATGCGACCGCGGGATTCTTGTCTGTGGAACCGGGATCGGGATGTCAATCGTCGCAAACAAGCACAACGGGGTCCGCGCAGCCTCCTGCGAATCCGTCTCAGCTGCCAGGCTTGCCCGACAGCACAACAATGCTAATGTCCTCACGATTGGTGAACGGCTCATAGGATGGGACGCCGTCGCCGATATCGTGAAGATGTTTCTCTCCGCTTCATTTGAAGGGGGAAGGCACGCGGAGAGAGTAGCGAAGATTCACTCGCTGACGAAACTGTAGACCTTTGATGCTCCTCCTCGACGGAGAAACCGCGAGCCAGCGAGAAACTCATCCTTCCCAGAATCCGGAACACCCTCAAACATTCCACTTCCAGAACAACATTGTCATCAGAGCGAGCACAACCTATGCAGCATCTTCAGAGTGTCGATCCTGAAGTCTTCAGTGCTATCCAGAACGAGGTCAACCGCCAGCACTCCAAACTCGAACTCATCGCGTCAGAGAATTTTGTCAGCCTCGCTGTTCTCGAAGCCCTTGGATCAGTTCTGACGAACAAATACGCCGAAGGCTATCCGGGAAAGCGTTACTATGGCGGCTGTGAGTATGTTGATGTTGCGGAGAATCTCGCCCGTGACCGGGCCAAGAGGCTTTTTGGCGCAGAGTATACGAACGTGCAGCCACATTCCGGCTCTCAGGCGAACATGGCCGTCTATTTCACGTTCCTCAAGCCGGGTGACAAGGTCCTCGGCATGAATCTCCAGCACGGCGGGCACCTCACGCACGGCGCATCAGTGAATTTCTCGGGCCAGCTTTACAACTTCGTTGCCTATGGCGTCTCGAAGGATACAGGCACGATTGACTACAACGAGGTCGAGGCTGTGGCGAAGAAAGAACGGCCGAAGATGATCACGGTTGGTGCCAGCGCCTATTCGCGGAATATCGATTACAAAGCATTCCGAGCAATTGCCGATCAAGTTGGGGCATTTCTGTTCGCTGACATCGCCCATCCGGCCGGACTCATTGCCAGCAAGCTGTTGAATGACCCACTCCCTCACTGCCATGTGGTGACATCCACAACACACAAAACATTGCGTGGACCGCGCGGTGGCCTGATCCTGATGGGAAAGGATTTTGAGAATCCCTTTGGCATCGTAGCACCGAAATCGGGTCGCAAGAAGATGATGTCGGAGCTGCTTGATTCGACGGTCATACCGGGCATTCAGGGAGGACCCCTGATGCATGTCATCGCCGCAAAAGCTGTGGCCTTTGGCGAGAATCTGCAGCCATCATTCATCGAGTATTCAAAGCAAGTCATCCGGAACGCGCAGTCACTTGCGGCAGCTCTCGTCAAGCGGGGATTCAATATCATCTCCGGCGGGACGGATAACCATCTGATGCTTGTCGACCTGCGGAACAAGAATGTGACTGGCAAAGATGCTCAGGAAGCTTTGGATCTTGCCGGCATAACGGTAAACAAGAACGGCGTACCCTTCGACGACAAATCTCCTTTGATTACGAGCGGAATCCGGGTTGGGACACCAGCCCTCACAACACGGGGCATGAAGGAGCGGGAGATGGAAGTCGTTGCAGATCTTATCGATCGGGTAGTGAGCAACATGGGGAACGAAGCTGCGCATAGCCGTGTCCGAAAAGACATCGAGCAACTCTGTTCTTCGTTTCCGCTTTATCGGGAATTGGCACAATCACGCTAGGTAGACGGTGATCAAACAACTGCTTCTTCGAATCCTGCGCGGCAAAAACGCCGGGGACTTCAGTCTTGATCAGAAAGAAATGTCGTTTCTTGATCATCTCGAGGAGTTGCGTTGGCACGTGGTAAAGGCTCTCGTCGGGCTGGCCGTCGCCATGATTTTGTGCGGCGTCTTCGCGGAGTTCATTGTCCAAAAAATCCTCCTCGCTCCTTTGCTCGCCGTCGGACTAAAGGCTCAGGTGCTTGCGCCTTACGGTATCGTCATGCTCTATATTCAGGCTGCCCTTGTCTCGGGGTTCATCCTGAGCATGCCCAATACTCTCTACTGGCTGTGGAAGTTCATTGCGCCGGGCCTGATGCCCAATGAACGCCGCTATGTCTCCGGCATCGTGGGATGGACATCGTTTCTTTTCTTTGCCGGGTGCGCATTCGGATACTTCGTTCTGGTGCCAACAGCACTCACGTTTTTCGCCGGCTTCGGTACTGCGAACATCTCGTTGAACATAGCAGTCGACCGATACATCACCTTCCTTCTGGCTCTTGTCCTGGGCACAGGATTGGTCTTCGAGCTTCCGATGTTGTCGTACTTCCTCGCCAAGTTGGGAATCATGTCCGCGGAATTCATGCGCAAGTACCGCAAACACGCTTACGTCGTCATCCTTCTCATCGCGGGCATTGTCACGCCCACGCCGGACATGGTCACACAGCTTCTCATGGCTTCTCCCATGTTCGTGCTCTATGAGGTCAGCATCTTCATAACTAAGTTTGTCTATAAGAAAAAGGAGAAGGAAAAGGAGAAAGACGCGGCAGAAGCGGATATTCCAGATACAGATGACGAGGGCTGGTGACCGTGAAGGATTTCACAACAGCGTCTCTCAACAATATCAAAGCGCCGATTGAGGCTGAACTCAAGGAGTTTGGGGGCTTCTTCAGAGAAGCCATGCGATCCCGCGTCGGCCTGATCGACCTCATCGCCCGATATATTGTTCGGCAGAAGGGGAAGCGGGTCCGCCCCATTCTCGTCTTCCTCAGTGCCAAAGCATGCGGAGAGGTGAACGAGAGCACGTACCGTGCCGCCACGCTCGTTGAAATCCTTCACACGGCCACTCTGATCCACGATGATGTGGTCGATGATGCTGACACCCGGAGAGGATTGGCCTCCATCAACGCTGTGTGGAAGAACAAAGTAGCAGTGCTGATGGGCGACTATCTCCTGTCGAGAGGCTTGCTGCTCTCGTTGGAGAGCGACGATTACTACTTCCTCAAGTGCACTTCGAATGCGGTGAAGAGGATGAGCGAAGGCGAGTTGCTCCAGATCCAAAAAAGCCGCCAGCTCAATATCGATGAGGAGACCTATCTCAAGATCATCGCTGACAAGACCGCATCGTTGCTTTCAACCTGCACGGAAATCGGTGCAGCTAGCACAACACAAGACACGGTGCGCCGGCAGCAATTGCGAGATTTTGGAGAGCACGTCGGTATTGCTTTCCAGATCCGCGACGATTTGCTCGATTACCTGGGCCGAAGGAGCGTCATCGGCAAGCCAACAGGCATTGATCTCAAAGAGAAAAAACTCACCCTTCCCCTTATCCACGCCCTCACTCACGGACCACGGAATGATGCTAAACAGGCCATTCGAATTGTCAAGAATGGCGCAAAGCAGAAAGACGTTCAGTGGGTCATGGACTTCGTCAGAAGCGCCGGCGGGATCGATTATGCGATTGGAAGGGCCCGGCACTACTCTGATGTTGCGCGCAACGACCTCCGACTGCTCCCTGACTCTCCTTCCAAGAGCTCACTCCTCGCATTTGTCGACTTTGTTACAGAGAGACAAAGTTAAGACATTTCGCTTCAGAATCACTGAACGTCATCGAGATGGATCGAGGAGGGATTTCAAAATACCCCGTTTTCTCATCTTGTTGACGAACGTCTGGTTGTCAAGCGGATTCACATTCCCTAGTTGAGCAACAAACGACAGTCCAAGGGAAGTGCCATCACAATGCCCATCAGATGTGAGAACCACCCAATGTTCTGATCCGAATTGCACAATTTGGGCCAAAGGTTTGCGGTTCCCAACATCCCAGCAATAGATTTTTCCATCAGCTCCGGCAGAGAAGAGCTTTTGACCTCGAGAACTGAAACAGAGCCGTCGCACAGCGCCTTTGTGTCCTTCGAGCATTCCATCCATTCGAGCCTCAGCAACATTCCATAATGCGATTCCTCTGCTGGCATTTCCGATTGCCAGGAGTTTCCCATCAGGAGAATAGGCGATGCAAACGATGTTCGCAACAAGACCGGGGATGCTTCGGACCTCAACTCCTGTCTTGACATCCCAAATCTTCACTTCGGGTTTTTGATATGTACTGCCTGCCAGGGTTTTCCCGTCGGGCGCAAACACCAGAGCACCCATCGCGCCAACCGATTTCGAGATCTCCACTACCGATTTCAAAGATTTCAAATCCCAGATGACGATCCGCCGGTCATAGCCTCCTGTAGCAAGAAGCTTCCCGTCGGGGCTGAAGGCAAGTGCCGTCGCATCTCGCTTATGTGCCTCGAGCGTGGCGATGCCGTTGCCCGACGAAGGATCCCACACCTTCACAATACCGTTGTTAAGAACGGAGGCAACCATCTTGCCGTCCGGACTGTAGGCAAGGAGATCAGGGTGATACAAGAGATTTCCGGGTGCAAAACCTGAAAGAACCCGAATCCGTTGCTTACGCGCGATATCCCACAGTACCACTTCCCAATGGTCACTTCGGAAAGCAACCACCTTGCCATCATGCGAAAGTGAAACATTCTTAACATCCCACAGTAAAGAGTCACAGAATGTCGTTGTTCTCTCGTGACCTAAGTCAAGGATTGCGATCTGTTTGTTCTCTCGCGCAATCGCCAGGAGACTACCGTCCGGACTCAAGGAAATTGAACTAATCCCCTCAACGATCCGTGGAATTGTAACGACAACCCCCGGCTCAAAGGCGCCTATCGAATCGATCGGGAGTGATTTGGAGTGTACGATATTGATGGAGCTTCGTGTTCCCGCAACTACGATCTTTCCATCCCTGCTGCTGACGACACTCACTACTTGGTCACCGAGCTTGAGCCTCTGCGTCTCTGTTGTATGAAGTATGTCGACGACCCGCAACACACGTCCATAGCCACCGCAAAATATCGATTTAGCATTTGCACTCAAGGAGACTGACTGGATGGCATCGCGTGTATTCTCATATTGCTGCATTTCGGACATGAGATAGTACCCTTTTCCGGTACTGTCTTTCCGATAGGGGAGCGTATCGGGTCTTCCCAGGATCTTCCACAGTTTCCGTTTGCCACTGACAATATCCCAAAACCTTAGCTCACCCCTCTCGTCTGCAATACCCGCAAGTCCACCTCTTGCATTGCTCCAGACAGCCCAGTTACCGGATTGATATCGCAAAGGATGCTTGTCATCGACGACGGTTTCGGATGTGAAGGCCCACGATCCGATCGTCGCATATTCGCTGGTCTTCTTTGTGAGCGAGTCAAGTGGATTCAGCGCGACAACAGGGAGATCGTTCTTCAGAACTTTGAACTTTCGGACAACACGAGCATCGGACCAGCGCCATACCGTCGCTTCACCTATGATGCTCCACGACGTGAGCAGATTGCCATCTGGACTGAAGAAAACTGACTGGACAAAGTAGCCCGGGAAATGATGGATCAGCTTTCTCTCTTGCACATTCCAGAGCTCGACTCCTCCCCACCCGCCCGCTGCTACGAGCTGACCGCTGGGATCAAATGCGACAGAGTAAAGGGTCCCAACCTGCCCTTCGAGTCTGCCAATCTGCTTTCCCCTCGCCGTGCTCCAGAGTATCAGCGCGCCGTCGTCGCCGACGCTTGCGATGATCGAATCATCCGGACTGAGGGCGACTGCACTGATTCCGAGAGTATGTCCCACCCAGAGCTCGGCGTTCGCAAAATCATTCTTCGCTTGAGGAAAACCTAGGCTTGTTGTTGCGATAAGAAAGAGCACCGCGTAGAATGTTCGTGAACATCGAGAGGAGCAACAAACGAGAGTTCTGCTCTGAAGCATAGGTTTCCTCCGTCTGACGGCTTGTTCGCCCACACTCACAGGCCGCTCTGAAAGGATCTCCTCCGCTGAAGCACGCTACCTTTGCATGAGGGGTTTGGAGCTTTCCGAGCAGGTCGTTGAAATTTGAGTCATCGAGAAGCAATGTTCTTTCAAATAGCATTTTGAAACGACGAGACTTCTGCGCTGACAGCCCGTTGTTGGATCCGAGGACTGCCGTCGGTAACCAGCGAACACATTGGGAAAGTGAA
>JAPLFP010000184.1 GCA_026390585.1 Ignavibacteriales bacterium | reverse complement strand
ACTGCATGGTTCTTGCACAAGGAGAAGCAATCTCCGCATCGAATGCACCGGTCATCGCGAAGAAGCAATTGTTGATCAGGCGAAATCGATTCCGGATTATGGCACCATTTGCAATGGAGCGGACATCCCTTCAGGAAGACGGTCGTACGGATTCCGGGACCGTCATTCACGGAGAATCGCTGTATGTTGAAGATGAGTCCCTTCATTCCGACGATTGCAGGAAAATGTGGAAAATCCTAGAGTGTTTACAAAATACGTCGAATGTTGCGTAGAATCAATTCTCTCGAGATGGCTGGAGATTTCCGCGGAATGCCCTTAGCGCCATGTTTCCCCTTTTTTGCTCGTTCGACGGGGTTCTTGCTCATGAACAATATTTCGTATAGATTGACGCACCTATTGGTTCTGCTGTCAGATTTCTGGCAGACTGAACGAACTCTTGATTTGAAGATCAGACGAGGAACCCTCTATGCCACTACCGAAATACGCGTACTTTGGAGACAAGATCATCCCTTATTCCGAAGCGAAGGTCGGAGTGCTGACACACGGGTTGAACTATGGGACGGGAGTTTTTGGAGGAATTCGGGGCTACTGGAATGAAGAGGAGAAAGAGCTTTTTGTTTTCAGACCAATCGATCATTTCCAACGCTTCCTGGAGTCAACGCGATTGCTGCGTATGGAACTCCCGCAAACCCGCGAAGAGGCGGTCAAGATCCTCATCGAGCTCATCCATAAGGAAGACTTGCACGAAGATATCTACGTCCGACCGCTCGCTTTCTACACCGATGAGATCATCGGCGTGCGACTCCACAATGTCACACCAATCATGACAATTTCGGTCCTCCCTTTCGGCCGGTACCTCGACAAAGAAGAGGGAGCCCACGTAATGTTTTCGTCGTGGAGGCGGATTGATGACAACATGATTCCGGCCCGCGGGAAGATCTGCGGGGCGTATGTCAATTCGGCGTTGGCGAAGACTGATGCAAACCTGGCGGGATTCGATGAAGCGATCATGCTCAATCAGGACGGGCACATTGCGGAAGGATCCGCCGAAAACGTCTTCATCCTCCGGAAAGGAAAGACCCTGACCCCACCGGTTACGGACAATATCCTCGAAGGCATCACCCGAAACACCATGATGACCCTCCTGCGCGATGAACTGGGGATGGAGGTTGTGGAACGACCGATTGATAAATCCGAAGTGTACCTCGCTGAAGAAGTATTTATGGTTGCTACAGGAGCGCAGATCGTCGCGATCACAAGGATTGACCATCGCAAACTCGGAAGCGGCAGCATGGGACCTGTTACACAGAAGTTGCGAGATTTGTATTTCAGTGTCGTCAGAGGGAAGGTTCCGAAGTACCGACAGTGGTGTCATCCGGTGTACGGGAAGAAGTAGTTTGACCCCGGCGGCCGGGAGCCATTACCCGACCGGTCACATCGCATACTGCATTGAGAGCGACACAAGTGCCACGAACCTCGCAGGTGCGCGGCACTTCTAATATGGCCAGGCCCCGACTGTCGTCGAGGCCTGTTTCGTTTCGTGACGCTGAGATCGAGAGCCGCTGCCGGAGCGATTGCGTGAAAGCGGTTAGGGTCAATCGAGTCTGACAATGTGCAAGTGAGCGGGATCCTAAACGAGAAGCGCTTGCAGTTTGTCGAGCACATCTTCGGTCAATTCCCGCGGTGCTCTTGAGATGAAAGTGGCGTGCCGAGTTTTCCAGTCGAGAGAACGCACATGATCGGAGAGTACGACACCAGAGATTTGATGCCCTTCAGGAATTCTCACTTCGAAGGGATATCCCTTCTCCTTGCTCGTAATCGGACAACAGAGCATGAGTCCCACCGCCTTGTTGTATGCGAGAGGTGAGAGAACAATTCCGGGCCTTTTTCCGGATTGCTCGTGGCCAACCCGTGGCGTGAAATCGATCCAAACGATATCACCCCGCGCGGGACAATAGGCTGACATCACCAGATCTCCTTTCCCGTGGCGCTTCCAAGGTCGAACTCACCATGGGCATTCTTCCTTGTGACTTTTGCCAGCAGCTTTCGAAGAGAGTATTGCTTCCTTCCCCTGACCTCAAGTACGATCTTGCCATCATCAACTTCTATACCCACACGTGATCCCGCTTTAATCTTCGATTCCTCAACGACATGTTTTGAGAGCCGGACTGCAAGACTGTTGCCCCATTTTTGCACCTTGGTCTCCATCGTAGTTCCTTTCTGTATCTACAATGAAGATACGCAACCCCGAAGCGGATGTCAAGATGAATCCTTTGGCAGAAGTTTCTTGCGGTCACGGCAGTCAGGACTCACTTCCCAACCACTCACAGCACATGTTGGATTTTAAATGATATAAGTGCCACGCACCCGATTGAGAATCCCGATTTCTACCTGGAAACGGGGGGGAAGAAATCGGGATTCTACCATGTAAGTGCGTGGCACTTCTTCCGCATGACAAGGCCCCGACTATCGTCGGGGCCCGAGTGATTTTCCTTATGGTCTGCCGACTGCATTCTGCTTGCTGTCTACTTTACCCCATTCTCCTCTTTCAGCGCTTCAAACATCGCAACGACGTTCTTCAACGGAACATTGCCCTGGATATTGTGAACAGCATTAAACACGAATCCTCCACGCTTTCCAAAAATATCGCAACGGCGCATGACTTCGGTGCGAACATCATCGACCGATCCGAACATCAGCGTTTTCTGCGTATCGACACCGCCACCCCAGAACACAATGTCCCGCCCAAATTCCCGTTTCAGCTGCTCAGGCTCCATGCCGGCAGCTGAACACTGAACCGGATTGAGGATATCAAAACCGGAGTCAATGAATGACGGAATCAACGTGATGACCGATCCACACGAGTGCTTGAAAGTTTTCCACGTCGTGTTCAGATGGATCCAGTCATTGATCCGCTTGTAGTAGGGCTGATAAAGGGATTTGTACGTATCGACGGAACAGAACGTTGACCATTGCGTCCCGAAGTCCGTTCCGCACACAAAAGCAGCATCGACCAGATCACCAACCCGCGCCTTGATGTTTGCCAGATTCTCAATCGCGACAGAACACTGTTTTTCGAATACTTCGTGTATGTAAGGCTGCCTGGTCAAGGTTGAAACGTACCATTCTTCGATATCCCGAATTCCTTTAGGGTGTTTAAGAAATGGGGCCGGCACGAGAGCGATATCTCCAAACGCCAATCCTCCAAACGTCGCGATGACAGCCCGACCTGTACCGGCCTTCTCAATCGCTTCCCGCTCGAAGTAGTCCAGGGTGCGATCGCTGATCGCCGAAAACTCTTCCATATTGTCCCGCGGATCCAAGGTCTCTTCGTCGATCGGATCCTGCCTGATGATGCTGTCAAAGAAGAAGCCCCCTTTCGGCATTCGGCCCGATGCTGGCGCTGAGAGATCTCCTTTTGGATAGATGAGCGTGTCGCCGTTCGCGTCTTTTGTCGTCGTAAGCTGCTCAGAGACGAGAACCTCCAGGCCATCATTCAGCTGCCACTGTTTCCAGCGTTCATTGGGAAAACCGAACATTGTTTCTTCAGGATACACTCCTTCGACGTCGATACTGAGCGCCTGCTTGAGATCTTCTTCGATATATCCAAGCATCTGATACGGCTCGTGGACCTTCACAGGCCGCCTGGCAAGACCGTAGTGGTCGCGCAACCCGGCGACAATCTTCACGTGGATGCCGGTGACCGCTGTCCCACCGAAATCGATGGGAATGCGATCGGGCTGTTGGTGTTTGAGGGCGGCGACAATTCGTTCTTTGCTTGTCATAGATCCTTCGCAGTGTTCATCTTTCGTTTGCCAATTGTTCTTGTAGTAGGGTCGATTCATGAATCGACCCTACGTATTCATTTCTTTCCAAAGAAGATATTCTACAATGGACTGAAGCGCAAGCGGCGCAGCGCTCACTTGACCTTGGATATCTTCACCACCCACGCATGCTCGCATGGCGGGTTCTGCCTCACGCCTTCCGGTACGTCAATCACAACTCCAGATCCATCTGTCTTCCATGACAACTCTTGACCCACACCAAGCATGGTCACCTTTGCGCCTGCAGCAGGTTGAAGGCTCTTGAGCGAGATGCTTTGAGGCGGTCGATTCTCGTCCTTTGCCGGAAGATAAACTGCATAGACAGCTCCGCCCGCTTTTTTCTTTGTGAGACAGACTTTCCCCTCTTTGTACGGCGCGATTGCACGAGTCTCGTAGATCGCCTCGCTATTCACTTCCATCCACGCAGCCATTCCCCGCAAGCGGTCATAGGCGTCAGGCGCCCACTCTCCCTCAGGCGATGGACCAATGTTCAGCAACAAGTTTCCGCCTTTTGCGACAACGTCGACAAGGAGGTGGACGAGCTCACGGACAGATTTGTACCGGTCAGTTTTGACGTAAGACCAGCTCGTCGCCATTGTGATGCAAGACTCCCATGGAACGCTGAGGGCCTTCTCGGGGACCTTGTTCTCAGGCGTGAGGTAGTTCTCGTATCGTCCATTTACCCAACGATCTACGACCAGAAGTCCCGGTTGATGCTGACGTGCCATGGTTGAAATCCGCGCCATATCAACATCCTGATTGAAGTTGTTCTTCTTCCCCCACGATTCGAACTCCTTCGGCATGTTGTTCAGCGGTCGGACCCAAGCCCCGTCCAGCCAGAGCAAATCGATCGAGCCGTAGTTCGTCATGATCTCTTCTATCTGGTTGTCCGTATAGTCTTTGAATGCCTGCCATCGGGCCGGGTATTTCGCCGGATCGTAGTTGACGTGGCGATCAGGTGTCGGGAAATACGGCCACCAGTAGTCAGGAGAATGCCAGTCCGGCTTTGAATAATAGGCTCCAATCATCATCCCTTTCTTTCTGAACGATGCGAAGATCTCCTTCGCGACATTTGCTCTCGGATTGATCCCGAACGCACACTCAGCAGATGTAATCTTGTAGTCTGTGGTCTTCGTGTCGAACATGCAGAAGCCGTCGTGGTGCTTCATCGTGAAGATTACATACTTCATTCCGGCCTCACTGGCTGCATCTGCCCAGAGATCCGGATTGAACTTGGCAGGATTGAAAGATCTCTTAAGTCCTTCATAGGCTCTTTTGTACTTGTCATAGTCATCCGCATAGGGACCCCTACGCTGACACCACCCTTCGTCCTCCCCGCACAGCGACCATGACTCGACAATTCCCCATTGACTATACGTCCCCCATGTCATGAGCAAACCCAGCTTGCAGTCCTGCCAGTGTGCGAGTCTCGCAAGAACGAGGGGATCAGTTTCCGGAACGTAGTTCTCTTCCCGCTCCTGTGCCGCCAGAGGAATCGCGAGGAGAATGCATGTCAGTACTTGGAAAAGGATTCGTTTCATGAAACGTTCTCCGGTGGTGCTTCCCGATGTTCTTCATGGGGTGAAAACAGACAAAATCTCTTTCGCATGTCTCGTTTAGTTCGTACGTTTGAGTTGCGCCGTTTGCACCTGAACACTCAAAGGTACCAGCACAACTCCAATGGCCACGTCGCAAGGTACAGAATACTGGACAAAATCCAAAGACCTCTCCAGCACTATCATCGTGAAATAGGAAGGTGGTTTTCCCAAAACTCGTCTTAGAGAACAGGGTCAATACCGATCATCGGTCACAAGCCTAAAGGAGGCCCTCTCATGGCCCATGTGAAATCCCGCGCTAACTCGTTCTTATTCGCAATCTTCATCTTCTCGGCCAGCGTCGCTGGTGTCGCTCAAGACAAAATTTATCAAGTCAAGTCCCCCGATGGAAAGTCCGAGCTGAGGTTAACTGTCGCCAACAAGCTTGCCATCTCCGTTTTCCACAACCGTCAGGAGATCATCTCTCCATCTCTGATCGAAATGCACATTGATGAAAAGCATATGTTCGACGATTGGCCAGTGGTCTTGAGCGCATCTCCCAAATCCGTCGAGAGTAGCATTGTTCCCATCATTCCGGAAAAAAGGAACTTGATCCCGGACATCTACAATGAGCTCACCATCACTTTCAAGGGTGATTATGGCTTGAGACTCCGCGCTTACGACGACGGCGTGGCATATCGTTTCTTCACAACAATGAAAGGGGAGATCACAGTATTTGGTGAGGAGCTCAACATCATCCTGGCTTCCTCCGATTCGATATGGTTTCCTGAAGAAACAAGCTTCCTCTCCCATTCGGAACGACTCTACAGACTTCTTGCAGTAAAGGACCTTGCAGACACTCAGATGTGTTGCATCCCTGCGGTGATCGTCAAATCAAACGGTCCGAAAGTGGCATTCACTGAAGCGGACTTGCTTGACTATCCAGGTCTGTATTTGCGCGGAAGCGGAGCGGGTCGGCCCGTTCTGAGATCGAAGTTCCCTCCTTTCCCGCTCGAAGAGCAACTGGTCGGGGACAGAACGATGAAGGTCTCGAAGGCAGCCAACTACATTGCCAAAACGAATGGAGTGCGCGAATTCCCATGGCGTGTGTTCGCGATTGCCAACAAAGACGGCGACCTCATTGAGAACGACATCGTCTACCGCCTCGGGAGCCCCCTCAAGCTCAAAGAGACTTCATGGATAAAGCCGGGGAAGGTCGCCTGGGATTGGTGGAATGCTAACAACCTGATCGGCGTGCCATTCAAAGCCGGCATCAACACAGAGACCTACAAACACTACATCGAATTCGCTTCGAGGTACGGCCTTGAGTACGTGATCTTCGATGAGGGCTGGTCAAAGCCCTCGGACCTTTTCCAGATCAATCCTGACATGAACATGGATGAGTTGTTCACATTCGCGGCACAGAAAAAGGTTGGGATCATTCTTTGGGTGACATCCAAGGCCCTTGACGATCGAATGACCGAAGCGCTCGATCGGTTTGAGAAATGGGGATCCAAGGGAGTGAAGGTCGACTTCATGCAGCGTGACGATCAAAAGATGGTGAACTGGTACGAGAAAGTCGCCATCGAGGCGGCGAAGCGCCACCTCCTTGTTGACTTTCATGGTGCCTACAAACCCACAGGTTTCAGTCGGACCTATCCGCATGTGCTGACTCGTGAGGGGGTTCAGGGACTGGAACACAGCAAATGGTCAGCAGACATCACACCAAAGCATGATGTCACACTTCCATTCACACGCATGTTCGCCGGCCCGATGGACTTTACTCCAGGGGCGATGATCAATGCAACGAAGGAGAGTTTCCGACCAATCTTCACTCAACCGATGAGCCAGGGAACCCGCTGTCATCAGCTCGCGATGTATGTCGTCTACGAAAGTCCACTCCAGATGCTGTGTGACAGCCCAACGAACTATGATCGACAACCGGACGCGATGGAGTTTCTCTCGGTCGTACCGACAACATGGGATCAGACGAGAACTCTCAACGCTCGCATCGGAGAGTATCTGACCGTTGCACGGAAGAAAGGAAACGACTGGTTCATCGGATCCATGACCAATTGGACGCCGCGGGATCTTCGTCTCAGCCTCGATTTCCTCGATGGCGGAAAGTACCAAATGATTTTCTATTGCGATGGCATCAACGCGGACCGCAATGCAAGCGATTACCGGAAGGAAACAAATCAAGTAGACCGTTCCAGCCAAGTCGCTCTCCATCTCGCACCTGGCGGCGGTTGGGCGGCTTACATCAAAAAAATCGATTAGCGGGAGATCTATGAAAAGCGAAGAAACTCGGAACGAAAAAGGAAGTCCAAGGTACATCGCCCTTGTCACGATCATCGCAGCGCTTGGTGGACTTCTGTTCGGCTATGATACGGCTGTTATTGCCGGAGCGATCGGGTTTCTCCAGTCGCATTTCCAACTCGACCCGGTGATGAAAGGCTGGGCAGCTGCAAGCGCTCTCTTGGGTTGCGTGGTCGGAGTTTCCTTCGCGGGCATCTTCAGCGATCGACTGGGACGAAAGACCACACTCGTGTTGTCCGGGCTGCTCTTTCTTGTTTCTGCTGTGGGTACCGCTCTCCCAAACGAATTCTCTCTTTTCGTTCTCTTCCGGATGCTTGGAGGAATCGGCGTTGGTGTCGCGTCGATGGCTTCGCCGATGTATATCGCAGAAATAGCTCCTGCCGGTGTGAGGGGCAGAATGGTCTCCGTGAATCAGTTCGCCATCGTCACGGGTATACTCATCATCTATTTTGTCAACTACTTCATTTCTCTTGGTGGTGACGAGGCATGGAATGTCGCCACGGGCTGGCGCTGGATGTTTGCCTCAGGCGCAATACCATCGGGGATCTTCCTCATCCTCCTCATCTTCGTCCCTGAAAGCCCCCGCTGGCTTGTTGAAAAAGGACACAACGCGAAAGCAAAGGACATACTCGCCAAGGTTGGCGGGGTGTCATATGCGGAGAGCGAACTACGTTCGATCGAGGCGTCGCTTGCTCAGGAGGTTGAATCACTCGGCCAGCTGTTCAAGACAGGTTGGCGACGGGTGATGTTCCTTGGCATTGCTCTCGCGATCCTGCAGCAAGTCACTGGAATCAACGTGTTTATGTACTACGCTCCGGAGATTTTCAAGAAACTCGGATCGGGCGCTAATACCGCCCTTCTGGAGACCATTGTGGTGGGAGTCGTCAATCTCTCTTTTACCGTCGTTGCCATAAGGACAGTGGACCGACTTGGACGGAAGCCTCTCATGATGATTGGCTCTGCCGGCATGTTTGTATCTCTGATTGCCATGGGACTGGCGGCACAGTTCCAGGTGATTTCCCTTTGGGTTCTTCTTTGCATCCTCGCATACATTGCCTGTTTTGCGCTGTCCGTTGGACCGGTCACGTGGGTCATTCTTTCCGAAATATACCCCACACGGATTCGCGGCAGAGCATTGTCGGTTGCGACGTTTTTCCTTTGGAGCGCGAACTTCGTTGTATCCCAAACATTCCCCATGATGGATGAAAACCCCGCATTGATCGCACAGTTCAATCACGGGTTTCCCTTCTACGTGTACGCAGCGTTCTGCGTTGTTCTCGTGCTGACAGTCTGGAAGTTCTTTCCGGAGACAAAAGGACGTTCACTTGAAGAGATCGAACGATTCTGGGATATTCCTTCTTCTGACTCAAAAGGCTGACCCCGATGAGTTCTTTCGTCATCGCTCCTGGATCAAGAGCTTCAAGACGGAGGGGTGAGACAGCTAAGAAGTGACGGGGTCATGGTACTGCGGTGTTGCAGCAATGGACAGAGCGAGGAAGTAGGGCTGATCAATCAGTAGTTACACATGCAATCCTGACTCTCATGCAGATGACCATCACCCTCGGTAAGTCAAAGACAGGTGACGGCCATCGCAAAAATCTAGCCTCCCAGCGACTCCCATCCTCTCTTCGATAGACTGCGATAGATGAATGAGAACGAGATCGCGGCGATCGCGAGGAAGCCCACTCCCAGCAAAGTCTCACCGAAAATGATCTTCCCGAATCCAAAAAGCGTCATGTAGATCATTAAACACCCGAAGGCCCAGTTGGAGAGGTTGAGGAGGTCGTCCTTCTGCGGAACGACATCCTTCACTTTTGCGGCGATCGGCCCCCACATCCTTGCGGAAGGTCTCACCTTGCGGTAGAACGGTATGAGGATTTCGTCAGGTTCCGGTTTTGTGAGAAACGTAACGATGAGCCATACGGCAGACGTCACAGCGGTTGTGATGAGCACCAGGTGAGCAAAGTCGAACGCATCATCGCTGCTCATCCCGAATCCGAACTCCAGCGTCAGAGAGATCACGAACGCCGACAACATCGCTGATACCTCACTCCAGGCGTTGATCCGCCACCAGAACCAGCGAAGGATGTAAACCATTCCTGTCCCTGCACCAAGTGCCATGAGAAACTTCCACGCCTGCGCAATGGACTCCATATAGAATGAGACGATGGCGGAGCAGATCATGAGGATAATCGTCGCGAATTGGGAAGCGCTGACGTAGTGTTTTTCCGTCTCACTTTTCTTCATAAACCTTCGGTAGACATCATTGACAAGAAGCGAAGCGCCCCAGTTCAACTGTGTTCCGATGGTCGACATGTAGGCCGCGGCGAACGCCGCGATCATCAGTCCGCGCAGAGACACAGGAAGGTGCATCATCATGATGCGGATATATCCTGATTCGGGATCTTGAGCAAATGCGGGATCGTTTTGGAACTGCACCATCGCCACCAACGCAACCAGGATCCACGGCCAGGGACGCAGTGCATAGTGGGCAATGTTAAACCAGAGTGTCGCGAGAATCGAGTGCTTCTCATTTTTCGCGGAGAAGATTCTTTGCGCAACATATCCCCCACCTCCAGGTTCCGCCCCCGGATACCATGTCGCCCACCAGTTCACGGCAATGTAGACAAAGAATGTGATCATCGGCATCCAGAGCGAATTCAAATCCGGAGTGAAAGACATCACCGAACCGGTTGAGCCTGTGCCCGCGTTTCTAACCTGGTCGATGTGCATCAATCCTTCCTTCAGACCGCTCATTCCTCCCACGGCCTCAACGGCAAATACTGCAAGAGCGATCACCATTCCCATTTTGAGTACGAATTGGAAGAGATCCATGACGAGCACGCCCCACAATCCCGAAAGCGTCGAGATTGAGGCCGTAAGGATCATGATTGCAATAAGGATTGCCGTGGCAGGCAGCTTGTCAATAGCGAGGATGTGAGTCAGAATCTTGATCATCGCAAGGTTGACCCAGCCCATGATGATAAGATTGATCGGCAGTCCGAGATAGAGTGCGCGAAATCCCCGAAGGAATGCAGCAGGTTTTCCGGAATACCGGATCTCGGCGAACTCCACATCGGTTAGGACACCGGATCGTCGCCAGAGTTTGGCGTAGAAGAACACTGTCAACATTCCGCTGAACACCATGCTCCACCAGATCCAGTTGCCGGCGATCCCGTTCCGGGCAACCAGTCCGGTGACGGCCAGCGGAGTGTCCGCAGCGAACGTCGTGGCGACCATGGAAGTGCCGGCGAGCCACCAGGAAACATTTCTTCCCGAGATAAAATAGTCGTTCACACTGCCGGTAGCCTTCTTACGATAGTAGAATCCGATCGCCAGATTGAATGCAAAGTATGCGAAGATGATGATCCAGTCGAGAAAGGTTAGCTGCATAAAACCTCAGCCATAATATAGATTGGGTGATTGAATCATTGAATCATCGGTTCATTGAGTCAACGGGCCAATGAGCCGATGAAACAATTCGCATCAGTGTTTTAGGAGCACCTCTATCTGATTGATCAAATCATTCACCGGTTCATTACCATCCTTTGATCCAGAGCTCACGAATTGGATGTTGCCGTTCCTGTCAATGACGATCGTCGTGGGAATTCCCTCAATTCCGAACTTCTGAGCAGTCTCAAGACCATTATCGTAGACAACCGGGAAGGTGAGCTTGGAGTCCGCCATGAACTTCTTCACCGCGGCTTCGCGTTTTGGTCCAGTGATATTTTCGGAGGTGTTCAACGCTACGAATGCCACCGTCTTGTACGACTCATAGCGCTCGAAAACCTTCTGAAATTGTGAGAGGGACACGTTGCACGGCACGGACCAGGTCGACCAGCAATCGAGGACGACAACCCTGCCACGGAGATCGCTCAGCTTCACAATCGTGCCGCTCGTATCCTTCAGGGAAAAGTCGGGCACAGGCTTATTGATTCCCCTTTTCAGAAGCGCGGTTTCCTCTTCCAACTTGGCATCCTTCACTGTCTTGTCATAACCGCTCAGTGAACCGTGCACATTCTTGTAGGCGATTTTAAATTTCTCCACGACTTTCAGGTTTGACTTTTCCCTCCGAACGCAATCACGCCCCAGTTTCTCAGCTTCTTTGAACTTCTCATCGGCAACGTAGGCATTGATGAGGTTCTCATTGACGATGAGATCTTCACCATGCTTCATTCCATAGGCCTCGACAAGAACAGGTTCAGCATCGTTGTTCCTCCCCAGTTTCACGAGACCGACGCCTCTCATCCTGAGAAGTCCGGCAAGTGTGTTTGCTTGGTTCTTCTTCCAGTCGGCGCTAGTGATGAAGGGAGGTTTTGCATCCTCTTGCAGTTGGCGTGCGATCTCCACTCCCTCGGCGAGCCAGTCCACAGCTTTTTCCACCTTCACCCCGGTTTCAATCATGGCGGATGTCAGGGTCTGATACAGTGCTGGATCCATCTTTGGCGAAGACTTGAGAAGCGAATATCCCTTTTCGTATTGCGCCGTCTGGACAAATCCCATCAGAAGCTGACGTTGAAAGGCAAGGAGTTCTTCCCCTTTCATCGGGAAGTCAACGAGGAATTGCTCAAGCAGCTTTGTCCTGGTAAGCGGGTCCTTTTCTTTTGAGATCGCTGAGGTGTGGGCGGCGAAAGCGACCCTTCCTTTCGAGTTCTCGGCAACGAGAATCGTTCTCAGAGAGTCGGCCTTAGATTTGAGTCCAGTCTGTTCGTACCATACCAGGATCATCGGAAGAGCTTCTTCGTTCTTTCGGAAATGTTCCAGCGCACCATTGAGTTCCCTCTTGACTCTCCCAATTGCTGCATCTGTTGGAGTCGGGTTCGTCTCGAGATACCAGGCGAGGTTGACGGCGGAGAAATTGTCGGGAAATGATCGGCGCTCTTTTGCGATATCTGCTTTTGCTATAACAACATCCTTGCGGTGTTTGAATCCCTGTTGACCCCCGAAAGCAAACACAACGCCCCGCCAGTACCGGGCTCCTTCAAGTTCTTTTCCGTCTGGTCCAAGGACCATTCCGCTCCAGCCCTTCTCAACGTTATCATCCTTGAGATCTCCCGCAACGAATTGGTACAGGAGAAACCTCGCGTCCTTGCGGTCGAGGGTGAAATTCCCTTTCCACACCTTCCCCGATTTTTCCATTTGTATTTCTACGAGCACGGGGGTCACACCGGTTGCGGGGAGAATAAGTGCCTGGAGAGTGAGCGTCGAAGGTCTGAGAATCGTCGCCCTTTGTGCCACTGGATTGTAGACCGCAGTGACAACATCACCGATCTTCGGATTCTGAGGCGAGAACGTTGCCACCTGGCCACACACCTGCTCAATGGAACTCACAAGAAGAAACCACCCGGCAACGATCAGAACCATATCGACCTTCCGCATACAAACCATCTCCTGCAATAGTGAAGAAACTTCCGACCTCGGCTCCTTGACATGTTCCCGAGCTTTGGGGCCACGGCGCCCGCGTGGATGGTCAAGGTACATACAACAAGGCGAGCTTTCAAGGCATATTTATGCGCGTGAAGGTCACCTTCATCTCCGAACAATACTCGGTCGAAGGTGACCTTCATCTAAGCGCTCGCTGTTTTCTGCATTTTTCACTTGATGCATCCTTTTTTTTCCGATACTTTGACACGTCATTTCTCCGACCGAAATTCCGTTATCACTGCGCTCTCTCATCAATAACACCAATGGAGGCATAATGCACAACGTTCTCCGAACATTGCTCCTCTGTTCGCTGGTGGCGCTCCTGAGCATTCCCGCTCTGAGCCAGCCGTTCGGATTCCAGAACATGGGTCCGACATTCCCAACCGACGATCCCATCGTCAAGGGCATTTACAAAGAGGCCATGGAGTCTTCACAGCTCCCGAAGCTCGCCCACGAGCTCCTCGACGTCATCGGACCCCGGCTCGTCGGATCCCCGAGCATTCTCAAGGCCAATGATTGGGCAGTCGCAAAATACACATCGTGGGGAATCGAAGCGAAGAATGAAAAATATGGCGAGTGGAGAGGCTGGGAACGCGGTACGGCGCATATCGACCTGCTTCAACCCCGTGTCAGGACACTCGAAGGCACCATGCTCTCATGGAGCCCCGCAACAAAAAAGGGGGGCACAACAGCAGGGCTGATCATCCTCGCTGACGTCCCGGACTCTGTGGCATTTCAGAAGTGGCTTCCGACTGTGAAGGGCAAATTCGTTCTTGTCTCTGCTCCATCGCCGACAGGAAGACCCGACAAGGTGTGGGAGGAGTTCGGCACGAAAGAATCGTTCGACAGTCTGAAAGCGCTCCGCACAAGGATCAACGACGAGTGGCAAAAGCGTATCAGAAGAACCGGATTTCGATCAGACACGCTGGCGAATATTCTCGAGAACGCAGGGGCAGTTGGCGTCGTGAGCTCTAGTTGGTCATCCGGCTGGGGCGTGTACCGCGTCTTCGACACGAAGAACGACAAGATCCCTGTGGTTGCGCTCAGCCTGGAGGACTACAATTTGCTCTATAGATTGGTGGAGTATGGAGATAATCCGATCATCAGAGTGGAGACCGAAGGCAAGTTCCTTGGAGCATCTCCGGCGTTCAACACGATCGGCATGATCAAAGGAACGGAGAAACCGGACGAGTATGTGGTTCTTTCAGCACACCTCGATTCTTGGGAAGCGGGTTCGGGAGCAACAGACAACGGAACCGGCACGCTCATCATGATGGAGACGATGCGCATCCTCAAGAAGTTTTATCCCAATCCGAAACGCACGATCATCGTAGGACATTGGGACAGCGAGGAGCAGGGATTGAACGGATCGAAGGCGTTCGTGAAAGACCATCCCGAGATCATCGAAAAGATCCAAGCGCTGTTCAATCAGGACAATGGGACAGGCCGTATTACCAGCATCAGTGCTTCCGGGTTTCTTGTGGGCAGTGAGCATCTCGCGCGATGGATTGCGAGATCGCCCGACAACCTTACCCGCGGCATTACCCTCGGCCTCCCCGGAATGCCAGGACGCGGTGGAACTGACCACGCCTCTTTTGTCGCAGGAGGAGCGCCATCCTTCGGACTTAACTCAAACGCGTGGGAGTATTTCTCCTACACGTGGCATACCAACAGGGACACTTACGACAAACTGGTCTTCGATGATCTCGAGACCAACGTAGCGCTCACGGCGTGCCTGGTCTATCAGGCTTGCGAAGATCCCACGTTTGTTGCCCGCGAGCACCGAGTGTTGCCCAACGATCGACGGACTGGCAAGCAGCAGACCTGGCCCGAACCGGTCGATGCAGAACGTACAGGAGGTTTGAAGAAGTAGTCACGTCTGCGGAATTCCGAAACGAAAAACGCCCGGCCGAATGGCTGGGCGTTTTCTTTGAAACCGGGTCCCGACGCAGGAAGACATCAATTGTCTCGACCCAAAGAGATCAATGCCCGGAGGAGTTTGCATCCCACAATGAAGTCTTCTGATTCGAATTGAACCGCCCTCGGACTTATTCGCTTGACCCCCCGAACAGATAGGGCATTGTCCGTCTGCGAACTACGAAAGTAGGCCAGCTCGAACCGGTACGGCGCGTTCAGTTTGTACGGTTTGAGCTCTTTGCGTTTTTCGATTGCCGACTTCGCCTGCTGACGAATCAGCTTGCGTGCGCCTTCAAACGATAGATTCTTCGCGGCAGTGCGCCCAATCGCTTCCTTCACCTGGGCAACAACTGTCTTCTCTCCAAGCACTTCCTTCGCCTGTTCGCATGCCGACCTGTCCCCCGAGAGCATCACAACGGGGACATTGTAGTAACCCGCCACAAGTGCGTTGATCCCGAGCTCCGGCATCTCAATTCCGTTTATCCTGATTGAGTACACAACAGCGCTGGAGATCGTATGGTCGAGCACCGCGTCAACAGTCCCTGCTCGAGCGTGATAACCAACAAACATCACAGCATCAAATGACGCATCGATTCCCTGCATCATTCCAAACGGCTTCGGTGAACCTGAAATGAGCGCAGCATTGGGGTTAAGCTCACCAGGGAGAATGTTCCTCATATCGCCGTGAGAATCATTCACCACGACTTCGGTGGCCCCGGCCTCCAAGGCGCCCACGATTGCTGCATTGACATCATCCGTCATCCACTTTCTCGCCATTCCATAGTCGGGTCCAGCGCCAGTCTGATCTGCACTGACGACGCCGGTGATTCCCTCCATGTCGGCAGAGATATAGACCTTGAGCTTCTGAGCGTTCGTGACACTTGATGCAAGTAACAGAACAATCAAGAGGATAAGAAGACTTCCACAAGTCATTCGATGCATGGCCGTACCTCCCTGAGCTATTGGACTGAGTTCGCGAGTCATCGGTTTCCGGATTCAAAGGATTGCGAGAGCATGAAAACGGCAAAGGATGCGAGCCAGTGTTCCCCCTCGTAGTTTCCACTGGCGACATGAGCGAGTGCATCACCAGCGTGTTTTTTTGCTGATGACAGAAGTATTGATCCTCATCAGATCAGCTTCTATGAGACTCGGCGAGAAGAAATCTTCACCCCCCGGTTCCCATGACAGAGGCGCATCTTTGTCGGCAGCATAGTACGTCGTGCTGCGCTCCACAAGTACCTGTTCCAGTTTTTGGTTCTTTGCCGCTCTCGCGTAGTCCAATGCGAACGATATCCCGAAGGCCGTATTGGGATGCACGCCCGTCCGGATAGGATATGTTTGCTTCGGAAGAAAATCCATGTAACGTCCCATGATTGCCTGAACGAGAGGATCCAGATTCCTGGACCACTCCCAACCTTGATTGTCGTCCCAGCCTTGCAGTTCCTCCGCAAGTTTGAGGAGCCACGCCCAACCATATGTTCGCTCGAATGACTTTCGGCCGGGTTGATCGAGATATTGGACTTCTCTCCGGATGTTGTCGGCGGTCAGGTTGGCTCCGAGTGCAGCCCTGATTTGACCTGATTCCGGCAGATCCGGGAAGAGCTGGAGAATTTTGACCAGCATCCAATGCCCATGAACCGAGGAATGCCAGTCGAAACATCCGTAGAAAGATGGATGCATCGCCTTTGGGCTCAAAAGATCATTCTCGTCATTGAAAACGTGATCGGGCTTGTTGGGATACTCTCTGGAGACGCAACGGAGTGCTATTCGAGCAAAGTTCGAAGCAACGGCTGGGGTGAGTTTCCATTCCTGCCGGGAAGCGCTCGTGTCGCTCTCGGCTGTCCTTGCTTGCGGTACAATCCAAAACGCGAGAACTGAGAAAATCCAAGCAGCCAGCCGAGTCATTCTGTGGAAAGAAGCATGATCCATAAGAACCTCCGAAGCGGAAACTGAGTTTGTTCTCGTCAATTCCTTGGGGACACACGAATTCAATCTATTCCATCACCTACTGAAATGCAACTGACTGAGAGCGACATGGTCAGCATCCGCGCCATTGTCATTGACTTCTTCTTTGAGTATAATGGGTTCGGACTTCAAATCCCATCCCTTCCTTCTGAGCATTCCGACATTTCCCTCCCCTGGTTGGCGGAGTGTCGGAGTCACGTATGAAACGAGGCTTTCACATGAAAGCAACAACCTTCATCCTGGTGATCCTCATGGCATCCATCGGCTCTCAAAACACATCCTCAGCGCAGTCCAAGCCAACCGCCCTTCGGTGCGAGTATCTCGTCAATCCACTCAGCGTGGATGTTGCCACACCGCGATTGAGTTGGATCATCGAATCACAAGAACGCGGTACGATGCAAACCGCGTACGAAATTCTTGCAGCCAGCACACAGAGGCTCCTTGATCAAAACCACGGAGATCTGTGGGAGAGCGGAAAAGTGACGACCGATCAATCAAATCAAGTCCTCTACGCGGGCGTTCCTTTGGGATCCCGAGCAACCTGTTTCTGGAAAGTCCGGGTGTGGGACAATCATGACCACGCGTCGAATTTCTCCAAGCCAGCGATGTGGAGAATGGGCTTGCTGACCAAAGGCGATTGGAAGTCGCAATGGATCGGATTGAAAGCTGACCCGTCAGCCGATCTACGCCCCGCACCATACGTCAGGAAAGAATTTGTCTTGACCAAGACTGTTCGCCGTGCCTTTGCCTACGTCACCGCACGCGGAATGTTCATCGCCAATATCAATGGGAATCGAGTCGGGAAGGAATTCCTTTCGCCTGAATGGTCCGACTACAAAAAACGGTTTCAGTACTTCACCTACGACGTGACAAGTCAGATTAGGAAAGGGGCCAACTGCCTGGGGATCATCATTGGTGATGGATGGTACAAGGGATATGTCGGTTTCGCACTGAAACCAAACAACTATGGCGACCAGACCAGCGCTCTTCTCCAGCTCCACATCGAGTACAACGACGGAACGGAGGAGATCGTCGGCACAGATGCAACCTGGAAAGGTTGGTACGGACCCATTCTCTATTCCGACATGCTGATGGGAGAGAGTTACGACGCCCGCAGAGAGATGAGGGGCTGGGACAAACCGGGATTCGATGATGCACAATGGCAACCGGTGGACATTTTTCCCGCACCTGAAGTTCGCCTCGTTCCTCTTCGGACAGAACCTGTTCGCATTACGCAAGTTCTGAAGCCGAAGAAGGTGACAGAACCAGTGAATGGGACCTTCGTAATTGATTTCGGTCAGAACTTCGCCGGATTCTGTCGACTCAAAGTTCGCGGACAAGCTGGGATGACGGTAACGCTTCGACATGCGGAGGTACTGAATCCCGACGGAACAATCTACACTGCAAACCTGAGGAGAGCAAAGGCGACGGAAACGTATATCCTCCAGGGAGGTCATGAAGAAGTTCTTCAGCCGCACTTCACATTCCATGGCTTCCGATACGTGGAGGTCACGGGTCTTACGAAGAAGCCCCAGCGCGATGCAATCCTTGGATGCGCAGTCAACACGGATCTACCTATCAGTAGCACGTTTGCATGTTCGGATCCAATGGTCAATCAACTCGTCAGCAACATTCTCTGGAGTCAGCGCGGGAATTTCATCAGCATACCGACAGACTGTCCACAGCGCGATGAGCGGCTTGGATGGATGGGCGATGCACAGATCTTTGTGCGGACGGCTTCGTTCAACATGGACGTGGCTTCATTCATGACGAAATGGATGGTTGACGTCGAGGATTCTCAATCCCCGCAAGGGGCATTCAAAGATACCAACCCCTACATCGACGGACTTGGTACCGACGGCGCACCTGGTTGGGGGGATGCCGGAGTCATTGTTCCATGGTACATCTATCGAACCTATGGTGACAAGAGTATTATCGAACAGCACTTTGATGCGATGACCAGATGGATGCGATATCTGGAAGAAGGGAATCCAGACCACATACGGAAGAACCGCCTCAACAATAATTACGGTGACTGGCTCTCCATCAACGCCGAAACTCCCAAGGATCTTCTTGCCACTGCCTTTTGGGCTCATGATGCATGGCTGATGGCGGATATGGCGAAAGCCATCGGAAAGACATCGGAGGAACGATACTACAAGTCACTCTTCGATTCAGTGAGAGCAGCCTTCCAGAAGACTTACGTTGCCTCCGATGGACAGATCGAGGGCAAAACGCAAACCGGGTATGTCCTCGCATTGGCGTTCAACCTGATGCCTCAGAACCTGCGAAGCCGGGCAGCAGAACTTCTGGTGAAAGACATCCAGGATAGGGAAAATCACCTTTCGACCGGTTTCATCGGAGTGAAGTATTTGAATCCAGTCCTAACGGAGAGCGGCAACCTTGACCTCGCCTATCGGCTGCTCTTTAATACAACGTTTCCGTCATGGGGATATCCCATCACGCAGGGTGCGACAACAATTTGGGAACGGTGGGACGGATGGACAACGGAGAAAGGTTTTCAGGATCCCGGGATGAACTCCTTCAACCATTACTCCATGGGCTCAGTGGGTGAATGGCTCTACCGGTTTGTCGCTGGAATCGACCTTGACCCCGACGTGGCAGGCTACAAGCGCTTCGTTGTACACCCACGTCCAAACGAAAGACTGAAATACGCGAAGGCTGAGTACCTATCGATTCACGGCGCGCTTAAGGTGGAATGGACACGGCAAGAAGGAAAATTCACGATCAAAGTGAAAGTGCCCGCAAACACAACCAGTCTGGTCTATGTGCCAGCCTCAGATCCCGACAAAGTCCTTGAGGGTGGCAAGTCAGCGAAATTGGTCGAAGGCATCAAATATTTAAAAACCGAGGATGGCTGCGCGGTCTTCGAGGTTGGGTCGGGAGATTACACATTTGAGAGTCTTTAGGGGAGGAGACTTCTGCACCTTCGATAGGCAGGTGGATTCTGACAATACCGGATGCGAGTGCTAATTCCAAGGACGTGCGTTGGCTACAAGTCCACCCTCAATTCGCTATTCGTTCCGATTGAGCGTAAAAGGAGTTTGTGTCGCTCATCCGCTTCGACCATCCCCCAATGGAGCGCGAATTGTTGCAGCTGGTATTCGGCGGGGTACTTGTCGGACGTCCCAATGATCACTTCCTCCGCACCAAGTTGCGCAGCTGTGTGGGCAATCGCGTAGGCGACGTTATTCGTCGGAACAACAATCGGGATAACTGTTTTCCCTTCCTTCTCCGCAAGCTTGATCACCTGTGAAAACAGCTCCTCCGCATCCGTGTCGATCGAAACGTCGATCTGAGTGTTGCCTATGCCGGTCAGAACCTTTGCCTTCATCACAATAACGTCTGTCGAATCAGGATCGGTCTCATCGAGGCACTTCTTCAGGTGTTGAAGACGATTCAGCGACCGAACGGCAACCAGTTTTCGTCTTGTGAATTCACAACCAATCGATTCTGCCGTCAGTTTGTCCTGCGCAAAAATGTTGAACCGTTCCAGATCATGAGCTTTGTCGGCTGCCTTTCTTTCATTCATATGTTTTGATATGGCGAACACAACATAAAGAACAGCAGTGAAGGCAATCCCCCCCTGCGTGGCGATTGGTTTTGTCAGAAGATTGACAACACCCAGGGCAAACAAGACGATGAACACGAATCCGAGGCCGATGGGAATCTCAACGCCGGCAATCGTTATGTTCGGCGGAACCCTCCATTCCCTGACCGACCGATCCTTGTATCTCAACACGATCATCGAAACCGCCATCATCACGAAACTCCAGACGACCCCGAAGGCGTACGCTTCACCGAGTAGAAAGACATCCCCGCGGCTCGCCAGAATAATGAGTGTTTGAAGAATTGCGAGCGTGTTGACGATTCGGTACGATGTGCCAAATCTCTCGTGGGGCTTTCTGAACCAGGCATGCAACACTCCGTCTTCTGCGACCCGATTGAGAACACTGTTGGCGCCGATGAGCGATGTGTTAACCGCGCCGGACAAGATGAGAAAGCCGGTAAAGACGACGAAACCTTGCAGAACGAGGAGCGCCGAGTGCGGTCCGACAAAGTGCATCGCCAGTCCGCTCAAGGCATTTTCATTGTAGACCCCCACGAGTTCTTCCTGCGGGACGATCATCGCTGCAAACAAGGCATTCAGACCGGTAAACACAAACGCGAAGAGAAAAATCACCATTCCGGTTCGCTTCAGGTTTTTGAGCTTTGGAGCCTCGATTTCACGGTAGACCTGGGCAAGTGTCTCCTCACCACTCACAGCAAGAATAGCATGGCCCATTCCGACCAGTACACCCACGGCCCCTATTGTCTTCAACCAATCGATGTGCTTTAGCCAACCCAGTGATTCGTCCGAGAGTTGGATCGAAAACGGCGGGAGATGAACTCCCCGCACCGAGATAGTCACAATCGACCAGACGAAGAGGACGACGGCCAGAACAGAAGTAACCTGGAAAATCCGAAGCGCTTTTTGGCTCGACTCCTCAATTCCGATGATGTTCTTGCGCCAGAAGTATCCCTGTATCAGAAGAGCTGTCGCAACTGAAACAACATTCTCGTTGAGAACAATGTGAGAACCGATTGCAGCGAGAAGCGAATTAAGAAGGCCGGAGAGATATTGGCCCGCGGAGACGGCGCTGATGGGAGCGGTGATCAGATAGTCGAAAATCAGCGCTGAAACGGAGAATGTGGCCATCTTTTCTCCGAGCGCTTCACGCACAACCTTGTAGACTCCGCCGCGGACGAACATGCTGGAGGATTCGATGTACACTGCACGAATCCCGTAAGCAAAGAGCATGACAAAGAGAATGAACCACGGCGCTGATGGCCCTACGGCTTTTTCTGCGATACCCACCGCATAATACGCGCTCGAAGCCAGATCACACAAAACGATCGCTGATGCCCTCCAGAAGGAGATAAACGAAAGCATCACCGTCGTAATGATAACAACCTTGATTTTCTTGGCGCTTGAAGAACCAGACGGTTCGGGTACAGAGATATATTGCTGCTTCATGGTTGGGTACAGAACCTGAGGTGGTCTAGATCGAAGTATTGCAGAGTGGGGTCAGATGGGGGAAGCTGCAACTATCTCCGCCCTCATTCTCCCGTGATTCGGAGAGATCTGCGGTGATCGAAAAGCCAAATGTCAATGAGAAAACAGATTCCATAGCGGTTTTTCCGCCGACAATCTACACGATGATTCGCTCAAAAGAAACACAAACCCGCTTGACCGCCCTAGATTTGATGAAAACAGGCGAAAACTGCGACTACTGAATGCCACTCATGTACATTTTTCATAACTCTGCACAAAATATGAAAAATCGCGAGTACCTTTCGACGATTCAACGTTATTAGTCGAAAGGTCGAAGAAAGCATGGCTCTCCCCAACCTCGCACACGAAAAAGAAAAGCACATCCTCGATGCCGCGGAGAACAGATTCGCACGCTTTGGATTCTCCAAGGTCACGATGGATGAAATCGCACAAGACATCGGTCTGGCCAAGGCTTCACTGTACTACTACTATCCGACCAAGGAAAATATTTTTCGGGCCGTGATCGCTCGCAAGCAGGACAAGTTCCTGCAAAATACGAAGGGCATCCTGCAGCATCCCGATCCGGCGAGAGAAAAGCTTAAAGCCTACGTTCGACAGCGAATCGCACTCGGGAATCAACTGCTCAACTTCAGCGCACTTAATTCGACGTTCTGGCAGGAGTCCAAACCCGGATTCAAAGATCTTTTTGTCACCTTCTCTCGCCAGGAAATGGACATGATTACGACCATTGTCAGCGAGGGGAAGCAGAATAATGAGTTCGAGGTGGCTTCTCCGGAGAAGACGGCAGAGCTCATCCTGCATGTTCTCCTAGGACTTCGTCTGCGATTTCTCCAGGCTACACAAGCCCATGGAGAAACTCGCGAACAAATTGAAAATTTCGAACAGCAAGTAGATTTTCTTATTGATACTCTGTTGCAAGGCATCGTGAAAAGAAGCTCACTTTAGAAAGGGTTCAACGAACATGGAACAAGCCCCACGCCAAGATCAGCAGCGACCACAAGGTCAAAACGTCCGAGCCGAACATCAGCCACCCCCACCCGATGGTGGAAATGACGAAGAGCCAATCGAATCTGTTCCCTTGTACAAGAACTTCAAGCTCGTCATTCCCCTTTTCGTCGTCATTATCGGGATGGCGATCCTGGCGTACTATTGGTACATCGGGTCACGAGAGTACGCCAGCACCGATGATGCATATGTCGACGCCAATCGGGTGGCTATCAGCGCTAAGATCCTGGGTCGAATTGACAGTTTGACGGCAAACGAAGGTGACAACGTCCAGTCTGGCCAGATCCTTGTCAGGCTTGATGACAGCGATTTGCGTTCACAGCAGGCGCAAGCTCGCACTGCGATGGCTCTCTCACAGGAGAACATCGTGCTTACCAACGTGAGCCTCGAGAAAGCCCAGACGGATTACAGGCGAGCGATGGCTCAGATCAAAGACAATATCATTACCAAAGAACAATTCGACCATGCACAAAGTGAGTTTGAATCTGCGAAGGCTCGCATCGGCATTGCCAACGCTCAGGCAAACTCGGCGAAAGCCCAGTTGAACGTCATCGACACCCAGCTCAAGAACACGGTCATTCTGTCACCCATGAGCGGCGTCATTTCCAAGCGGTGGGTTCTCGCGGGGGATGTCGTGTCGCCGGGACAGCCGATCTTCACTGTGTACGATCTCAAAAATCTCTGGGTGACTGCTAACATGGAAGAGACAAGCATCAGCGCCCTTCGCGTCGGTGACAATGTTGAGGTCAGCGTCGATGCATATCCGGACATGAAGTTTTCGGGCAAGGTTTTTCAGATTGGATCGAACACGGCCTCCCAATTCTCTTTGATACCGCCGAACAATGCCTCGGGCAATTTCACGAAGATCACACAACGTATCCCGGTGAAGATATCGATCCAGCCGGCTACCGGACCGACGGAGAAGACATCGGCCCAACTGCTTCCCGGCATGTCCGTTGAGGTCAAAGTGAAACTGAAGGCAAAGTAGCGATGGCGCTGTTCTCGACTCACAACATCAAGAGTTCGTTTATTCAACGTCTTCCGTCCCTGCATCATGAGCACAGTTCCTATCGTTGGTGGGTACTGTTGAACGTGATGATTGGGACGTTCATGGCCGTTCTCGACGCCACAATCGTCAATGTCGCCCTTCCGAAGATCATGGCGACCTTTGGCGTTGACGTTGAGAAAGCCGAATGGGTTTTGACAGCATATCTCCTGGTCTTTGCGGTGATGCTACCGACATCCGGCTGGGTGGCGGATCATCTTGGTTACAAGCGAACGTATTTCGGCGCGCTGTTTCTCTTTACGCTTGGTTCATTTCTGTGCGGATTGGCATGGGACGAAGATGTTCTCATCATATTCCGAGTCGTTCAGGCTGCTGGCGCCGGGTTCTTGATGCCCGTTGGGATGGCGATCGTCACACGAGAATTTCCCCCTAAGCAACGCGGCATTGCACTGGGTTTCTGGTCCATCGCAGCTGCGGCCTCGGTTTCCCTCGGACCTCTCATCGGAGGCTACCTGGTCGACAATATCAGCTGGGGCGCCATCTTCGATGTCAATGTGCCTGTTGGCATTGTCGGGCTTTTTGCGACGCTGGTCATTCAGCGTGAGTACAAAACTGAACGGGCCCGGTCCTTTGATTTGGTCGGGTTCATATCCGGCTCGGTTTTTCTTGGCTCTCTGCTTCTCGCTCTTTCAGACGGCAACGCCTCCTGGAACACGGGGGGCTGGACCTCGTCGTTTATTGTTTCCTGTTTCTTGATATCCGCTTTTGCCCTTGTAGTATTTCTGTTCACGGAGCTGACGATAGAACATCCGCTCATCGAGCTGAAGCTGCTGAAAAACTTCAACTTCGGTGTGACAAACGCTATCCTCTTTATTTTCGGCCTTGGGATGTTCGGCAGCACGTTTCTGCTCCCGCTGTATCTCCAGAACTCGCTCGGCTACACAGCGTTGCAAGCCGGAGCCGTGTTTCTTCCCGTCGGAATATTGCAGGCTTTTACGGCGCCAATGGCCGGTTTCTTGTCCGACAAAGTAAACCCAAAGATACCGGCGGCCATCGGATTGTTCCTGCTTGCTTTGAGCTTGTTCTTGAATGCATCGCTCTCTCTCTTCTCTGAACATTACCAGATCATGCTACCTTTGTATATACGCGGCTTTGCAATGGGGATGGTCTTCACCCCACTCTCCACGCTCGCATTGTCCGAAATCCCGCGTCACAAGATCGCACAGGCCTCGGGTCTTTTCAATGTCCTCCGCCAACTCGGCGGCAGCTTTGGCGTGGCACTCATGGGAGCCCTCCTTACCCGACGCATCATTTATCATACCGCAATGTACGGACAGATGGTTGATCCGCATTCTCCGGCATTTAAGCAGGTGACGACCAACCTGGCGCATTTTAGTCAACACGCGATCGGGGGAACAGTCGGACTATCAGCCATGAGGGCCAATGCGTTAGTGGCCACTAACATCGTGCAACAAGCATTCGTGCGGGCTATCAACGATGACTTCCTCGTCGCGGGCGGAATTACGGCCCTTACCCTGATTCCGGTCTTCCTTCTGAGGACGCATAAGCGGAAAGCAAAGAAAAAAGAACAACTCACTGCAATGGAATAGTGTTGCGACGTGACCCCTTCGGGGGAATGACGGACTACTGAGTGATGGATATTGCTCTATTGAAACTTCAAACCGAGAAAGCGGATCTCAAATGAGACACCTCTGCATCTTTGCCCTGGCATTTCTTATGTTGAACAGCGCATTTGCTCAGGACACACTGACAGTCAGGCAGGCGGTTCAGCGTGTGCTGGAGCGGCATCCTGCAATCGATCAGGCGACCCACAATGTTCGTGCATCGGAGGCACGGGTGCGACAAAGCACAAGTGCGACATATCCTGAGGTCTCAGGCGAGGCCGGTTACGTTTTCCTCGGACCGATCGCGAAGCTCGCCTTCCCAGGATTTGGAGAATTCAGACTGTACCCAGCCGATAACTATGATGCTCACATCGCTGGTCGCTATACAGTGTACGATTTCGGAAGAACCGACGCGACCGTCAATGTGACGAAATCACGCGTTCAGTCCGGCCGAGATGATGTTGAGTTGACGAAGAGCAATCTTGCTTATCAGACGATTCGCGTTTTCTATTCCATCCTTTACCTCGAGAGAAGCATCCGGGTCCAGGACGAGCAAATCGAAGCACTCCGTCAGCATACGCTCTCAACGAATAGGCGAGTCGATGCAGGAACAGCCACGAATTTCGACGTGCTAACAACACAGGTGAGGGTTGCTGCTGCGCAAAGTCAGAAAATTGACCTGGAGAATGGTCTTCAAAAGCAGCGAGTGGTGCTTGGTCAATTGCTTGGACTTGCGCCGGGGGTCCAAGTTCCAATTCGGGGTGACTTTGAAATAACCGCACTCACGATACCCGGTGAATCACTCTTCCAGACGGCTTCGCAACGGAGGATGGAAATCAGACTTGCCAAGGACGCCGAGCAGTCTGCTGAACTTCAACGCGACCTCGTTACACTGGGCGACAAACCTTCGCTCAAGGCTAATCTCGTCTACGGGCTCAAGAACGGATTGATGCCAAACCTCGATGCGCTTCGTGGAAATTGGGTGGCAGGTGTGAAGGCAGAAGTGCCGATTTTCAATGGCTGGCGCACCGACCACCAGAAGGAAGAGGCGGAAGCAGTGATGCTCGCTGAACAGGCGCGTCGCCGTGACGTCGAACGACAGGTCAGCTCCGATGTGGAACAGGCTTCGGCAGATGTTCAGGCTGCGGTTTCGAAGATTACGATTTCTGAATTGCAGGTGCAGCAAGCCAAAGAGGCCGTCTCGATCGCACAGTCGCGTTACGAGACCGGGACGGTGACAAACCTTGACTTGTTGGACGCTCAGGCTGCCGAGTCGACTGCGAGACTTGGAAATCTCCAGGCTCTCTATAAATACGTGATGAGCAAGTATGAACTGCAGCGAGCGATCGGGGCGAAACCTTGGGAATGATTTTCTAGGAGTGTCTGATCGAACGGGATGACTTGGTTTTCTCCTACGGTTGAATGTATTCCTGAAGGCGTCGGCACCGATGTTCCATGACGGATCTGTTCCAGGTGCCTTCGAAGTAAGCCGGTCGAAAAAGCGAAACGGTATCTCCCACTTTGAGTTTGAGGACAACGTCATAGGAGATGCTCCCTCCCTCCCTGTTCCCCAGCCTACCGACATACACTTTGCCGACTTCATCGAAAGATATGGAGCGTTTTTTCTGCCCAAAGCGGTTCTCGTCTTCGATCAGAATGCGGTGTGCCTGAGCATCCACGGTAATTGATCGCTTTCCACCCATCAGCAGGCCTGCAAAGCCGATGAGCAGGAGCAGCAGTCCCAGAAGAAATCCCACAAGGCTGTTCGTCACACCCGAACCGTCAAAATTGCGGAAGCCGATTACCAGGATCAAGCCAACCACCAGGATAATCCAGGCAATCAATGCTTGCTTGCCCGGACTGCTATCAATTTTCCATGTATCCATGATCAATCCTCCAATCCGAAATGACAATCGTGTCAGGTTGCTCTCGGGCACACTTCCAATCAACCCCGCAAGGGAGCGCGTAGTTCAAGATCAAGCAGATCAATTCGATCGTGGTTGCGACAAACGAACCAATCCGCGAGGAGGGGACGATATTCGCTTTGCCGTTCCTTTGGGAGAAGGAAGAAGTCGCCTTCAACCAACCCCCTGCATCGCGTCGCGCCGCAATTGCACGGCCACGCCGTCCCAGCAGTGATGTTAATGTTGTAGTCTACCGTAATCTCTTCACCGGGTGCGATCGCACGGCGAGCCACCAGAAACGATGCCCCTCCTTCGTACATTTGATATGCGTTCGGATCGCAGCTGTGGTTGACGTGGCGATCGGGAAATCCGATCAGGACGACCTTTCCGTCAGGGTAGTCACAATGGTCCGCCCTTTCCCCGAGCTCAGTGCGAAGCGGGGACTCCGGTGTAATCTCTCGAATAACATTGATTCGTCTGATTCGCTCACCCGTTTGGAATGAGCGGAGAGCGAAAATGCCCAACCCCTCAATGCCGGAGGCTTTTACATCGACAGACCGCTCAGCGGAACTTTGGACTTGCCCGATATCCACTCACACTCCGTTTGTTCAAAACCATGAACCGCGACCGCCCCCCTCAATCTGCAGTTTCGGGTCTATGTACGACCAACCAAGTCGTAGCGTGACGTAGAATCTCTCCTCTTCAACCTTGAATTCCTCGGGCTTCATCTTGCCGATGCTCATCCGTTGCCAGGTCGTCGTCGGATAGATGAATTCGTACTTGTTCCGAGATGTTGTCACTCTTACCGGCATGCGGAAATCCTCTACATCTGCATTCCAACGATACATAGCGTATGTTGAATCCGCCTTGAACGACAGCCGGACATCCAGCTGGGGTATTTTCGTTGACTTCAGGTACTGGTTGAAGAAGTAGTTGTAGTCTTTGCCCGTCTTGTGGTTCACAAAACCGAAAACATCCTCTGCCGTGATCGCCTGATAGCGGAATTGTTCCTGAAGTCCTTTCACGATGGAGAACCAGAGCGAGTCATTGTTCATCACACTTCTCAGAGTATTCAGAACGAGTTGCCCTTTGTCGTACATGTCGCCAGATCCCTCATGCTGGACGTTGTAGATTCCGATGATCGGCTCCGTGTTGCGAACGTTTGGTTTCTTCCCGTTAATATATCTCAACGCTTCCGGGTATCCCCACACGTGCTCCACATAGAGAGCTTCTGCGTATGCTCCGAAGCTTTCATGGATCCACATGTCGGCCACATCCTTCGCAGTCACGCTGTTCCCCCACCACTCGTGCGCGCTTTCGTGGATAATGATGAAGTCGAACTTCAAGCCGATTTCTGAAGGGGCTCTCCCCCGATAGCCACCCAAGTAACGATTCCCGTAGGCAACGGCGCTCTGGTGTTCCATTCCCGTGTGCGGGCATTCGACCAACTTGTATCCGTCGCGATAGAACGGATACGGTCCGAAATACTTCTCGAAGGCTTCCATCATTGTCTTGACCTGACCAAAGGTCTTCTTTGCGCGTTCGAGGTCTTGCGGAAGAACATAGTAGTCAAGGGTGAGTTTGTCCTTTCCGTACGTATCGCTGAAATGCGCATACTTGCCAACATTGATCGTCACGCAGTAGTTGTTGATCGGATAGCTGATGAACCAGTCGCAGCGAGTCCAGCCGCCTGGAAGCTCAGTCGTCGACCGAAGGCGCCCATTCGAAATATCCGTGAGGCCCTTCGGCACAGTGATGCTCATGAGCATACTGTCAGGCTCATCGGCTTGGTGGTCTTTGTTCGGCCACCAGAGGCTGGCTCCCGTCCCCTGACACGTGACGACAACCCACGGGTTGCCTGAGGAGTCCTTTGTCCACGTCGGACCTCCATCCCACGGGGGATTCTTCGCCACTGTTGGAATTCCGCCGTAGAAAACCTTGATGTGATGCGAAGAGCCCTTGTCAAGGGTCTTCGGAAGATTGACGAAGACGGCATTGAATTCTCGAGTGAAAGGTACGGTCGGGCCGTCATCAAGAACGATTTTCTCGATCTCCATGTTCTTGAAGAGGTCGATCTGCATTCGGTTGAATAATGTCACAACTTTGAAATGAATATCATTCGATCCATGAACCGACTGGTCAGCGGGATTGATCTTCACATCAAGATGGTAGTACGTAAGATCATAGCAGGTTCGTTCGGTCGAAAGCATTCCTCTCAGCGTATCGGCGCGCGTGAATGTGGGAGCCTTTGGCTGGGCAAGCGCCCATGAAGCCGACAACATTATTCCAAGTGTCAACATCGAAAGCATCTTTTGCATGAGTGCTCCTTTTGGCGATAAGTGATCTCTAAGATCATTCTGTGCAACTATGTATCATCTCTGCCAAATCCAATGGGACGCTTCTTCGGCTCCGGTAACAACGGAGGGTTCATGAGCTTCCGGATCTCCTCGAGGAGATAAAGAATCCCCCTCTCGTGAGTATCCAGCCGTTCCGTGAGTTTGTTCTCTAACTCCTGCAGCTTCTCTGTCATTTCTCTGGTTGCCGTCAGCGCCCGGCGCATCTTGATGAATGCTCGCACCACAAAAACGCTCATTTTCACTGCGCGGGGGCTATTAAGGACATTGGCTGCCATTATTGCGCCATGCTCAGTGAATGCGTAGGGGAGGAACCGGACGTTCCTTCTCGATGCGGACGCAATTTGCGACCGCATAGTAGAGGACTCCGGTGATCGAGATATCATTTGAGAGAGGAACTCACGAAATTCTCGTCGCGTCAACCGGAAACAAAAATCCTCCGGGAATCGTTGTACGTTGCGTCTCACTTGTTCATTCAGCCGTTTTGTGGGGACACCGTAGATGGAAGCAAGGTCTGAATCGATGATAACGCGCTCGCCTCTGACAAGAAGAATGAGCGCGTCCACACGAGCTGCTACCGAATTGATTCTACGCTTTCCGGGCATGAGAAACCTCGCACAATAGTAATGAGACCGCCTGTCGCCAAAAGACTACTGAGGTTTCTTCAAAGAAGCATTCTTAGTTGCTTTGCCCTTTTGAACGCGCAACCTTCACCAGAACAACCCCGTGCCGCGGAACGGAAACCTTGAACTCATCGCTGAAAGTGCCAAGATCTTTCTGACGCCAGAGATCACGAACCAACTGTGTCCCGCTGATTCCGAGATCGCTCCAGCGAGCTTTGATTTCGGATTTCCATGTCCCCCGATTGAACAAGCCGACCGCTTTCGATCCATCCTCCAAGTTCTTCGCCCAGACTTCGAGATCGCCATCATTGAAAATCCGTCCTGCCTGCTTGCCCAAGGGATCCTGACTGACCTCAAGCACTTCATCATTCGTGAGCAGGTTCAGAGTGAAATCATCCATCTGCGTCATGTCGCAGCCGATGAGGAGCGGAGATGATAGCAGACACCAAAGGCTAATGTGCGTGTACTGCTCATTCGGCGACAACTTTGTGGGATGAAGCTGCGGTCCCCACCCAACTTTTCCGACAACAAGCATGTCAGGATCGTTCCAGTTCCCCGGCTTCGCGTACACTTCGTGTCCTGCTTGGGAGAATCCGATGTCTGTCATGCTCTCCCATGTATCTGTGATGTCACCGGTCGTGCGCCAGCTATTGCCGCCAACTTCACCTCCCCATTTCCACACATCTCCCATTCCATATTGACATAGACTGTAGACGATGTCTCGGTTAACCTTGTCAAGCGCCCCACGCATCACGGAGTAAGGCTTCTTCAACTCAGGCAAGCTATGATCCTTAGCGATGCGTCCGTAAGAGCACCAGTCATACTTCAGATAGTCTATACCCCATGCTGCATACTGTCGGGCGTCTTGTTCTTCATACTGATAGCTCGCTGTGAACCCAGCGCAGGTCAGTGGACCGGGCGACGAGTATATCCCCATCTTTAGTCCTTTGGAGTGAATGTAGTCGCTCAATGCCTTCATGTCGGGGAATTTCTTGTTCGTGTTGATCATTCCCTTCTCGTTTCGAAGCTCCCCTTTCAGCATTGGATCGTCCGTTTGGGGTTTGATCTCCCAGCAGTCGTCGATGTTGATGTAGCTCCACCCATGATCGATCAGACCGCTTTTCACCATAGCATCCGCAGCCGAGCGGACTCTGGCATCGTCGACCGCATTGGCAAAACAATTCCAGCTGTTCCAACCGAGTGCAGGAGTGAGGGCAATTTGGTCACCAACGACGATCTTGAGTTGTCTTGTCGTCGATCCCAGACTGTTCTGCGCTTTCAAAGTGACAGTGTGGATTCCTTTTTCCTTGACCGTTCCCGTTATTTGTCCTGTGTTCCTATCGAGGTTTAGTCCTCTTGGAAGGCCCTCGGCGGAGAACTCCATCGGCCGATTCCCTGTCGCGGCAATCGCGAAGAGGAAGGGATTACCTGGTCGGACTCCAAAAACCTTAGGCCCGTTGATTCTTGGGCGGAGCGAAGACTTGGGAGTCAAGATGACTGGCGTTACGTTGACCTCATGCGTACGAAGATATGCAGCTCGCACCTCGTTGAGCTCATCTGTCGACTTGACCTTGGCCGCGGTTTGCTTTGCCCCCTGCATCTCCTTGGGAGTATCAAACATCGAAGCAGCGACGTATCGCCGGGCCAGCTCGGCGAGATCGCCAGCCTTCCAGTCATCGACCCAGATGCTATCTTCGACTTCCCATTCCATCTCCTGGATACTCTTCTTGTCTGTGAAATCGCGCTTCAGAAGTCTCCAAATGGAGTTGGTTCCCGCATCTTCGAGACGGAAATAGAACGCGTACGCACCGTCACCGTTATTGACCTTCATGAGGAACCAGTTCTCTCCCTTCTTGAGGACAAGATCAATCTTCTCCTGGTCAGGCTCACAACCACGCGACACATCGTTTCTGAATATCTCTGTGCCATTGACCCAGACTTTGATCCCGTCGTCACTCCCCAGAGACGCCGGGAGGATGGTATCGTTCGGGACGGTGATTATTCTCATCATGTACGTGGCAGATTTGGACTCATTTCCGAGATCGATCACTCTTCCATCTGACCAGTCGGTTTTCTTCTGCCATTTGAGACCGCGATACGATTTCGAAAGATCGATTTCGCGTTCCGGTTCAAAGGCCTCAAAGAAAGCGATCGCCCCACTGGCTTTGAAGGGACCAATCGCATACCATGGACCAAGAATGTTTTGGCGGAATTCGAGATCGCTGCCTCGCTGGTTCAACAGGGCTTCCCGAGACCATCGGATGGTTTCGTGCCAGGTTGCTTTCTTGAAGTAATATGTGGGATCGCTGGCAAAGAGTGCGGCCGGGATAAAGACCAGGCACAGGATGAGGGGTCGGATCATTTTGCCCATGATAGGAACCTCCTTGAAGAAAGAGACAGTGGTGGCAATGAAACGCAGTACAATCGGCTGAAGATCTGTGTCACGGTTCTTTCGATGAAGACGACGAGACGACACTTGCGCCAAGTCGCAGAAGCTTCATTACCAATT
>JAPLFP010000144.1 GCA_026390585.1 Ignavibacteriales bacterium | reverse complement strand
CACGATGCGCTTCGGATTAGAATACATGATTGATGGAAATATTTCTGTCATGGGGGGATATCAAGTTCAAGGTGCTCCTTTCGTCGGTTATGCCGTAGCCGACAAAGATCAGGGTGCTCCTATCGACACGTATTCATGTGGACTGAGTGTGAATGCGTTGCACGGACGCTTTGACGTTTCATACACGTACAGCCAGTTGAAATACTACGATGTCTACATGACCAACAGAAATTTCACGCTTGAACGATCTCAATCAGTCTTGTTGGGATACACATTCATGTTCTGACTCAGAGTTCCCGGGCGGTTTGCACTGTGGCGTCCGGTGAAGTCGAAGAGACGTTTGCAGAAACGAGAGCACAGGTGGCTATGGAGATGGGGCCAATGAGCAGTGTAATCTACTCAGCGAGTACAGTATGAAAACCAGGGAATAATTCACATTGCCATCAAAACCAATTTAGGAGGAGTGTCATCATGAGAAAGAGTCTACTACTTCTTATCCTCGTTCTCGGCTGTATTTCGACGACCTATGGTCAGCTTCTTTTGGTAGAGAATTTCGATAATCCCGTTTATGTTGTCGGGACTAAACTCGACACAACATATTGGAAAATGCACCAGACAGGAGTTGAGGATACGGTCGCTCTGGGATTAGCGTATGCAGGCTATCCCGGCTCAGGGATTGGAAATTCTGTAAAGACAGCTTTGGGAGGCACCGCTGATTACAATCGCACGTTTGCTGCGCAGACATCCGGAAACGTCTATTCATTCTTTATGGTAAATGTAAGTGCTGCGACGACAGGTGGAGATTATTTCTTTCACTATAGTTCGAACCCTTTTAACGGCGGTAGTACAGGCATACGTGGCAGAGTATTTGCGAAAGGAAACGCTACTTCAGATAGTCTAGGATTTGGTTTGTCGTTTGGGAGTAGCAGTACATATGCGGGATTGAATTATAAATTCAATACAACGTATCTACTTGCTTTCAAGATTAAAGTCAGTCCCGGGGCCAGCGACGATACAGTCAGTCTATACATTTTCTCTGCACCGGCTCTGCCAACCACTGAACCAGCAACCCCCACAATCGGTCCTTGGGGTGATGCTGCAACTACAGATAATGTTGGGGGACCTGGATCTGTTGCTATGCGTCAAGGGTCATCAAACACTCCGACTCTGCGGGTGGATGGAATTCGAGTCGCAACTAGTTGGAATGCTGCTCTTACGACTAGCGTTGCATCTCCTGATGTTCGGCCGACATCTTATTCGCTGTCGCAGAACTTCCCCAATCCCTTTAACCCGAGCACAAATTTCGCGTACGAGATTGTCAAAGAAGGATTTGTGTCGGTGAAGATTTATGATGTTTTGGGCCAAGTAGCAGCAACGCTGGTCAATGAATACAAACCGGCCGGTGCGTATCGTGCGACATGGAATGCGGCAGGTTTCAATAGCGGCATATATTTCTGCAGGATACAGACCGGATCCTTCACTGAAACAAAGAAGATGATTCTGGTAAAGTGACGACGTTTCTCAGTCGTCATCCTGAGGATCGACGTCCTGAGCGAGCCCCGCTTTCAGCGGGGTAAACTCCGCGAGTCGAAGGATTTGTCGATTCGAAGGATCTGATGAGACGTGTCAGGGTGTGGACCCCGACACCCTCTATTTGATGTAGTTGTCTCTCAGGTGTGACGACCCAATCAGTGAGTCGTAATTGTCGGTTCATGCGGTGAAGATGGCGATGCCTGCCGCTCCGGAGGATTGTCTGATTTGTAGCCTCATCCCTCGGAAGTACGAAAACACCGATCAAAGAAAGAACACCATCATGCGCTTAATCACAAATGTTCTGGCGGCGATTCTGACTATTTCCACGGCGGCCTGGAGTCAGTCCGTTCACGGAATGGACTGCTACGTCGGAGGCGGTATTTCATTTCTCTCTGGACCACAAATACTTAGAGATGAAAACAAGATGGGATTCAATGCCAGCGGCGGGATTGGTTTTGATATCTTGCCATCCGTTTCCCTCATCGTCGGAGTAGATTACACTGCCTTTCCAAAGAATGAATCGCAAGCAAGACAGGAAGTATTCCAGCAGATGCCCGCTCATGACAGAATTGGATCGGGTATTAGCATTGGTGAAGGCGGTACTCTATCGGTCTTGACCATTGCTGGTAACCTTAAGCTTTTCTTGGGCTTGCGCGATGGACAAGTAACACCCTATATCGTTGCTGGTGCAGGGTTTTTGAGTACGTCAATTCCGGACGTTCAAGCGTCGTATCTCTATTCGGAACAAACGGCAGTCGTGGTATCGACCTACAATCCCATTGTCTTACCAAGGACCCAATTCAATGCAACGTCTGCCCTTGTGGCTTCCGTTGGTGCTGGAGTTGATATACCTCTCGGCAAGACAAACAGTATGTTTGTCGAAGGTAGATATGCTATTGGATTTACATCATTTGACAACACGACCTATATTCCTATCAAGCTTGGGATGCGGTTTGGTATCTAGACGATTGTGAACACAAGGGAATGATGTTCTTCCCATGGAATAAAGCCCCAGTTCAAACTGGGGTTTTTGATAAGTGTTTTTGCCAACACCCTCTTCGACCCATTTATCACAAACGGACGATTCAATGGTGCGGAGAATACTAATACCTCTTGCCATCGTGTGCATTGGCCTCACCCTCACGGTAGCTCAAACCAAGGTGCCACCTGGTGATGGCACGTTGGCCACAGCCATCGCCGCGGCAAGGCCGGGTGATATTCTGCAGTTGACCGGCGGAGCTGAATACACACATTCCTCCTCTTCAAGCATTGCTTTGCTACACAAGCCAATTACCATACAGGTAGAATCAGGCGCTTCTCAAAAAGCCGTCATCACTGGTAACTGCAAATACCTCTTCATGATTATGGATGGCGCCGCCCTCACCCTCAAAGGACTTGATATTCATGGGTTGGTCAATAATGTCCCGACAGTCATGAGCATGCTGAAGTTCGACGGGAGTCCGGATCCCCATGCATCAAAAATCGGGACATTCAGATTTCAGGATTGTGTGTTTCACGATTTTGCAGACAATATTGTTCACGGAATGACAGAGGCGACTTGTCGCGGCCTGATTCAAGATTCTGTGTTTATCGACAACGTGATCGTCTACAATGCCCAGGCATTTCTTCAGTACAAACATGTGAATCTGCGGCATCTGGAGATGAAGAATTCGACTATTTATAGGATACAAGGATTAGGTCTGAAAATCGGGAAGATCGGCTATAGATGTATACTCGTCGGCAGTGGGAAACCCTATATCGCTTTGTATGACAGCACTATTACACCCACGGGTTATATTGACCATTGTACAATGAACGATATGGGTGATATTCATGGCTACATTCAAGTCGATGACGCGTTTCATAAGCTCACCATATCAAACTGTATCATATCGAATCAGGATCGAATGATTGGCCATCCCTTGATTTCTGATCTTGTAGCGTTACAGCCGACCATATATTTCCTCGATCCACGTCCCGATACAGCGGCTTTCATAGAGAACGTCTGCTTTTGGATGACAGCCCCACCGAATGTAGATGTTGGTGGGACACAGTGGATCGGGTATGCGTTTCACGACACTCTTACAACAGATCCGGGTTATCGAGATGCCGATCATGGTGATTTCACTTTGCCGCTCAATTCACCATTACGGACGTATGGAACTGATGGCGGGCCGATCGGTGACCCTCGCTGGGCAAAAACTGTGAGTCAATCACGACGAGAGCCAATCGCTCCCAGAAGTCTTCATCTTTCTCAAAACTATCCGAACCCATTCAATCCGACAACTAATTTCGAATTTCAGATAGCGGATTATGGATTTGTCACGTTGAAGATTTTTAATACACTTGGCAGGGAGATCGCAACACTTGTGAATGCGAGCAAACCAAAAGGCAGCTATCAGGTACGATGGGATGGCAGCGGCTATCCAAGTGGCATCTATTTTTATCAACTCAGCGCGAGCGAGCATTCTGCTGTGAAAAAGATGGCGCTTGTTAAGTAGTGCTCCGCCAAGAAGCCTGGAGGTGTTTCAACAGATGCAGCAAATTCGGACAATTGGGTTCTTGAACGCTGACTCCAACGATGGCCTCTACACAGCATTATGGTCCAATCATGAAAGGCATCATATGAAGTCCGTCATGCTCGTGTTTCGAGAGAATTCATCGGTTGATCGATTCTCACTTGCCTAAGACTATGTTTCTTGAACAAACAATTTCCGTTTGGAACGACCGTCGAGCTATTTTCGCTACCAGGTTCGATGTCCGGTCGAATCTCGAGACGGCACCAATCAACTAACACTATCCATTAATCCCGAGGACAACTGGTAAAATGAAGACATTATTGTTAGCCATCTTGTTGCTATCCATTTGCATGAATGCATTTGCACAACAAGCCGAAACAGGTGACCCCAATATTGGTGACTGGCAGGCAAAAGATGGGAAGCATTTTGCCAAGGTCTATCCTACAAAAGATGGGGCGTACAGAACGGATCTGGTCACTGATCTTGCTTCAAGAGACAAACCGTCGGCAGTGCTCACAGGGCAAAAAGGAAGTGACGATCTCATAAGTATTGCTGGTGACGGTTGGAGTGGTAAGATTGAAAAGGGTAAACTCAGCATTTCTAATGGAAGTGAATCGATAGAAATGCAGCGTTTCTACCGCACATCTCCAACGTCGAATGCTCCGCCTCCGCAAGGAGCAATTGTGCTCTTTGATGGCAAGAACACTGATTCCTGGACCAAGGTGTTAGAAAAAGACTGGCTCGTTGGGGGTAATCCTGTAGATAATTTTGTAATTCTGCCCGGAGACATTTTACAGGCTACAGGTCATGAAGCCGGCAAGTATGAGTCGCTTATCACAAAGCAGAAGTTCGGTGACATGAAATTGCATTTAGAGTTCAGACTCTTGGGGATAGTAACCAACGGCGGCGTGTATTTGATGTCACGCTATGAAATCAACATCAAGGATGCCTACGGTGATACAGGCCCCATTGCGTTTGGAAATATCACTGAAGCGAATCCAAATGCCCTGGAACCATCAGTGAATGTTGCTTTTCCTCCCATGCAATGGCAGACATTCGATATCGAATTCAGAGCTCCGCGATTTGATGCCACCGGCAAAACCAAAACTGAAAACGCTCGCATAACGCTGGTCCATAATGGCATTACAGTCTACAAAGACGTGCAATTGATCAAGGTCAAAGGTGCAACGCGTGTGTTGGGAGAAGCCGGCGTAGGTCCGATATATCTTCAGGAACATGGCACACCGTATCAATTCAGAAATATTTGGGTCGTTGACAAAACGGTACAAGGCACAGAAAACTATCGAACACGAACGCAAACACAGGAAGGTGCTGCTGATAAGACTGGCAGTACTGAAGAAAGTGGTAACAGTAAAAAAGGAGGTCGCAAGCCGGTTGTTGAAGACAATGTGACTCAAAACAAATCCGCTGAAGCAGTAACTACCGCCGAAAAGCCTGTCAAGAAAGGTAAGAGCATCACCGCTACCTACGACGAAGAAATGAATCCGGCGTATAAAGAAACTACAGTCAACATTACGGCTTCCAAGAATATAGGTTCAGCAAAATCTTCCGGGTTTACTCATCCGGGAGTTCTCGTAAACCAGGCACTATTGGTCGAACTGAAGAGGAGAGTAGCCTCGGGAGTTGAACCTCAAAAAACTGCTTTTGAAGCTATGCAGAAGAGCGCGTTAGCAGCCAAAGACTATACTCCACATCCGGTTGATTGTGTTTCATGTGGACCGCGTTCAAATCCCGACATCGGCTGCAAGGACGAACAGCGCGATTGTGCTGCTGCCTACACCCAGGCACTTCTTTGGGCTATTACCGGAAATAGACTGTATGCCGAAAATGCGATCAAAATCATGAACGCATGGTCATATACTTTGCAGAAGGGACATACCTACGCCAATGGTCCCATACAGGCAGCCTGGTGCGGATCGGTTTGGCCTCGTGCAGCGGAAATTATTCGCTACACGTACACTGGATGGTCTGAAGCTGACATATTGAAATTCCAAAACATGTTGAGAACTCAGTATCTTCCATCTGTTATTCACGGAAATTGTGAAAACGGCAACAAAGAGCTCGCCATGTGTGAGGCGTTGATCAATATTGGTGTATTCTGCGACGATCGTGCAGTTTTCGATTTGGGTGTCAAAATGTGGCGCGGTCGCACTCCGGCATACATCTATCTGAAATCTGACGGACCGACCCCAATTGAACCTCCGGGATGTGGTGCTGCCATTTGGGGCAACAAAGGCCTTGTTCCGGAATTTGTTGATGGGATCCTGCAGGAAACTGCCCGCGATTCACACCATCCTACCATGGCTTTTGCATCAATGGCCAATGCAGCAGAAACTTCTTACTTGCAGGGAGTTGACTTGTACAAAGAAGAGGGAAAGCGGATGATGGCTGCCATCGAGTTTGAGGCTCAATATGTAGAGCCGAAAAACGTTCCGCCCCCGCCTAATCTGACTTTTGGGTTGAACTCGACATGGGAAATTGCCTACAATCATTTCCACAATCGCATGGGTTTCAGTTTGCCTAGGATGGGTGCAGCTCTTCCGTTAGCCCGTCCTTCAGAAGGTAATCATCACGTACTTTGGGAAACGCTTACGCACGCTGAAACTTGGGCTGTCGGGACACCGCAAGCAAAGCAAAAATAGCCAATCGAAAATCTCATGCGACCGTCTCCCACCAGGAACGAAAAGACAACATCATGATGAAACTCTCCGGATATAATCGACGACAGTTTTTGCGCACAACACTCGTAGGGAGCACCGGGGCGCTCGTTGTCCCATTGCTCCCTTCAGCCACCGCGAACGCTATGGGTAAATCAGCAGAAGACAAGAAGATCATCAAACGCACATTGGGGAAAACCGGCATCGAGCTCCCCGTTGTGAGTTTCGGAGTCATGCGTGCAGATAGTCCCGCTCTGATCCACGAAGCGAAGAAAACCGGAATAGTCTACTTCGACACGGCACACTCATATCAGCGGGGAAGAAACGAAGAAATGCTCGGCGGAGTGCTGAAAGACTATCCTCGTGATTCGTTCGTGCTGGGCACGAAGGTAGAAGCTGAAAGCTATGACAAGAAGACGGGAGCATTCGGACCCGGTGTGACCAGCAAAGCTTTTCTCGATAGGTTCGATATCAGTCTCAAACGACTCAACATGGATTACGTGGATATTCTCTATGTCCACAACATCATGACTCGAGAGACCGCACTTTTCCCCGCGATGTTGGAAGCCGTTACGACGGCAAAGAAAGCAGGGAAAGCCAGACATATCGGAATCTCCACTCATCGAAATGAACCGGAAGTCATTCAGGCTGCCATTGAAAGCGGTGTATACGAAGTTGTCCTTACTTCCATCAACTACAAACAGGAACATTTCGACAAGGTAAGAGGTGCCGTTGCACAAGCAGCGCGTGCAGGCCTGGGTATTGTTGCCATGAAGACAATGGCCGGCGGTTTCCATGATAAGGAGAGAACGAAGCCTATCAATTGCAGAGCCGCACTGAAATGTGTTTTGCAGGATGAAAACATTACGACCGCAATTCCCGGCATAACCAATTTCGATCATTTGACCATGAATGCTGGTGTCAACTACGATCTGACGTTGACAGTTAAAGAACAATCAGATCTCGCTCTCAACAAATCTGAAGGTGGCTTGTATTGCCAGGGGTGCGAGCACTGTGTGCCCGATTGTCCAAAGGGGCTGCCACTTCCCGAAATCATGCGCGCATATATGTATATGTACGGGTACAGCAATGCTCAACAGGCACATGATCTTCTCACGAGTCTTAATATCTCCAAAGCTCCCTGCGCAGGTTGTTCAACCTGTACGGCACATTGTGCAAAAGGATTTGAACTATCAGAGCGGGTGACAGATATCGTCAGATTGCTTGATGTCCCGAGAGAGTTTATTGTATGACCAATCTCTGGGTGAATACTTTCGCAAACAAGAGCAGTTTGAAGCGTCAAAAAGATGCCGACATCGTTCCACGCATCACCTTCTTGCATCGTTTCGGAAAATCACAAGAGTGACCAGCCCCTGCTGTGGTGCCAATGGACAGTGAGTGGATTTGTTCATCCATTGGCGAGCCGAGAAGTCAAGGCTGATCATCGTGATTGTCGCACCTCATGAGGTTGAGCATCTAGTGAGCTAGAAACAAGCACCAAGGCGTGGAATTCTTCTGCGAATGTAGCAATTGCTCACCAGTCTTCTGCATCGACATCCTTGGTCTGTGAGTAGCAGACGGCATCACTTCATTTCGCCTAGCCCAAAACTCCCGATAGCAATGACGCCTCAACTCAGGCCTCATCGAATTGGTTCGAAAGAAATCTTGAGGACAGCTTGGGGGATCAAAAGGAGTGAACATGGATCACGGTGGGTTCAAGTCTGTGTGACAGGGGGGGAGCGAAAGGAGAGACGCGATATGTTGCGCCTCTTTCGAGGGCTCACACTAACAACGGATGCGTGCAAACAAATTGCCGATCGAAAACTTTCGGTGAGGGAAGTCGAACCGTTCCCAACATTCAAATGACAATTCGGTTCCTGCCAGACGACGGCGGGATGCTGAAAGTTGCATCTGCTCGAAGAAAATGTTCGCGGGTAACTTTGGATCCCGTTTCGATTCGCTCAACGGGATTCTCAAAATGGCAGCCACGCGCGAACAACGCTCGTGGGCCATTTTGGAAGTAGCCCTAAAGGGATCTTCGAACACTCTGAAAACGAGTGCATCGTGATCACACTAGAACTTTGCTGACCACTTATCGAAAGAACACTGATCATCATCAACGTTCTTCACAAAAGTTGGATCCCAAACGGGGAGCACTCCAGCCATCGCCACCACCCGCAACTCATCTTTGAAGAGGGATTAATCCCTTTTTCATCCTTTTGGGCTATTCCCAATGCGCAAAATCATCGATATTGTTTTTCGGGATTGAAGAGGAGTATTTCGTGATCGCGGGGAACGGCCGGCGGGACTCAGGCCGAACTTCGTGCCAACAGCATTGACACAAGAGATGAGCTCATCGTCTGTGGTGATTTCACAGAACGATCGGGTCATGCCGCCGGCAGGATTCTTCTTCACCTGAAAAACCGTCCGACGGACGTCTTTGGTCCAAATGACGAAACGGCCTTTGGAAAAACTAGGCGTCCAATTCTACATAGGTCTGCCCGTGTTTGAGCGCAATGGGCCCAGAATCACAAATGGGAATTGTCAAATCCTATTCTCAGTCCGAAAGATTTTGCTTGACATTCTAGTACTCACTTGCTAGAATGTAACCGGTTACATTGTAACCGGTTACATTTCCCAGAAGAGCTCCTTCCCCCAAAAACACCGTTGCGAATGCCAAGACAGAAAGCCAGGGTGACAATTCACGAAGTTGCACGCCGCGCAGGTGTCTCTGTGGCAACTGTATCTCGAGTATTCAATAATAGCGATCTGGTGACCAAACAGACCGGCGAAAAGATCCGCTCTGTTGCGCGTCGATTGAATTACATCCCGAACGCTTCGGCGCGCAGTCTAAGTATGAAGCGAACCGAAACGATAGGGATGTTGCTTCCGGACATGCACGGTGAGTTTTTTTCCGAAATAATCCGTGGTGCTGATGCAATCGCTCACAAAGAACAATATCACCTTCTTGTTTCCGCCTCCCATAGCAACAAAGAAGAACTCGAAACGGCGATAAAAATGATGAGCGGCCGCGTCGACGGATTCATTCTGATGTCCCCGCATCTGGATTCAGAAACTCTCGTTGGCCGGTACCTGAAGTCCGTTCCCACAGTCATTCTGACTTCTTCGGAGGCGCGCGGAATGCACGACTCCATCCGCATCGATAACGTTGGCGCGGCACGGCAGGTCATGCGCCATCTGATCTCCCTCGGTCATCGACGCATTGCGATCGTGAAAGGGGACCCGGGGAATGAAGACGCCGAAGAACGGTTGGCCGGATATCATGCCGAACTTCGTGCAAACAGCATTGACGTAACGGATGAGCTCATCGTCTGTGGTGATTTTACAGAACGATCGGGTCATGCCGCCGGCAGGATTCTTCTTGACCTGAAATACCGTCCGACGGCCGTCTTTGCTTCAAATGACGAAATGGCGATCGGCGTTCTCCGATGTTTTCGTGAAGAAGGGATCAAGGTCCCTCAGGAGATTGCCGTTGCGGGATTCGATGACATCCAAATCTCCAGCCTGATCCATCCATCTTTGACCTCTGTCCACGTCGATATCAGCGACCTTGGTTCGCTTGCTGCAGAACGGCTCATCGAGGTCCTGGCCGACGGGACGAAGCGGAAGACGGTCAAGAGTATCGTCCTTCCGTCCCGGCTTGTTGTTCGCAATTCTACACTGACCACAACACATGCAGATGCCGTCATATCTCATGCCACTTCAGTTCAATAATAACCCATATCTCCAATTCCAACAAGTGAGGTTTCTATGATCACAACAAGACGATTTGCTTCCGTTCTCATTCTTTTGATTTCGGTGGCTTCGTTTGTCTTCGGCCAGAGTATCTATCGTACTCTTTCTACAGGCACGTGGGAAACAACGGCCACTTGGGAGAAGTCAACGAATGGAACAACCTGGAGCGCCGCGACCACAGCGCCCACAAGTGCCGACAGCGTGATCATCCAGTCAGGACACGTTGTAACTCTTACCAGCAGCGGAAAAACCTGTAAGAGCCTGAACGTTCAGACCGGGGGTCAGATAAGGGCCGACTTTGTGCAGCCAACAAGCAGTATCCGATATATTCGTGTGTACGGCGGAGTCGTTCAAATTGATGGAGTGTTCGGGAGAACCGACAGCTCCGACGTTCTGAGCTTGGAGGCCTACGGAAGCTTTATCATTCAAGGATCTGGAACAGCCAACGTTTGTCGGATTCGACCCGGTTCGAGCCAATCCAACCTGACCATTACGATATCGATGGACATGACCTTGACTTATGTCGGCGGCAGCGGCACGGGCGGGTCGGGGTTGTATACATCGAATTCCAGCAATGACAATATTACCGTGACGATCGCGGACGGCAAGACACTCACCACAGCTGATTACTGCAATGTGACGACCTCCTCCAGCTCAGCGACGGATGGCACCACCAATACGGTGCTCAACATCAATGGCCATCTGGTGATGCAAGGCGGAAATTTTTCAATGATCGTTGGAGCGGGCAAGACGTGCACGGTGAACGTGGCCGGAACGCTTACAACAGGAAAAGGAGTCACGCTCACCGGTACGAGCGGTGTGACGAGCACCATCAACGTTTCGGGAACAATGAACGTGGGCAGCGTTCGTCCGGGAACAATCGATTTCACGAATACGTCGCAGATGGTGACAGGTGCAGGCACCTTCAATGTCGGACCATATGCAACGCTGAATGTGGGAGCTGCAGGGGGACTGAATGCCACCACAGGTCCGATCCGGACTACCACAGCAACATTTGATCCAAAGGCAACGTACGCTTTTGCCGGACAAGCAGCACAGTCGACGGGTGCACTGCTGCCGACGAACATCGCCCGCCTGACGGTGAACAATACCGCCGGGGTGACCTTAACACAATCCACAGCGATCGACACCGCTTTGACACTTACGGCCGGAACTGTATCGACCGGCGCCAATACCTTGACGGTCGGAAGCAATGGGACCGTGAGCCGAACGGCGGGGTATGTTGTTGGGAATCTGGAGAAGATCGGTGTCGCCGCTCTCCAAAAATTCGATGTAGGTACGGCAACTGGCTATGCGCCAGTCGAGGTCACTCCCGTATCGGGTTCAGGCGATGTCGCGGTCATGGCCGTTGACGGCGCACATCCCAACAAGCCCGCGGGCTTGAGCTCGCTGGCAATGTACTGGACTCTTGCCGGCGGCGGTATTACCAATGCCAACATCACGTTCAGCTATCCTGCTTCTCTGGCGGGCCCCAATGAATCGAACTACGCGGCTTCATTCTACGAGGGAAGCGGCACCTCTTGGACGCTGAATCCTACCACGGTGAACACGACAGCGCACAGCGCGACAGTCAACGGCGTCAGCATTTTCTCCGACTGGACTCTGGTCGTCAATCCGTATGACGACCCTGCGAAAGTAGTGGTGAAGAACGCCGGAGCGATCACGGTGGATGGTAAGCTTGATGAAGGCGATTGGACAGGAGCACCGACGCTGTTGTATGGACTTGGTGCAGCAGGGAAGAAACAGGCTGGTGAGCTCACCGTAACCGGTGGTGTAGACGTGAAGAACCCATTCACGGACAACAGCGTATCCTACAGTGTACCTCATAAGGACAGTTCGCTTGCGCGCGTGAAGTTCCTTCGCAATGGACTGAACCTGTATATCGGCATTCAATCAGACGACAAGTCAATATGTAAGTTTGGTTGGGAAGGTGACGGCTTGTTCATGAAGATCAAAACCTCAGCTGGCCAGGTGAAAGAATACAAGCTGTATTGGCAGAACTTTGAAGGGAACAAAGACACGATGCGCTATGAGCCGGGGGTGGCGAGCTCTGGTGCCGGTTGGGGATATTTACCGTCGGGCAGCACGGTGAACGACACCGCAAATGTAGACAA
>JAPLFP010000271.1 GCA_026390585.1 Ignavibacteriales bacterium | reverse complement strand
AGGTAGTTCCCCTCAACTCTAGATGCAAAAAAGTGGGAGGACAAATGTCCTTATTTCATCAACACCATTTTCTTCGTTTGTACGAAATCGCCGGCCGTTAACCGGTACAGATACACACCGGAGCTTAACCGCGATGCGTCGTACGTTACCCGATACGTTCCCGCATTCACCTGTCCGTCGATGAGCTTCGCAACCGATTGTCCGAGTACGTTGAAGACTTCAAGGACAACATGACTGCTCTTGGTGATGGAGTACTCAAACGTCGTTGAAGGATTGAACGGATTGGGATAGTTCTGAGCAAGCTCAAAATCCCGCGGGACGAGATCTTTATCTCTCACGGACGTTACGAGAGCTGTACTCCCCTTGATTTCAGCGAGCTGTGTGTAGACGTACTTTGAAGTGGATGCAGCCCCCCCGTACCATGGGTAGATCCGGAAATAGAATGTCTTTCCGCCAGGCACAGTGGTGCCGACCTTATATGCATAGCGCGTCGTGGCCGTCACATTCCCCGAATTGTCAAGGTTGACCGTGTCGGCATTGAGTCGTGTTTTCGTCACGAACGCAGGATCCGTCGAATAGTAGACATTGAATCTCATGCTGCTCGTGCCGCCGCCACAGCTCCAGAAGGAAACCGAATCGACGGTGAACGAATAGCCCGATGTCGGTGCAACTTGCAGCTGGATGTAACGCGTTGCCACCTCTCCTGTTTCAGGACCCCAGGTGGAACCAGTCACTCCACCATCACTCGAAGGCCACCAGCGCATGTTCCCGGTTGCCAGAGGACCATTGGGCGTGCCGGTAAAACTGCGAACGTAGAAATTGCCGCCACTAATCGGTTGACCCGACACGTTTCCAACGGTGGTTGAGGGATTCGCGCTGTCAGGCAAAACAAGCTTCCACACTACCGAAGCAGCGCCCGGACCTGCCGTTGAACGAGACAACCATTCGGATTTTTTTGTCGGGAACCAATTCAGATCCCCGACCGGAAATCCTTGCATGGCGCTGCTATAGAGCATTGAACTTGTGGCATAGCCGCCGTTGAGCGAGTCTCGCAACCAGTCGTATTTCTTACGGTCAAAATCATTGGGATCTTTTGCATTGCCATACGTCCAGGCACCCGGGGTGTTCTTCAGTTTTTTTCCTCCGTTGGCCGCTCTGTACCATCGCGCGAGCTGTGTCATCGTTGCCGGAGCATTGTTGAACGACACGGTGATTTTCTTAAATGCGTTCACCGAATCGGCTCCTAGTCTGCCATTGATATGCCACGTCAGTGGCGATCCTTCTCCGGTGACGCCGGACGTCTTGAACTGATCGTAGAACGCCTGGCCGGAATCGGAAATGCAGTAGAAATTATTGGAGACCACCCACGATGTCGTGGAGTTCGGATACGAGAACATCCAGGTCATTCTGGCACCACCATATGCGTCTTTCTCACCGCTTGGAATGAACTCCGCCTGGCGCGTTGCATCCGTGTCATTTCCCATAATGAACGGATCAAACAACAGGTTGTTTGTAAAGATGACCTTGCTGCCCACACTGCCGAGTGAAAACATTCCATGGTACGATGTGCCATTCACAAGGGTGTTATGGTCGAACAGAAAATAGCCCAAGACACCTGTGCTGGTTGCTGAGGAAGTGGCGGGATAGTGACGAATGATGCGATCCAGCCAGTTGACGAACGTGTTGTTGACCATAATCAGCGTATCGCAACTCACGCCTCTGAGATCGAGTGCCTTGCCGGCACCAAGATTTGACCTTCCGAGGTATCCAAGATTTGCAAAAATGGTGTTTGTTATCTTAATCGTTGATGCGACGCCATCAGTTCGAAGATGGTTACCATTGACGTTCGAGAGAATGCAGCTGTCGATGGTGATATTCACACCTGAAGTCGTCGTCGGGACATTGACGAGGGCCCCCTGCATGTTCCAGCGGTTCGTATCAACGAGTTCGTAATACCCTGTGACTTCAATGTTCTTCATCGATAGACTACCGCCGAGTTGGAACAGATTGCCCGGGGGATTCCAGGGCGTTGCGCCTGTGCCCGTCGGATAAAGCATGACGACCGGTTTCTTGGTCGTTGAGCTGTCGTTTGCCTTTATCTTCAAGGCCCACCCGCCGTAATTCGTGAACACGGCGTTTGAAAGATACAGGGCTCCCCGCGTCAGGACATACACGCGGTTCGGAAGTTTTCCGTTCGCCACAGTATCCGCCGCTATCTGTTGATTGAGATATTGACTCCCCTGACCGGTCCATGGAACGAGACGAAGTTCCTGGCCGAGCAGCAGCATCGGCAGCAGCAACAACAGCAAGACGATGCAGTACATGGTTCGCATGTTCTTCATGAGATGACCTCCTCGGTTAGTTGATGTGTTAGATCTGTAATTAGAAACACGTTTGACATTGATCGCTACTCTGTTGATACCCGGAAGCATGTCGCCTCTCAAAGCACTACAAATCAATCCTCACTCCAAAATCTCCCGTCATCCCGTATCGCTGAGTCGTGTTGAGTCGCGTCCAGTTGTACACCCTGTTTGTCGTGAATGAGCTCTCTTCGACATTCAGAAGATTGCTGATACTCAAGAGCAGAGCGACATGGTCTGTGAATCTCTGTTTTACTGTAAGGTCACATCGTGTGTAGCGCCCAGTGAGTCCGTCCGTCAAGCCTCCACCTGAAAACGTACTGTTGAACTGGCTCTGATAGAAAACAGACATACGTGCGGAGAAATCACCAATGTCGATACCGAGAGCTACGTTACAGAAGAACTCGGGTTGTCCATCCAGTTTCTGGGTCCTGTCAACGATACGGTTGGTATAGAATGGCGTCGAGATATCGCCAAAATCCGTATGCTGTACCACCCAGGTGGTGTCGATAATTGTGGAAACGAGATGAGCCCGTGACCGGATGATGGAGAAATTGTAGGAGAGGACGAGGAACTGCAGATATCCCGGCAGAAAGCTCAGGTTGGCCTGATGTTCGAATTCAAATCCCCATACTTTGGTTGGCAAAGCGGCATTGTACGGAACTGTCAGCTGGTACCCCCCCTTGATCAGCGATGTGTTCCAATGGATTCCAAGGCTGTCGAGAAATCGCGGACCTATCAATCCTGCGCCATTGAGAAGTTGCTGGTCATCGGAAATTTCTTTGTAAAATGCCGAAAGTGAAATAAGTCCGATGGTATTGCTGAACACGGATGTGTTTATTTCGTAATTCCATGCTTTCGATGCTTTCAAATTCGGATTTCCCACGAGGAGGACGTTGGACGAGCCTACCGACTGTCCGAACAGCTTGATCAGCCTCGCGCTAAAGTCTGGCCGGGCGAGCGCTCTATATGCAGCAAACCGCACATTGAGGAAGTCGAGAGGTCTCAGTGTCAGATGAAAGTTCGGCAACCAAATGGTTTCAGAATACGACGTGGTTGTGTCCTTTACCTGACCTGTCGGTGTAGGGAATCCTCCAAGTGCTCCGGTCCCAGGAACGAACCTCGAGAGATAATCATTCGATTCACTCTCGACGCGGAGCCCGGCGATGAACGATGCATTGTTCCCGATATTCAAGGTATTCATCACGTAACCTGCCCCTAGGCGTTCCTTGATATCGTAGTAGTCCAGATCCGCCGTGTTATCTGTGTAATACTCAGGTTTTGCAGCGGTTCCATTCTTGTTCAAATTGTACCAATCCCGAACAGCGTCCTTGTTCATCATGGGATTGAGCAAATACTGATCGAGCAAGCTTCGGGACGCTGGTGAGGCGTCAAGAAAATCGGTCAACGACGGCGTACGCACCTGGTTGTTTGCCAAATACCTGTTGTAGAAGGACGCAAAGCGAGTCGCCGACAGGTCCTTCGGCTGCCATGCATATCCCAGGTAGTACGGTGCAAAAAGTCTGCTCGCTGATTTTTGTCTTGTGGTGTATTTGTATTTTCCGCCCAGTTTAAGCTCGCCGGAAATCAATTCGCCCAGACCATATTTTCCCTTCCCGTCGAGATATCCGGTCCGCTCGGTCTGACTATTGTGCTCCGTGCTGAAGATGCCGGAGTCGATTGCTGCGGCGGCGAAGTTATTGACGGCGTACGGGATGACGACTCCTGGATTTGTCTGAATGGCGAGATCTGGGGGAAGATCCATACCCGAGGTCGCATGACCCGATGCGTCCCGTTTTCCGATCGCCTCAAAATAGTCGATGTAGTAATCGAACGGCAGATCCGTGATCGAGTTTGCATAAGCGCCCCCCCACGTGAACGACAGGCCACCGAGATAATTCTCCCCCCGCAGAGCACTGTTAAACGCCGTAATTTTCTGGTCGGTCAATTCGGACTCATAGTAGACCGGTGTGCTCCCGGCGTCGTTTGTCGGGTAGTTTCGCATGAAGGTAGAACCGTTTCGCTGCGTCCCGTTATAGTTGCCGCTCAGCCTCACGGAGCCACTGTCAGGAGTATTGACATCCAGAAGAAGAACCACACCATCACGCTTTCTCGTTTCGTCGATGAACCGCAATTTGAAATTGCTAATGAAGTAGTTCGCCGGCACGAACTCATAATGGTCTTTGTAATTGATGGTCGTTTGCTCATTGCTTCGGATTCGATTTTCCAGATTTCCGCTCACCTGCACACCAAGGATATTGTCAAAGAACCTTTCTCCATAGCGCAGGCTCAGATCATACTGGTTAGCTGAATTCATCAGCTTGTTGTAATCACCCCTGATATCTGCTTGCAGCATTCGTCGCGAAGGCGCCTTCTTGGTGACGAGATTGACGCTTCCTGCAATGGCGTCCGCATCTTTGTCGGGCGTCAAAGCCTTGAACAATTCGATACCGGACAGCGAACCCTGTGATATGGTGCTCAGGTCGACACCCCTAGAATTAGCGTCGGTTGCCGCGATTTTGACACCGTCGATTGTAACCGTGGTGTACTTGTCACTCAATCCACGTAGGATGACCTTGTTTGCTTCACCGCCAGATCGAAGAATGGACACTCCGGGGAGACGTCCGATCGCTTCCGCCGCGTTGGCATCCGGCAGTTCTTTGATCTTCTGCTCAGACACAACGTTGATGATGGTGTTCGATGCGACCTGTTGATTCATCGCGGCCACCTGGCCGCGCATTTGCGCAGTAACGACAACTTCCTGACCCTGAATAACTGTTGAATTAAGCTGGACATCTAACCGCCGCGTTGTGTTTCTGGAGAAATCAACCTGTACCACCTTCGGTTCATAGCCGATGCAGGATATTCGCACGCCATAGATTTTCAGGGGAATTCCTGTGATGCTGTATGCACCCTCAATATTTGTTGCATTGCCCATGCCGGTTCCCATTAACACGACGTTGACGCCAATGAGTCTTTCGTGCGTCAGAGAATCGGAGACAACACCTGACAATGTCGCCTGTCCAAATGCCGCGATTGGAATCAGAAGAACGATCAAGACGAGGAGTGTTGAAGTGGAGAGTGCTTTCATGGAAACCCCTATTCGAAATGGGTTCTTCATTCAAACTTGGACGTTGTGCGATCGAGGCGAATTTGTCTCTCGAGAGGAATCCCGTCTGGCGCGTATCTATATCAACGAGATTTCCATCAAGATTTCGACGAACTGGGAAGACGAGTGGAAACGGTACTGCTCAAGGAAACGTTAGGATCAGCTTAATCGTTTACTTTACCGCTCACGGCGTGATACAACTTTAGCAAAAGAAAGACGTTTTGTCAAGCTTTTTCCTGTACTTTGGGTCAGATTTTGGGGAGTGATTGCCATTTCTGGTAATCACAAAAAAAGACTGTACCCAGTTGGCTAGGAAGAGGCAGGCGGCGTATGGAAAAGCGACTCCCTGCGAGTGTCGAACTGATTTGCACTCGCAGGGAGTTCGGTAAGAAGACCTCAGTTGAACTTGAACACTGTTCTACGCCTATGCGCGATATGTTGACGAGGCAGTGTTACCCCCGCGTCCGGTCCAGTTCGTATGGAAGAACTCTCCGCGCGGTTTGTCGATGCGCTCGTACTGATGTGCACCAAAATAGTCTCGTTGCGCTTGCAGGAGATTTGCCGGCAAACGCGAATTGCGATATCCATCATAATAGTTGAGGGCCGTAGAGAACGCTGGCACCCAGACCCCGTTCAAGACGGCAGTGGAAATCACCCGGCGCCATGAATCCTGCGAAGATTCAATTTTCTCCTTGAAGAACGGATCGAGCAACAAATTGGCAAGGGACGGATTGCCGTCGAACGCTTCTTTGATCTTGCCGAGAAATGCTGAACGGATAATGCATCCTCCGCGCCAGAGAAGAGCGATGCTGCCATATTTGAGACTCCAATTGTATTCCACAGCGGCAGCCCTCATGAGTGTGAATCCCTGGGCGTACGAGACAATCTTCGAAGCATAGAGCGCTTTTTCCAGATCAGCAAGAAATGCGCGCTTGTCTCCCGTGAATTCCATCTTCGGCCCGGCCAGTACTTTCGATGCCGCAACCCTCTCCTCCTTCATCGCCGACAAGCATCGAGCAAAGACAGATTCACTGATCAGTGTAAGCGGAATACCGAGGTCGAGCGACGTGACACTCGTCCATTTTCCGGTTCCTTTTTGGCCAGCAGTGTCCAGGATCTTGTCCACCAGCGGTTTGCCGTCTGTGTCTTTGAAGGCAAGAATGTCGCGAGTAATTTCCACGAGGTAGCTGTCCAGATCCCCGGTGTTCCACTGCTTGAACACTTCATGGATCTCGCCTGCGGTCATTCCGAGCAGTTCGCTCATGATTTGGTAGGCTTCACAAATGAGCTGCATGTCGCCGTACTCGATGCCGTTGTGCACCATCTTCACAAAGTGGCCGGCTCCATCACTGCCAACCCAGTCACAGCATGGTGTTCCATCTGCGACCTTGGCAGCGATCGATTGAAAAATAGGCTTCACGTGCGGCCAAGCCGCCGGTGATCCTCCGGGCATGATGGAGGGACCTCGCAATGCTCCTTCCTCACCGCCGGAGACACCGGTACCGATGAACAGAAATCCTTTGGACTCGAGGTATCTTGTTCTCCGGATGGTGTCGGGGAAATGTGAATTGCCCCCATCGATGATGATATCTCCCGCTTCAAGGTGCGGCATGATTAGTTCGATGAAGTCATCGACCGGCTTCCCAGCTTTTACCATCAACATGATTTTCCGCGGCGCCTTCAACGACACCACGAACTCGGCAATCGTATGAGCACCGATGATCTTCTTGCCTTTCGCACGACCCTGGACAAATTGGTCGACCTTCTCTACTGTCCGATTGTAGACGGCAACAGTGAATCCCCGGCTTTCAATGTTCAGCACAAGGTTTTCCCCCATCACCGCCAACCCTATCAATCCAAAATCAGCTTTTTCCTGCATTGTCGTTCTTCCGTTTGTTTACGTAAGTGATTAGTCTATTATAGAAAATCCCATGGTGCGAGCTAACGATCGAACGTCAGCTGACGCATTGCGCAACCTGACGGTATACGCAGTAAACTCTCTGCGCAACGGATACTTTCCCCGCTGCTTCTCAAATGTTTGAGGCGATTCTCGCAGCCTTCTGTCATCCGTAAGGATATCATACGTGTGTCGGACCAATCGAACGAAGATTGCTTGTTGGTCTAATCCTGTGCAATCCAACTCTATTATAGGCCGTTCTGGCGGCGGAACCGTCTGAGGAATCCAGGCATTGAGATCCAGGCCAAAAAAACGGCTCAAGGCCTGGACGCTCATGGATGTGCCATTCGCTTTCCCATCAGCGGAATACCCGGCAATATGCGGCGTTCCGATGTCAACAAGATCAAGCAAATCCCGGTCGATCTCAGGCTCATGCTCCCAAACATCCAGGAGACATGCGGCGAGTTTACTTTCCCGACGGCTGGATTTCAGCGCACCAGTATCAAGAACTTCACCTCTCGAAGAGTTGATGAGGATTTGATCTTTCCTCAGTCGCGAAAAGAAGCTCTCGTCGCCCATGTGAAAAGTCTTGTCAATTCCGTCGCGATTCAGGGGCACGTGAAGAGTGATGATATCCGACTTCTCAACGATCGTATCGAGGGAGACAAAGCCGTCTGACCCTTCTTTGCGTTCACGCGGAGGGTCATTCAGCAAGACCTGCATTCCGATGGTTTGACAGAGTTTTGCGACTTTGCTGCCAACATTGCCAACACCCACAACGCCGATGGTTATTTCTGCGAGTGCGAGGTTTAATTTCTCCGAAAGATAAACAAGCGCACCAGCGATGTACTGCTGAACCGATGATGAATTACACCCTGCAGCATTTGTCCAAAAGATCTTTTTCGATTCACAGAACGCTGTGTCAATGTGGTCGAACCCGATCGTGGCAGATGCGATGAAACGTACCGGCGTTCCCTCAAGCAGTTCCTTGTTGCACTTCGTTCTTGTCCGGACGATCAAAGCATCGGCGTTGAGCAGGTCGCTTCGGGAGATTTCCCGTCCCTCCAGATACACCACTTCGGCGTACTTTTCCAGAACCCCGTTGATGAACGGAATTTTTTTGTCGACGACAATTTTCACAGGGGGTACCGTGTGTGCTGTGGGAGTACGGCGTCCAGTATCACTTGAATCGATCCTTGTGCGCCCACAATCCAAGTGCAGGATTCGAGATATAGAATATTTTTTCTCCGCCTGGCAGAATATTGAAACCGTCGGTGAGTGTATCCGGGTTGTATCGTTTCGACATCTCCGTCAGATCTGCATACCGGAAGTTGACGCTCTCGATCTCCTGCTTCGTCAGGTGCCCAGGGCAATACGTGATGGAAAACCGGTTTTCTGACGAACCGTGGATCAGGT
>JAPLFP010000148.1 GCA_026390585.1 Ignavibacteriales bacterium | reverse complement strand
CCGCATCATAGACGACCCTCCGTCCGCTTGACGCCAAAAACGCCACGCTTTGCTGGATGATACGGAGATTCTCGGCTGGAGTTGTCTGGAGCACGTCGGAAACGTGCATCAGCGACGTTTTGCCGACGACCGTACAGACACTGGTTTCAGCATCGAGCAAAGCCCGAATATTCAAGTCGGTCGATGGATCACCACCTACCCTGCATGTTGATCCAAAGGCTGCTATGAGAGCGTGACGAAGCGGGATCTGGCGAATCCTGCGAAAGAATTCCGCGTCCTTCGGATTCGACCCTGGCCATCCCCCTTCAATAAAATCCACGCCCATGTCGTCAAGCTTTCGCGCGATTGCGAGCTTGTCATCACATGAGAGCGAGATACCCTCTCGTTGAGTACCATCCCGCAGTGTTGTGTCATAGATTTGAATTTTCATATGCTTCTCTCTCACTTGTCCAATTGCAGTAACTCGTGAGCCGCAATCTGCTCCTCAAATTTCAGGAGGTAACCAAGTTCATCGGTCCCCTCGATGAGACATGTTTTGGAGAAACCGTCAATGGGAAACTCTCTCACTTCCCCACCCGGCAACCCGATCGATTGCGTTTCAAGATCGATGCTCAACTCGGCGGTCGGACTGGCGGCGACAAGGTCGCACAACTCCCGGTGAACGTCCTTCCCCACCACAACCGGCAGAACGCCGTTCTTCAGCGCATTATTTTTGAAAATATCGGCAAACGCGGTGCTGATGACGGCCCGAATACCGTGGCCTTTGAGCGCCCATGGGGCATGCTCACGCGATGACCCACAGCCAAAATTGTTCCCTACAAGGAGAATCGCCGCTCCCTGGTATTCAGGACGGTTGAGCACAAACTCGACATTCGGTGAGCCGTCAGGATTGTATCTCCAATCGGAGAACAGGTTCTCGCCAAGTCCCAACTTGTCTGTGACTTTCAAGAAACGAGCTGGGATGATTTGGTCAGTATCAATATCGTCCAGCAACAGAGGTGCCACTCGTGATGAAAACGGTAGAAACTGGTTCATGGTCGTCGTCCGTTAGTTCTTGATCATCGTTCGCACATCAGTGATCGCTCCTGCAATAGCGGCAGCGGCTGCCGTGAGCGGTGAAGCCAGAAATGTTCTTCCACCTTTTCCCTGGCGTCCCTCGAAATTCCGATTGCTTGTGGAAACCGCGTACTGACCGGGTTCGAGCTGATCTCCATTCATCGCAATGCACATGGAGCATCCCGGCTCGCGCCACTCGGCCCCCGCCTGTTTGAATACTTTGTCAATGCCCTCGGATTCCGCCTGGTTCTTGACAGCCTGAGACCCCGGCACGATGAGAGCCCGAACATTCGGAGCAACTCGTCTTCCTTTCATGATGGCCGCAGCCTGTCTCAAGTCAGAGATCCTCGAATTCGTACAGCTACCGATAAAGACAACATCGACAACCTTCCCGATGAGAGGTTGGCCCGGCTCCAATCCCATGTATCTCAACGATTTTTCAAGCGCTGCCCGTTCTGATGCGTCGGCGACATGTGCCGGATCCGGAATCCGATCCGTCACGGACATCCCCATACCGGGATTCGTCCCGAACGTGATCATCGGACGCAAGCTGCTCGCGTCGATCGAGACTCTCTTGTCATATTGAGCGCCTTCGTCTGAAGGGAGTTGACGCCACCGCCCCACCTGCGTTTCCCATTCCTTCCCCTTCGGAACGAACTCTCTCCCTGACATGTAATGAAATGTGGTGTCGTCGGGGGCGATCATGCCGGCCCGTGCCCCTCCCTCAATCGACATGTTGCAGATTGTCATCCGCTCTTCCATCGTGAGAGAACGAATCGCACTTCCTACGTATTCCAAGACGTGTCCTGTTCCGCCACCGATACCGATTTTCGCGAGAAGCGCCAGAATGATGTCTTTCGCCGTCACGCCATGATCAAGTTTGCCCTCGACCCTGACTTCATAGGTCTTCGGTTTTCTCTGGAGCAAACATTGGGACGCAAGGACATGTTCCACCTCGCTTGTGCCTATACCAAAGGCAAGCGCTCCAAATGCCCCATGGGTGGCCGTATGGCTGTCGCCGCAGACGATTGTCATCCCGGGCTGCGTGAGACCGAGTTCCGGACTGATGACGTGAACGATGCCGCGCTGCGGACTTTTCATCCCGTACAGCCGGATTCCAAACTCCCGGCAGTTCGTTTCCATTTGCTCAATCTGTTTGGCCGCGACCAAATCTGACATAGGCAACGACGGATCAGTTGTCGGGACACTGTGATCGATGGTCGCAAACGATTTGTCGGGCCTGCGCACCTTCAGTTTGCGCTCCCGGAGTCCCGAAAATGCCTGCGGTGATGTCACTTCGTGTAAAAGATGCAGGTCAATGTAGAGCACCGCGGGAGAGCCAGGTTCCTGCGCTACAACGTGAGCATCCCAGACTTTGTCAAAAAGAGTGCGAGGGTTCGTCATTGTCAGTCGTTTTCTTTACCATTTTTGTTGAATGAACTGAATCACTCGGTTCTACACCGCGACCGCTTTTTCCTTCGTTCCGTTCTGCTGTGAGTCCCTCCGTTTTTTCGCGCTCATTGCCCGGTTGAGAGCTTCGAGGTAGGCCTTCGCACTTCCGGTGATCACGTCCGTGCTCACTGCGCGACCATTGAACATCACCCCGTCAAAATCAACCCGCACGAACACCTCGCCAATGGCGTCATGTCCGAACGTGACGGATTTGATGGAATACTCGGTCAGTTTTCCTATTTCGCCGGTTATGCGCTCGATGGCTTTGTAGGCAGCGTCGACGGGACCATCTCCTGTCGCCGAGTCAACAAAGCGCTCGTCGCGCAATCGCAATTCAACGGTTGCCGTTGGCCGGAGATTGGTGCCGCTGAACACTTGGAGGTTCTCAAGATGGTAGAAATCATCTGCAGAGGATTCGCGGTCTTCGACAATCGCAACTAAGTCCTCATCAAAAATATCCTTCTTCTGATCAGCGATCGTACAGAATGTCTGATACGCTTGTTCGAGTTCCTGATCGGCCAAGTCGTATCCTAGCTCCGAATATCGTTGCTTCAAGGCGTGCCTGCCAGAGTGCTTGCCAAGCACCAACGTGCTATGCTTGATGCCAACGGATTGCGGAGTCATGATCTCATAGGTAATGCGGCTTTTAAGCATTCCATCCTGATGAATTCCCGCCTCGTGGGCGAAAGCGTTTGCTCCAACGATCGCCTTGTTTCGCTGCACCATCATCCCGGTCAGAGTCGTCAGAAGCTTGCTTGATTTGTAGATTTCTTCCGTATTGACATTGGTGTCGAGGCCGAGCGTTTCCTTGCGAGTCCTTATCGCCATGACAATTTCTTCAAGCGCTGCATTCCCTGCTCGCTCTCCGATCCCATTGATCGTGCACTCGATCTGCCGCGCCCCGTTGCGGACAGCCGCCAACGAATTGGCCACCGCCAATCCGAAATCATTGTGGCAGTGAGAGCTGAAGACGACTTTCTCGGCACCCGGAACACGTTCTCGCACAGTCCGGAACATTGCACCATACTCCTCGGGAATCGCATAACCGACCGTGTCAGGAAGGTTAATGATTGTTGCGCCCGCTGTAATCGCTGCCCCGACGATCTCACAGAGATAGTCTATATTGCTCCGTGAAGCGTCTTCGCACGAAAACTCCACCTCGTTGCAGAGCGATTTAGAATATTGAACCGCCCATACGGCGTCTTCCAGAGCTTGCTGACGGGACTTTTTGAGCTTATGTGCGAGGTGGATATCGGACGTAGCGATGAACGTATGGATACGAGGCTTCTTCGCGTACTGAATTGCCTCCCATGCGCGGTCAATGTCCCGTTTCACCGTTCGACACAGTGCTGCGACCGTGCAGTGCTCGAGGGTTCGGGCGATGTGATGAACTGCTTCAAAATCTCCGACCGAAGCAATTGGAAACCCTGCCTCGATCACGTCAACCCTCAACAACTCAAGTTGACGAGCCATACGCACCTTCTCTTCAAGGTTCAGACTGCAACCCGGTGATTGCTCGCCATCGCGCAATGTCGTATCAAATACAGAGATCCGCTCTTCCATAGCCTCTGCAACTCCTTTAATTGTTGGTTGGAGAGTGATGGTTCATATTCACGATCTTACCTCGACGGTCATCTCCGCCGGCGTTTCTGGAGGAGATAATGACACAGACTGATGCCTTGGAACGACTTTCCAGAACATGGGTTGATATTCTGCCCAATTCATCAAAATTTTCTGGGCACGCTCACTCGAGGTGGCTTCAACAAACTTGTAGATAATCGATTGGAGTGCGCGGGTGCCTTCAGCATCATCAAGGCGATCAAACTGCACAAGCTCGGTGTTGCAGCGCCGGGGAAAATCTCCAAGAAAATCCAAAACATACGCCCTGCCACCAGTCATCCCTGCGCCGAAGTTTCTGCCAACCGTGCCGAGCACGACGACAATACCATTTGTCATGTATTCGCAGCCATGATCACCAACGCCTTCGACCACCGCCAGAGCTCCGCTGTTTCGGACGGCGAATCGTTCTCCCGCCCTTCCAGAAGCGTAGAGCGTTCCCCCGGTCGCGCCGTACAGCACCGTGTTTCCCACAACGACATCGTATGTTGAGTTCAACCGGGAGAGCATCCTTCACACCCTGCAGAATGGTGTCATCCAGAGGCTTGTCCGGTTTGTCATTCCGATACCAGACTCGGACACGCTGGCCACGCTCATAATCCCTTCGAGCGAGCATGCGGCTCAGATCGACGGTATTTGCCTTGGCATGATCCGTGATTGAGCACTGCTTCAAAAGGTCGGTCCTGCCCACGATCTCATTGAGGGAGCGGAAACCTAACTCGGACAGAATGTTTCTGACATCTTCTGCAATGGCGTCCAGATAGCGGATCAGCATTTCGGGCTTCCCGTCGAATCGGGCACGCAGTTGTTCGTCCTGCGTAGCAATACCAACGGGACAAGTATTAAGGTGGCATTGCCGCACATAACGACAGCCCAACGCGATCAACGCGCCGGTGCCAAAATTGAACTCCTCTGCCCCAAGCATTGCTGCCACGACAATGTCCCGTCCGGTCTTCAGTCCGCCATCAACTCGAATCGTCACCCGTTCCCTCAGGCCATTCATGACCAACACTTGTTGAGCTTCAGCGACGCCCAGTTCCCATGGACTTCCGACATTCTTGATCGAACTGAGTGGAGAGGCTCCGGTTCCTCCTTCATGTCCACTGATCAAGATAACATCCGCGTAGGCCTTTGCGACACCGGCAGCGATCGTTCCGACTCCCGCTTCCGATACAAGCTTGACGCATACTCGTGCCCGGGGATTTGCCTGCTTCAAATCGTAGATCAGCTGAGCCAGATCTTCGATGCTGTAAATGTCATGATGCGGAGGGGGTGAAATCAAAGCTATTCCAGGCATCGCCCTCCGCAATCGAGCAATCATGGGTGATACTTTGTTCGCCGGGATTTGTCCGCCTTCTCCCGGTTTAGACCCTTGAGCCATTTTGATTTCGAGTTCCTTCGCGCTCGCGAGATACTCGGCTGTCACCCCAAATCGCGCCGACGCGACCTGCTTGATTGCACTGTTCGACCAATCGCCATTTGGTTTGATACGAAAACGCCTCGGGTCCTCACCCCCCTCGCCGCTGTTGCTCTTCCCGCCTATACGGTTCATCGCGATGGCGATGGTTTCGTGGACCTCAGGCGACAGTGAACCGAGAGACATCGCAGCAGTCGTGAACCGCTTCCGAATCTCCTCAACCGATTCGACCTCCTCGAGGGGAATCGCAGAGCTCATTTTCTTGAACTCGAGCAAATCCTTGATCCCGATGGGACTCGTTTCTCCCAGCGCTTTCTTGAGATGATCATACTGCTCCTGACCGCCACTCTTTGAGAGGTTTTGCATTGCCCGTAATGCCTCCGGAGACCATGCATGCCGCTCGCCATTCTTGCGGAAACGATAGACTCCTTCATCACGAAGTGCTGGCGATGTCGTCTGGTAGGCACGACCATGGTGCTCCAGTGCTTCCCGGGCGATCTCGCGCAACCGAAGCCCTCCGATACGCGTCGGAGTACCGGTGAAATACTTTTCAATGATTTCATCTGCGATGCCGATCGCTTCGAAAATCTGAGCACCCCGGTAGGACCCTAGGAGCGAGATCCCCATTTTCGACATCACCTTCAGAAGACCCTCTTCGATAGCCGTGCGGAAATTCGCGCATGCTTGATCAAAGGATACGTCAGATCCCGCCTCGTGACTCATCAGTGCGCGAATACTTTCAAATGCCAGATACGGATTCACCGCGTTCGCTCCATAGCCAACAAGCGTGGCAAACTGATGAACATCGCGCGGTTCGCCGGTTTCTGCCACGACGCTGAGTTTGAGACGCTTGTTCTGTCGTAATAGATGATTGTGAACTGCCCCGACTGCGAGAAGAATAGGTATAGGGGCATGCTCAGCGTCAACACAGCGGTCGCTCAAGATCACGAGGAACTTCCCCTCGTCCGCTGATCTCTCAGCTGCAGAACAGAGGTCATCAAGCGCCCGACGCATTCCATCTTCTCCTTCAGAAGCACGGAACAGGACACTGAGCGTCGTACTCAAGAACTCAGGGTCATCCAAGGACCGCAGCCGTTCGAGATCATCATTGAAGAGTATCGGGCTTTCCAGTTCCACTTGCCTGGCGTGCTCCTCAGTTTCTCCAAACCAATTGCGACGCGGACCAAGCTTGGTTGTCAAGGACATCATCAAGCGTTCACGAATCGGATCAATCGGTGGATTCGTCACTTGTGCGAATTGCTGCCTGAAGTATGAAGGGAGCAATTTCGGGAGCTTCGAGAGTATTGCCAGCGGTGCATCGTCTCCCATTGAAGAGACGGGCTCCTTTGCTCCCTGCATCATGGGTTTGAAGACTGTCGCGAGTTCCTCTGCGCTGAAACCGAAACAGAGTTGCCTTCGGACCAACGCCTCCCCTTCCAATGAGCTCTCTCCGCTTTGGAACACCTGGGTCGAGCGAGAGAGCTTCCTGATGTTCTTGATCCACTGAGAGTAGGGCTTCTGCGCAGCGACCTCGTTCTTGATGTCGAGGTCCCTCATCAGAACTCCGCGCTCAGTATCAACGGCGATCATTTGGCCAGGACCCAACCGACCTCTCTCGACCACCGATGCATCATCCAGTTCGAGCGCTCCCGCTTCGGATCCAAGCACAATCAGCCCCGTCGAGGTGATCTTGTATCGCGCCGGACGCAATCCGTTCCGGTCGAGCGTTGCAGCAACGGTCTTGCCATCGCTGAACACCAGTGCGGCCGGTCCATCCCATGGTTCACTGAAACACTCGTTGTACTCATAGAAATCCTTGACCTGCTGATTGATGTCATCCCGGGATCGCCACGCCTCCGGAACAAGCATCATCATTGCGTGCAACACGTTTCTGCCGGAGAGCGTCAGGGCCTCGAGGGCATTGTCGAGATTAGCGGAATCGCTTCCACCGGGCTGAATGAGAGGTTTGAGCGTCTTCACGTCTTCACCCCAATAGTCCGATGCAATGTTTGCCTCGCGGGCAGAACTCCAGATACGATTCCCCTGAACTGTATTGATCTCGCCGTTGTGCGCAAGCATTCGAAAAGGCTGCGCCAGGTTCCAGGTCGGGAACGTGTTGGTGCTGAAGCGCTGATGATAAATGGCGAAGGCTGATTCAAACAACACATTTTGGAGATCGGGATAGAATCGATCCAAAGCAGTGGCGATCATCAACCCCTTGTAGACAATCGTTCGACTGGAGAACGAGCACACATAGAAATCAGCAATTGCTGTCTTCAGGAGATGTTTCTCGATTTCCTTTCGGACGAGAAAGAGTTGTCGCTCGAACTCCATGGGTGAAATGTGTCGTGGTTTCTTGACCAGGATCTGCTGAACTCTTGGAGAGGTCAGTGCCGCGCTCTCCCCGATCACAGACATGTCAACCGGCACTCTTCGCCAGCCAAGAACACCTAATCCCCTGCGTGACACCGCATGTTCAACGAGCGCCTTGCACAATGCATATGAATCCTCGTCCTGGGGCATGAAGAGCATGCCCACGCCAAGGTCAGCACTATCTTCGATGCGCCCCGCCAGACCGGAAACTTGATCGGCAAAAAAGCGGACGGGGAGCTGCACCAAGATGCCAGCGCCGTCGCCGGTTTGCGTGTCGGCCGCGACCGCTCCGCGGTGCGTCAAGTTGCACACCGAACGAATGGCTTGCTGCACAATTTCGTGTTTCTTGTGTCCAGCAATGCTCGCCACGAAGCCAGTTCCGCAGGCATCGTGCTCGAAGCGGGGGTCATATAACGGGAAAGAATTCACGTCTCTGCGACCTCGTCTACACTTCGCCTTGGAACTCTCGTTTCAACGCCACACGCCCTGTCCGCGCCAGTTCCTTTATTCCAAAAGGCTTCAGCATCTTGATGATGGCATCCACCTTCTGTTGACTGCCGGTTGATTCCAGAGTCACAGACCGCGGGCTGATATCGACAATCTTCGCCCGGAAGATTTCGGCAATCTGCATAATCTCGGGTCGGGTGCTCTGCGTGGTTTGGACCTTCACCAGAACAAGCTCACGGTCGACAAAGCTCTCAAATGTCAGATCGACCACCTTGAGCGTATCGATCAGCTTGTTCAATTGTTTGGTGATTTGTTCGATGATCTGATCGTCACCACGTGTCACGATGGTCATACGAGATACGTCTTCCTCTTCCGTCGGTCCAACGGAGAGACTATCGATATTGTAACCCTTCGCGGCAAACATACCCGCGATGCGATTGAACGCGCCGAACTTGTTCTCCACAAGGATGGAGATTGTGTGTCGCTTGAAGTGTTCGCCCTCTTTCGGCTCCGCACCACTCTTTGAAGGATGTTGAGTATGTGTCATGACTATGCCCTATGATTGATTGGGTGAACTAACCTTTGACAACTGTCATCAAGAGTTCTTCCGGCACGCCGTTCGACGGCTTCACAACAGGATCGGGAAAATCGAGCATTTCATTGGCCGTCTGACCTGAAGGAATCATTGGATAGACATTGTCCTCTTGTTCCACAACAAACTCCACGAAGACCGGACCATCCTTGTGAGCGAGCGCTTTCCGAATGACGCTCTCCACATCCGACGAATGCTCAACTCTATACGCGGGACATCCGTACGCTTCGGCAAGCTTGACGAAATTCGGATTCGAGAGTCCCACGTGCGAATACCTTCGGCGCCAGAACAATTCCTGCCATTGGCGCACCATCCCAAGGAATCCGTTGTTGATCACGAAAATCTTCATCGGGAGCTTGTGTTCGACAACAGTCGCCATCTCCTGACTGTTCATCTGAAAGCCTCCGTCTCCGCTGATCGAGATGACGGGAAGATCCTTGCGCCCAAAGCTGGCACCCATCGCTGCCGGCAGCGAAAAACCCATCGTGCCCAGCCCACCGGAGGTGATGTGCGATCGCGGGTGAATCCACTTGAAAAACTGAGCTGTCCACATCTGATGTTGACCGACATCCGTCACAACGACAGCGTCGCCGCCGGTGATCTCGCCAAGTTTCTGGATCACATATTGGGCCCGGATTGCATCACCGCTCCTGTAGCGCAGAGGATGCTCCTGTTTCCATTGCTGAATCGTGGCCAGCCAATCTTTCGTGTCCAGGCGCTGCACCACTTCATTGAGCTGCTTCAGCACTCTTTTGACATCTCCAACGATGGGGACATCGACCTTCACATTCTTACTGATCGCCGATGGATCAATGTCGATGTGAATTTTCTGCGCCTCTGCTGCGAAGGCTTCCACTTTACCTGTGACACGGTCGTCGAAACGCGCACCGACTGCGATCAAGACATCGCAGTATTGGACAGCGACGTTCGAGTACCATGTGCCATGCATGCCAAGCATCCCCATCGCCAGGGGATTATTCTCAGGAAAAGCCCCGAGTCCATGGAGCGTCGTGGTGACAGGACATTGCAGCGTCTCCGCCAGTTTGCGAAGTTCTGCTGCTGCATTTGATTGTATAACCCCGCCACCAACGTAGAGCACAGGTCTCTTTGCAGTGCTGATCACCTCAGCCGCCTTCTTGATTTGCTTTGGATGACCTTCAACAACTGGTTTGTAGCTTCGCACCTCCACCAAATCTGGATAATGGAATGTCGCCTTTTGCGCCATAACGTCCTTCGGCAGATCGACGAGCACTGGTCCCGGCCTTCCCGTTGACGCGATGTAGAAGGCCTCCTTGACAGTCTTTGCGAGTTCCTTTACGTCCCTCACGAGGTAGTTGTGCTTCGTGATCGGACGGGTAATCCCCACGATGTCCGCTTCCTGGAACGCATCGTTCCCGATGAGCGGAAGTGCCACCTGTCCTGTGAACACAACAATGGGAATGGAATCCATGAACGCATCGGCAATTCCGGTGACAGTGTTTGTTGCGCCTGGACCGGAAGTTACCAGAACAACTCCCGGCTTTCCGGTAGCCTTTGCGTATCCCTCGGCGGCATGCGTTGCACCTTGTTCATGCCGAACAAGCACATGCTTGATGTCCGAGAGATCCACAAGAGCGTCGTAGATGCCGATCGTCGCTCCACCGGGGTAACCGAACACCACTTCTACTCCTTCAGCAACAAGGCTGCGGACAAAGATCTCTGCCCCCGTCATCAATCTGCCCTGTTTCTGTGATCCCGTCGCCTTTTGCGTTGACATAGATGATCCTTTAGTTGTTGGAGTGAATCCTGCTCACATTTGATCTCATTGAAGCGTCCCGCCGTTGTGGTGACAGCGGGACGATCCCATCCGCATGTTTTGCGGAAGGCCCGTTCAATGAGATATCTCTTGATCTGAAAACAGATCCGTCACAGCACCAAGACTACTGCTGGACACTAGCCTGGCGTACTTCACAAGTACTCCTCTTGTATACCGCGGCGGACGAGGCTGCCACGCCAACCGGCGTTGCTCAAGTTCCTGCTCAGAAATATTGAGTTGCAGCAATCGACGCTCAGCATCGATGGTGACACTATCCCCTTCTTTGACAAACGCGATGGCTCCGCCGACAGCCGCTTCCGGAGCCACGTGTCCGACGACCATTCCATACGTGCCTCCTGAGAACCGGCCGTCTGTGATGAGTCCAACAGCATCGCCGAGACCTGCTCCGATGATTGCAGATGTCGGGGCAAGCATTTCGCGCATGCCCGGCCCCCCCTTCGGACCTTCGAACCGGATCACAAGAACATCTCCGGCTTTGATCTGGCCGGCGAGAATTGCCTTCAGGCACTCCTCCTCGGAATCGAACACGCGCGCAGGACCTGTGATCTTCGGGTTCTTGACACCGGAGATTTTCGCGACAGCGCCTTCGGTTGCGAGATTGCCCCTGAGTATCGCCAGGTGACCCTGTGCATAGAGCGGTTTGTTCCACGGGCGAATAACATCCTGATCAGTGCGCGACTCCTCTGGAATATTCGCGAGCGCTTGCTCGATGGTCTCGCCGGTGATCGTGAGGGCGTCGCCGTGGAGGATGCCGTGGGCAAGGAGAATCTTCATGACCTGGGGAATGCCACCGGCCTTGTGCAAATCGGTGATCACATACTTGCCGGAAGGTTTCAGATCACACAAAACAGGCACTCGAGTCCGAATGACCTCGAAATCATCGATCGTCAATGGGACTTCTGCGGCATGTGCTATAGCAAGGAGATGGAGAACGGCGTTAGTCGAACCACCCACCGCCATCACAACAGCGATAGCGTTTTCAAACGCTTTGCGGGTCAACAACTGTCGAGGGAGGAGTTGTTGTTGAACGGCGCGCGCAAGGACTTCTGCGGATTTTGCGGTGCTCTCGGCTTTCTCAGCGTCCTCCGCGGCCATGGTGGAGGAATACATCAGACTCATGCCCATCGCTTCAATTGCCGACGACATCGTGTTCGCGGTAAACATCCCACCACAGGAACCCACCCCGGGGCATGCATGACATTCAACTTCCCTGACCTCAGCCTCTGTGGCTTTTCCTGCACTGTATTGCCCCACAGCCTCAAACGCGCTTACAACCGTGAGGTCTTTACCATGGAGGTTTCCCGGCTTGATTGTCCCACCATAAACGAATATCGACGGAATATTCATTCTGGCAATGGCGATCATCGCACCCGGCATATTCTTGTCGCATCCCCCAATGGCAATGAGCCCGTCCATCGCCTGTGCATTACACACCGTCTCGATTGAGTCGGCGATGACTTCTCGAGAAACGAGAGAGTATTTCATTCCCTCTGTTCCCATCGATATGCCGTCACTGACTGTGATCGTGCCAAAGACCTGCGGCATGGTGTTGGCAGCCCGCAGAGCTTCCATCGCCCTGTTAGCCAGATCGTTGAGTCCGATGTTGCAGGGAGTTAGATTGCTATAGCCATTCGCAACGCCGATGATGGGTTTCGCGAAATCTTCATCGTTGAAGCCAACAGCGCGCAACATTGCACGGTTCGGGGTTCGTTCGATCCCTTTTTTGATGAGATCACTTCGCATCGTTCACCTTTCGCAAGAAAAACACATTTCGTTCGCCAGAGGTGAACCTGCTTTACCAGATTGTGTTACAGGAATTTAAGGGTTGGTATGCTCGGTTGACCTCTGGCGTCTTCTAGGCAATAATAAAAAGCCCGAGAACCAGTAGGTTACCGATAATAAGGAGGAGGCTAACCAGGGAAAGCGCAGCGAGCGGCCGGATTTCGCCGGGGACGGCGTTGGCCAGTTGGAATGCTGCGATATGTTGTCGTTTTCCCACTTTCACTTAGTAAAGTGCTACCCTTTAAATATAACATTTCTCGTGAGCTTGTCAAGGGGAATGTTGGGAACTTCTCCTTTTTTTGTCCTGGTGGACAAAAAAAGGCTCAAATGCTACGTGATTCAACGTAGAGGATCTTGAAAAATCCAGCCTGACCTACATTACGTCTCTATATTATTGTGAGTCGATGCTCCTATATTTTTGGATGAATTTTTCCTTTCGATTCTCGGGCAACTCGCTTGACAACCTGTTGGAGTCGTCGTATATTGAATCAGAGCAAAAACTATCTTTCAAACACTTCGGAGCAAACGAGCATAAGATAAGATAGAAGAGTTACATACGCCTCTTATGAAGAAAGGCTGAGGGTTCTGGCCCTGCGACGCCTTAGCAACCGGTCATACCACGTGTATGATGCAGGTGCTCCATCCTGCCCCCGACGTGTATCGGACGAGGGAAAGATAAGAGAAGATGCTTTTAGCGAAGCCTCTTCGGGTTATCATTCCCGGAGAGGCTTTTTCATTTTACGAGTTTGATGTTCACTATCAATCAATAACAGGAGCGACCGATGTCCAATCCACAGACCCCCAGCTATCGATTTGAGACTCTTCAATTGCACGCGGGACAACGCAAAGATCCCGCAACTAATGCGCGTGCGGTTCCGATCTATCAAACGACGTCCTATCTCTTCGATAGTTCAGAACATGCTGCGCGTTTGTTCAACCTCGAGGAATTCGGGAACATCTACAGCAGGATCATGAACCCGACAGTAGCCGTGTTCGAAGAGCGCGTTTCAGCTTTGGAAGGCGGTGTCGGAGCTCTGGCGACCTCCTCCGGCCACGCAGCCCAGGCGCTCGCTCTTACCACGCTCGCGCAAGCGGGAGAGAACATCGTTTCGTCGAGCCATTTGTACGGTGGAACGTTCAACCAATTCAAGGTGACATTCAAACGTCTGGGAATCGACGTGCATTTTGCGCCGACTGATGATCCTGCGGATTTCAAGAAACTCATCAACAACAAGACGAAGGCTCTCTATGTCGAAACGATCGGCAACCCACGGCTTGACATTCCCGACTTCAGAGCACTCGCCGATCTCGCACACTCTGAGGGGATTCCGTTGATCGTCGACAACACGTTCGGCATGGGTGGTTATGTCTGCAGACCGATCGATTACGGAGCCGACATCGTTGTCCATTCCGCAACCAAATGGATCGGTGGGCATGGAACCTCTATTGGCGGAGTCATTGTCGATTCTGGGAAATTCGCTTGGGACAACGGCAAATTCCCAATTTTTACAGATCCGAGCCCCGGATATCACGGCATGAAGTTCGCCGAGACGTTCGGAACGAAAGGCCCGTTTGGCAACATCGCTTTCATCATTCGGGCGAGAGTGGAGCAACTCAGAGACCTCGGCGCATGCCTCTCTCCCTTCAACGCATTCTTGTTCCTGCAGGGACTGGAGACTCTTTCTTTGCGTGCCGAACGCCATTGTCAGAACGCTCTTGCATTTGCGCGCTGGCTCAAGAAATCCCCCACAGTGAACTGGGTGTGGTATCCCGGCCTGGAAGATCATCCGTCTTCAGCGAACGCGCGGAAGTATCTGAGGCCGTCACACTATGGTGGGGTTGTCACATTCGGAGTCAAGGGCGGATTGACTGAGGGGAAAAAGGTCATCAATGCTCTTCAGCTCACGAGCCACCTTGCAAACGTGGGCGATGCCAAGACGCTCGTCATTCATCCTGCGTCGACCACGCATAACCAACTCTCGGAACAGGAACAGCGTGCCGCAGGCGTAGCACCCGAGATGATCCGAGTTTCTGTCGGACTCGAACACATCGACGACATCATCGCGGATTTTGACCAGGCATTCCGGTCAGTTGCCGCTGCGTCGTAGAATCATCTTTAGGAGATTACAGTATGAGGGTACTCAAATTCGGCGGCTCTTCCGTCGGTGACGCCAAACGCATCAGAGCTGTCATCAACATCATCACACAAACCCCGAGTGCGCACGGGCAGGTCATCGTCGTGGCATCGGCGATGCAGGACGTCACGAACCAGCTCATCGAAACGAGCCAGCGTGCTTTTCGGGGCGACCGCTCCTACGAACAGCTCCTGGCCGAACTCGAAGCACGCCACCTCTCCGTGGCGAATGAGCTCCTGGGGTCAGAGCCCGCACAGCAAGCCCATGTATTCATCGTTCAGGCGTTTCAGGAGCTCCGGGAGTTCATCCACGGCATCTGGATCCTTGGCGAGATCACCCAACGAACTCTTGACTTCGTCATGAGCTACGGCGAGCAGCTCTCGGGCACCCTGATCGCGGAAGCGTTGAAGCACTCAGGGGTCCCTGCCGAATATGTGGACAGCAGAACGCTCATCCAGACCGACTTGACCTATGGTTCAGCACAGGTCAACTTCGACCTCACCAACTGGAACATCCTGAATCACTTCAGGAATCGGACTGGCATCCAGGTGATCACAGGCTTCATTGCACGCGGTCCTGCGAACGAGACTACAACGCTCGGCCGCGGTGGCTCAGATTACACAGCATCTATCTTGGGAGCTGCACTGGGAGCCGAGGAGATCGAAATCTGGACAGATGTCGACGGTGTGATGACGGCGGATCCACGAAGAGTCTCCGAGGCTTTTTCGCTCGAAACGCTCTCCTTCGAAGAAGCCATGGAACTCTCACACTTTGGGGCAAAGGTCATCCATCCCCCCACCATGCTGCCAGCACTTCAGAAGCGAATTCCCATCCGCATTCGCAACACATTCAATCCGGACTTCCCCGGCACGCTCATTTGTGAAAGCCCGAGTGCAGCCGGCGAGTCTCCTGTCAAAGGCATTGCGTGTATCGACCGCATCAGCATGCTGAAAGTGACCGGTGAGGGCATCTTGCAGACCGTGGGAATCGCTTCACGAATCTTCGCAGCGCTTGCGAAGAAGGACATTGAGGTGAATCTCATCACGCAGTCCTCTTCCGAACATAGCATCTGTCTTGCCATCGCCACAGAACACAGTAGGACGGCAAGAGAAGTCATCGAGCTGGAATTCCGCGTCGAGTTGCATCACGGGCAGATCTCAGCAATTACGGTTGAGAACGACTGTTCCATCGTGGCCGTTGTGGGGGAACGCGTTCAAGACATTCCGGGGGTCACAGGAAAGGTGTTCCAGGCACTGGGACGCAATGGTATCACGCCTCGAGCCATCGCTCACGGTTCCTCGGAGCGCAACCTGACACTCGTGCTGCGTCGTAGTGACCTGCAAAAAGCGATGAATGCGCTTCACGACCATCTCTTTCTCTCAAGGCAGAAGACAATCAATCTGTTTCTCCTTGGCCCGGGTCTCGTGGGGGGCACTCTCCTCGAGCTTCTGAAAGACCAGGAAGAGTTCGCCACCTCCACACTTCGCACGCGGTTCAAGGTTGTCGGCATGGCTAATCGCCGAACCATGCTGTTTGACGAACGCGGCATCGATTTGAGCACCTGGAAGACTCAGCTCGCAGCCGCCGGCCAACCGACTGACTTGTCCGAGTTCTCAAAGCAGGTGCGGCAGTACAATGCGCCTAATTCCATTGTCGTTGACTGTACCGGGGCAGAGTCTGCCGTGCAGGTGTATCTCGACTTTCTGCGCTCAAGCGTCTCTGTGGTCACATCCAGCAAGATTGCTAACACCCTCACTCAGGATTTCTATCATCAGCTGCGACTAACCGCTTCCGAACATGGTGCCCAGTTTCGCTACAGTACGAATGTGGGCGCGGCGCTCCCGATCATAGACTCTATTAAAAACATCATCCAGAATGGAGACGCTGTCGAGACCATTGAGGCTGTGTTGTCGGGGACGATGAGCTTCATCTTCAACAGTGTCAACTCAGGCAAGCAGTTTAGCGAGGCGGTCAGGGAAGCTATGAACCGGGGCTTCACCGAACCCGACCCTCGTGTCGACCTTTCGGGCATCGACGTCGCCCGGAAGCTGCTTATTCTCGTCCGTGAGGCCGGATTTGAAATGGAGCTTCAGGACATCGAGATTGAGCCCTATCTCCCTCAGAGCATCCTGGGCGAAGGCGACTTTGATGCGTCGCTCGCAGATGCGGATGCCGCTCTCGAGGAAAGGAGATTTGCTGCTCAGCAACACGGCCGATCGCTGTTTTTCATCGCTCGCTTTGATCATGGACGGGCACGAATCGGCTTGGAGGAGGTGTGCCCCCAGCATCCCTTCTATCACCTTTCAGGCAATGACAACATCGTCTCCCTGACAACGCGCAGCCTTTACCGGCAGCCGTTCGTTGTTCGGGGAGGGGGCGCCGGAGCAAAACTCACAGCATCAGGCCTTTTCAATGACATCGTTTACATTTCCCACTCAACAAACTAGGAGTTCAGTCCATGAGCGTCGTGCTGCCGAATGAACATCGACATAGAGGGGAACTAGAACAACGAGGAGTGCTCTGCATCTCAGAGCAAGAAGCCAATCGTGCGGACATACGTCCGCTCCGTGTCGGCATCCTCAATATCATGCCGAAAGGAGAAACCTACGAACCCTATCTCCTCTTTCCGCTGAGCCGCACCATTATTCAGATCGAACCTGTCTGGATCCGGCTGCACTCGCATGCGTACAAGACCACAGATCTGGACCACCTGGAACATTACTACGACTATTTTGAAAATGCAATCGCCAAAGCTCCTCTCGACGGTCTTGTCGTCACAGGGGCGCCGGTTGAGGAGATCGACTACGAGCAGGTGAGCTATTGGAATGAGATCACAACGATTCTGACCTTCGCGCGCCAAAACATCACTTCCGCATTCGGGATTTGTTGGGGTGGGATGGCACTGGCGAAAATGGTAGGGATTGAAAAAGAGATGTTCGAAAAGAAGCTTTTCGGCGCGTACGAGACCCGCAACCTCAACCGATTGCACCCCGTTACGGGAGAGCTCGACGACCTTTTTTGGTGTGTGCAGAGTCGTCACTCGGGAATCTCTGACCGGGTACTCGAATCAGAACGCGACCGCGGAAATGTGAACCTGCTAGCGCATTCGGAAAACGGCGGCTACACGATCTTCGAAAGCGCTGACCGACGCTTTCTTATGCACCTCGGCCATCCGGAATACGAAGCCCACCGGCTCGTTGAGGAATATCGGAGAGATGTGGCACTCGGGAGGGCGGATGTTCCCGTTCCCGCGAACCTCGATCTCAACAATCCTGTCAACAGATGGAGAAGTCACGGCCTGGAATTCTTCGCGCAGTGGGTGCGCTACATCTACGAACCGACAAGCCGCGAACAGTAGACGTCGGACGGGACGCCGTCCCGTCCGCACAACCCTCCAGAAACGAGGTCCCGATCAACAACGCATCGGGACGACTACGGCAGAACAATTGTCTGACGGGATGATATCCCGTCCGTACAGCACTCCCGAAACGAGGTCCCGATCAACAGCGCATCGGGACGACTACGGCAGAACAATTGTCGGACGGGATGATATCCCGTCCGCAACGGCTTCCAGATACGAGATCCCGATCAAAAGTCCCGCTCTTGGATACGGGATGCAATCCCGTCCGCGAAGGTCAAACGTACAAATGCCTCTTGATCTTCTGCGTCGGCGTTTTCTCAAAAGGTTCCCGTTGCTCGATGAGCTGGTGGATACGGGAAAAAGAAGAAAGGCGCGTGTTCACCTGCCTTCGAAGACTCTCCAAGAGACTCTTTACACGCTCCCGGATTTGTGAATCCGTAAGATGATCCTTGACGAAGTCACGATCCAACGCTTCGTAGTTGAGATGTACCCTGGCTGAGATCTGGTTGTTTTGTTGAAAGACGAGAGACTCAAGAACGATTTCAGACTCGTTAATAACCGATTCCACTTCTTCGGGGTAGATATTCTTGCCGTTCGAACCAAGGATCATGTTCTTCAGTCTTCCTTTGATGTACAGGTATCCCTCCTTATCGAACGCTCCAAGATCTCCGGTTCGGAACCATCCGTCCTTTGTCATCGCCTCGTCGGTTCTTGTCGGGTCCTTGTAGTATCCCTTCATCACTGTGGGTCCTTTGATCTGGATCTCTCCCTCCCCGCTTGCGTCGGCATTGTCAATCCGAATACTTGTGCCAGGCAATGGTGGTCCCGTCGAAAGTCGTTTCGTCCTTTCAGATCCCGTCCCGGCCACGAGCGGCGATGTCTCCGTCAGTCCATAGCCGATTGCATAGGGGAATTTCGCCTCTCGAAGGAATTGCTCCACTTCGGGAGCCAAAGGCGCACCGCCGATGCAGAACAGTTTTAAGGCACCGCCGAACGTCTTCAGAAGTTTCTTTCCTGCAATTCCGTGCAATTGTCTCCTGAGGAAGGGAATACGATACAGGCTGCGGGTAAATGCCGAGCCAGTGAGCTTCGGCAATATCCGGGTCTTGAACATCTTTTCGATCACGAGCGGGACGGAGAGCATGATTGTCGGTTTCACACGTTCCATCGCAGGCACCAGGACCATGGCCGAAGGGGGCTTATCGAGATAGTAGACCGCAGAGCCTGACAGCAAGGGGAGGACCAATCCAAGCGTGCATTCATACATATGCGCCAGCGGAAGAATCGAGAGAAGGCGATCTTCAGGTCCAATAGAAACGATCTGCCGAGTCGCCAGCGCGTCAGACACAAGGTTCTTGTGTGTCAGCATCACACCTTTTGAATGTCCCGTAGTACCGGAGGTGTAGACGATTGCTGCCAAGTCATCTTCTTCAACCGTATCATGGATTCGACCGACAAACTTCAACGCACGCTCTTTCAATCTCGCGAATTCACGCCCCCCCTCATCAAGCAAATCGAGGAGTTTCTCTTTCGTCGTGCGCGGCGGGACCAAAGTGAAATCTTCGAGCAGGATGATCGAAGTCAACTGACGCAGCTCGATCCCTTCAACCTTACCATACAGTTTCCTCGAGACGAACACCGCCTTGCATTCAGAATGTGCCAGGATGTGGTGAATCTCCGTCGTGTGAAAGTCCGGCAGAATGGGAACAGCGACAGCCCCCATCGTCGTGATAGCGAAAAACGCAATCCCCCACTGTGGTCGGTTTTCACTCAACAGGGCAACCCGGTCACCCGTGATGATCCCACGGTCACGCAACAAGTGCGTGACCGTCTGGACGTTAGTGTTCAGGGTTGCATAGGTGAGTATCGGTCCCTCGACTGCGGATAATGCCGGCCGATCGGCAAAATCGACTGCACTGCGAAGAAGTACTGACCGAAGCGTTAGACTCTCGAGATTTTCCATATCATTGGCTCTTTTGATGTTTTACCAGCAGCAAGTTTGAAAATATTTCTTGAATGTTCAACTCGGGATCACTCTTTTAGGCTCTGCCTGTGCACCTCCTGGTTTCCGACCGGCCAAAGCAATCGGGGAAGAATCGAAGCTGTCGTTTCATACGATCGATCATCGACGATCAGCTTGATCTCAAATTCGCCGGGCTCTGCTCTGCCGAACGCCCAGGTCTTTTTGTGCAACCCCGGAGCCGATTCGCAGACGACGCTCTTGACGCTGTCCGCGGAATTCTTGAATTCGATTCTCACCGATTGGTGTGCCGTTTTCAGGAAATAGAAAACTTCAAATCCATTGAATTCATTGGGCGTCGAAAGATGTTTGTTTCCCATCAGTTCACGATTCCCCCACCACCGCTGTTCCGAGAAATTCATCTGCGGTTTCGACTTGACCGGAAAAAGGACGACATCCTCATTCAGGAGTTCGTTCGTCAGGCTCTTTAGCGCGCCGATATGCGTCACGTAGCAGCCCCGGCCGTACGTTCCCAGTACGAGGTCGTTTTCGCGGGCTTGAACAACCAGATCTCTGACCGGTACCGTAGGAAGACTCTTAAACCTTGCCCAGTGTTCCCCACCGTCGATCGATGCATAGGCGCCTCCATCGGTTCCCAGGAAGAGCAATGATGGATTGTCCTTGTCCTCCCAGATAACATTCGTCGACTCATTAGGCAGGTTCGACTGAATATTCTTCCAACTCTTTCCGCCATCCGTCGTCTCCATGACAACAGGACGGAAATCGTCAAAAACGAAGCCACTCTTCGTTACGTACGCCGTATTGACATCCTTGTTGGATGCAAACACTCTTGTCACCCAAAAGTTCGATGGGGCTCCGGCGTTTGTCAGCCCTTCAGTGCAATCGACCCATTCCTCTCCCCCGTTTCGCGACACATGCACCTTGCCGTCGTCTGTCCCAACCCAGATCACATCTGACTTGATGGGCGATTCGGAGATGGTGGTAATCGTACAGTACTGAATGTGCCCTCGTCCGTTTTTCTTTTTGGGATCGTTGGTCGTCAGGTCAGGGCTGATTTCAGCCCAGTGGTTGCCTCTGTCCTCTGACTTCAGCAGCACTTCACCCGCTGTGTAAATCGTGCTCTCATCGTGCGGGCTGATGACGATCGGGGTCGTCCACGTGAAACGATATGGTGGTTGATCTTTGGGTCTTGCAGGCGCAATGGAGACGCGTTGGCCTGTCCAGAGATCGACACGTTGATGAGTACCGAACTGACCTGTCGTGTAGAACCATCGGTTCGTTACCACGTCAGGTTGACAATACATGCCATCACTGATGCCGACGACAGCCCAATCCTCCAGGGTGATTTGTCCCGCCCAACTGTTTGAGGGACCTCTCCACGCTTCATGATCCTGGAGTCCGCAATAGATGTTGTAAGGGTTGAGCCCATCCACGCCGACTGAGTAAATCTCTTGAGCCGGTACGTTGTACAGATGTTCTGCAGTCTTTCCTTTATCGAACGAAACGTAGACCCCTCCGTCACTCCCGATGATGATGTGTCGCGAATCCTTGGGATCGATCCACATCGTGCGATAATCCCCAAACACGTGAGAGAAGTACTGTTCTTCCTCTTCCCGATCAAATCCAGTCCATGTTTTCCCACCGTCGCGCGAAATATGCATTGCAGCGCTCAGGACGTACACTAAATCCGGATCGAACGGATCCACTGCGACCTGGTTGAACGAATACGCCGCTTTGGAACTGAGATTGAATTTCGGGTCGTTCATTTTCTTCCATGTATTGCCACCGTCGTTCGAGCGGTACATCTCCCCACCCTTCAACTGATCATAGTACGTGTCCCGTGCGGTGTTCATCATGCCTTCGGTCTTGAGCTCTTTGACGGTGTCTTTCGGATTGAGGTTTTCAACGAGAGCGTAGACAACATCGGGCTTGCTGAGACAGAGGGAGAGCCCTTTGCGCCCGATTGTTCCGTCCGGCAATCCGTTCTTGAGCTTGCTCCACTTCATGCCGCCGTCGGTGGACCGATACACGGCGCTTCTAATCCCACCTGCTTCGAAATGCCAGCCGTACCGATATTTCTCATACATTGCTGCGAACAAGATGTCCGGCTTCTTCGGATTCATGACGAGGTCGATAACACCCGTATTGTCATTAACGGAGAGGACTTGTTTCCAGGTTCTCCCGCCATCGATCGTTTTGAACACCCCTCTTGCGGTGTTCGACGAGAAGAGATGTCCCATGGAAGCGGCGTAGACGATTTCCGGATTCTGGGGGTGCACGAGGATCTTTGCCAGATGATGGGAGTCGCGCAGTCCCATATTTGCAAACGTTTCGCCTCCGTCCGTCGATTTGTAGATGCCGTTTCCTGCATAGGATGACCGCGAATTGTAGGCATCTCCTGTTCCAACCCACACGATATCAGGGTTTGAAGGGGCGATCTGAACGCAACCGATGGCGTTCACGCCATACGTGTCAAACACAGCCTTGAACGTTGTTCCATTGTTGTCAGTCTTCCAGACACCGCCATTTCTTGGAGCGACAAAGAAGGTGTTCTTGTGCTTTTCGCCCGGATTAGCGGGAACTGCAATTGAGCTTACCCAGACCCCCGCGCGATACGCTCCGAGATTTCTGAATGTGAACGTTGAGAGCAGATCACCGGTCAAAGTAGCTTGGGCAAGAAGAGTGCTGTGAAAGAGACAGAACGCTATGAAGGCGGTTGAGCGCAAGTCGAGTGTTCTCATGAGGTATCTCCGGATCATGAAGGAGTTGAATAGGACTCTCACAGAGGCAGCGGGAGCTGGTTGTCATCGATAACTACAATGCATTCGCTGTATTGTTGTCGACCCAACAATATACGACGAGACAAAACAAACAAAAAGGGGTGAGTATTCAGGCGAAAGACGTGAGGTATTCTTTCGTGTATTGTTCCGAAAGGGGACAGCAGATGCAGTGCAGAGATGGGACATGAAGCGATGTCGAACAAGATTCTGTCCCCCGGCCCTCCCACCAGGGCCGGGGGCGAACTTACTTCCTCACGAGAGGTTTGAATGGCAAGCCAACGAATTCACCTTATCGAAGCTGAGTTCTGGAAAAGTCTGTCAAAACAGTTCCAATTCTTTGCGAGGCACACTCGATATCGTTGGTTTCGTCCAGGAGATCGCGATCGACCTTGACGGCACGTTTCAGACGCGAGAGTGAGAGGGCGATCACAGCAAGCGGATTATTGATACTATGCTGCAAGGTCTTCTCGGCTTCTTTCAAGGCCGAAAGCTGTATTTCCGTGATCTGCCGTTTTAGCTGTTCCCGCGCCAGTTCATTTTGTATTTGACGAAGTCTGGAGCGTTCCTGAAAGACTTGCACAATCGAAAGGGCCAGAAGCCACATAAATGGAAGAGCCGAGAACACGTCGTAGAGATCCTCGACGAAAAGGTTTCCCTTTTTTGCCCTGATGAGCATACGAATGATCGAGACGAAAGAAAAACCGACGAGGAAGTACCCAGAAACAACGGCCGGATATTTTTCACATATACCCTTGAGCGATTCAACAACAGATTTGACAGATTTCATTTTTCTTCCTCATGTTCGAGAGTCCAATACAATCCGAACCTTCTGTAGTATCTCCTGCGGCGCATATGGTTTGCTGATGATCGCCTTCGCTCCTGCTCGGAACATTTCCTTTTCGACTGCGGGCACGACGTAACCACTGGCACAAATGATGCG